>APFI01000097.1 GCA_000403945.1 Desulfovibrio sp. Dsv1
AAACTTGGCAGCGTCAGGACGACGTCGGCCGGACCAAGGTCAGCGTCTTGTGCGATCTGCTGACGCGCCATTTGCTCTTCATCAGACGCGCGGACAGGTTGACCTTATCCCAGACTAGGAAACCGAGCGCCAGCACGGCCCCCATAAAAAAGGCCGCCACAACCATGAAATAGAAGGGCAGAGGGATGGAGGTCATGGGAGGCAGGAAGAAAAGATTGAGCGTCAACACCAGATTCTGGGAAAGGGCGTTCTGGTTTTGGAAAAAGAAGACCAGCGCCAGAAAAAAAAGGATGGCGAGTAACAGAACCTTGACATACCGCATAGATATACTCCTCGAGGTACAAGCTGTCCCAAAATTTTTCCAAGGCGTTCAGGTAACTCGCTTTACCTGAAAAGCAAAGCGCCGAGCACATCGTCAGAGGATCGCAATGCAACGGTTCCGCCAGTCGCGTTCTCCGCCGTTTCCGGCGCAGGGAAACGACGCGGACGCTCAGGCCGTTTTATCTCAGCGACAGAAATAAGGCCGCAATGCCGCATAGGTCCGGTTGAGGTGAGCCGGCATGGTGCGCACCTCGTCAAACACGGCCATGAATGAGGAATCGCCGTTCCAGCGCGGCACCAAGTGAAAATGCAGATGCTCACGAATGCCCGCGCCAGCGGCCTGTCCCTGGTTGAGCCCCACATTGATGCCTTCGCAGTTAAAATGTTCCTTGAGAATCACGGTACAACGCCGGACCAAGTCCATGATTTCATGGGTGTCCTCAACGGGCAGGTCGGCAAGAGCCATGACATGCCGGTACGGGCAAACCATGACATGCCCGTTGTTGTAAGGGTATTTGTTCATGATCACAAATGCCTGTGCGCCGCGATACAGCACCAAGCGCTCCTCGTCTTCTCCCGTGGTGACGGGCAGACAGAACACGCAGGCATCGGGTTTGGGGCCCAGAATATATTCAATGCGCCAAGGTGCCCAAAGTTGTTTCATGACTAAGGCATCATACATTGTATAAAGTTAGGGAGCAAGCATTGATTGTTTGCTCATGGGGCGGACACAGCTTTTGCCGCCGCTTTCGGCCGCGCTTTTCAGCAGCGCGCGGGCCAGTCCGAGCTGGCTTTGGGCATTGGGGGCCTCGCCGTCCAGCTTGGCCACTAGCGCGGCTTTTAGAATGATGCCGTAGAGTGGCCCGGGAGCAAGTCCGAGGCGGCGCAGGTCCGCTCCGCAGATGTCGGCCTTTTCCCGCCGCCATTGGGTGATGTAGCGCGAAAGATTTTTCTGAAGGCCCGGATTATCCGTTGAAGCCATGATGTACAGCAGGCACTCCAAAGAAATGGAGCGCAGCAGATCGCACAAGACGCTGACCTTGGTCCGGCCGACGTCGTCCTGACGCTGCCAAGTTTCCAGTTTGCCGCGCACGGCACGCATTTGTTCACGCTGGCCCAGAATTTCCGCCTTTTTGACCTCCGGCAGTCCCAAGCGGTGAAAATGGGCCGACGTTTCCGCATAGTTCAAGTTAAGGTTGAGCCCCAGGAAATAGAGCAGCCAAGCTTGCGCCGGTTCATCGAAATAGAGCAGGCGATACCAGGTGAGCATTTCCCGCAGGCGGTACAGCAGATCCCGCCTGTTGGGCGTCAGGGCGAGATGCGGCGAAATGGCCCGCAGAATGCCCAACTCGTCCAGACGGAAAAAGCATGCCGGCGGGTCGGCCTCGTCGCAGATGTGCTGGTACTCGCTGAACAGGCGTGGCCCGGAAAGGCGGTCCATGAGCTTGAGGGAGAGCGCGTTTTTGATCAGTTTTTCCGCGCCTGCGCCGATGCGGAACTTATAGCGCTGCTCGAAACGCACGGCCCGGAGGCAGCGGGTGGGATCTTCCACGAAGCTCAGGGTATGCAGCACGCGGATCACGCGCTCCTTGACGTCGCGTTGGCCGCCGAAAAAGTCCACCAGCTGGCCGAAAGGCGTGCTGTCCAGGCGCACCGCCAAGGCGTTGATGGTAAAATCACGCCGGAAGAGGTCCATTTTTATGGAGGAAAGTTCCACTGTGGGCAGAGCCGCCGGATATTCGTAGTATTCCAGACGGGCCGTGGCCACATCGATACGCGCTTCGGCCCCCTTGGCGTCGTGAAAAATCACCACCGACGTCAGGAATTTTTGGTGTTCGCGCACCCGGCCGTGCAATTCCGCCGCCAAGGCCTTGGCCAGAGCAATGCCGTTGCCCTCTACCACCAGGTCGATATCCTGATTGGGCCTGTCCAGCAGCAGATCACGCACAAAGCCGCCCACAGCATAAACGGGCAGTCCCAGTTTTCTGCCCAATTGCCCGGCCAAGCGCAGCAGGTCGCGGATTTCGGCCGGGAGGCGGTCCTGAATGAGTTTGCCGATGTTGCGTTCCTTGCTATTCTGGCTTTTCCGGTCCAGCAGGCTGCCCGGTTCGTCGGCAAAAACATTGATCAGGTCCGTGCGCGTGACCACGCCCACCACCTTTTCGCCGTCCACAATGGGCACCAGGCGCTGGCGCGCGTCCACAATAATGGCGGTGAGATCCTTCAAGCTGGCGTCGGGCGGCAGGACATGCACGCGTCGCTGCATGTAGTCCTCCACCGGCGAGGAACCCAGACCATGCGTGCCGGCCCGCGAAGCGGTCTGGGCGTCCAGCAGCCCCACGCAGACGCGCGTACCCGGATGGAACACGGGCACGGCCTTGAGGCCGAAATGGAGCATGAGTTCGTCGGCTTCGCGGATGCTGGAGGCGGATTCAATGCCCACCGCTGGCGACGACATGTATTCGCGCGTCGTTTTGTCCGGGTTGGCCTGATCGTACAGGCGGCGCAGAATGGTTTCACGCACTTCGTGGATGGTCATGGAACGGATGGAGGCCGAGGCCGCGTAGGCGTGGCCGCCGCCGCCCAGTTCGGCGCAGATGTCGCCCACGTTCACTGCGTCACTACGGCTGCGTGCCACCACCTGAATGCGGTCGCCCATGATGCCGATGGCGAAAAGCACGGAGAATTTTTCCATTTCCATCAGTCTATGGGCTAGGTAGGCGAAATCTCCCAGATAGTGTTCCATGGAAGCTTCGGCTAGGACTACCTGTGTATTATTGATAGTATAGGTATGCGCCGACTCCAGCAGGCTGTTCAGGGCTTGGATGTGCAGGCTGGTCAGTTCGTGGGCGGCCATTTCGTTGATCTGATTGACGTCCATGCCTTGGCTCAGCAGCCAGGCGGCGGCCTGGAAATCCTCGGGCGTGGTGGATGAGTAGGTAAAGGAACCCGTGTCGCCGTAAATGCCCAGTCCCAGCAGGGTCGCTTCGGTGGGATCTAGGCGCGTGTTCTGCGTCCGTAACGCCTGAACCAGCAGACTGGTCGCCGCGCCCACCCGGGCCAGTTGCACTGCATCCGCCGCCATGTCGTCCGGCGAGTCTGGATGGTGATCCCAGACCTCTATCCGCACGCCGGAGCGTTCCAGCAGGGGAGCCACATGGCCCACGCGGCTGCGCTGGCGGGTATCCACCAGCACCAGGCGGCCGAAATCCTCCCAACGCAGGTCGGCGGCTTCGGCAAATCCGTAGGCGGCGCGATCCAGACCAGCATAAACTTTTTGCAGTCCCCGCTCCTGGCTGCCGGGAAAAAGCAGCACACAGGGGGTATAGAGATGACGCGCGGCCAACATGGCCGCAAATGCATCAAAATCCGCATTGGCGTGGCAGGTGATCAGGGTTGCCGTGGCGGCGCTCACAACTGGCTCCGGGGATGAAATTGACGGTGAATGCCGCGCAGGCGCTCAGCTTGGACATGGGTGTAAATTTCAGTAGCGCTGATATCCGCGTGACCAAGCAGCAGTTGCACCGCGCGCAGATCCGCGCCACCTTCCAGCAGGTGGGTGGCGAAGGAATGCCGGAAGGTGTGAGGCGAGATAGGACGTCGGATGCCCGCCAGCATGGCGTATTTTTTAACCATTTTCCAGACGTATTGCCGACTCAGCGCGCAGCCCGAACGGTTGACGAAAAGCTGATTGCCGCTGGGTGAAAACTGCGGACGCCAAGCGCGCAGATAGTCGGCCAGCAGTTCTTGGATCATGTCGTGCAAGGGTACCAGGCGTTCTTTGGCTCCCTTGCCGAAGGTGCGTACCAGACCTCGTTGCAGATCGAGATCGGTCACGCTGAGATTGCAGAGTTCGGAAACCCGCAGGCCGGCGGCATACAGCAACTCCAGCATACAGCGATCACGTCGGCCGCTTTTGTCGTCCATGTCCGGCAGGGCCAGTAGCTTTTCCATTTCTTCACGGCTGAGCACCTCCGGCAGATGCTGGGGCAATTTGGGATTCTCCAGCAAAAGCGCCGGGTTGTTTTTCAATACGCCTTGCTCCACCGCAAAGGCGAAAAAGACCCTCAGGGCGGAGAGCCGCCGGGCCAGCGTCCGCCCGGTATTGCCCCTAGCCCGCAACCATGCCAAATAAAGCAAAATTTCCTGCTCGGCAGGGCCGTTTTCAAGGCTGCCGTTCTGGCCGAGCTCTTCCTCAAAGAGAAAAAAATTTTCCAGATCCTGACTGTAGGATTCCACCGTACGGGGCGAAAGCCCGCGCTGCGCCAACAGATAGTCACACCAGAGCGGAAGCTGGCTGGAAAGGGGAGGGAGCGCTTGTATTTTTTTCATAGCCGTCATGCTAGCCGCCTTGCCGCCACCGGGCAAGTGCCGAACGGACTTCCCTCGCGCCGGTAAATGCGTTATGGGAACCATTATGCATACTATCCATAACGACATAACGAAGCAAACGTGGGTTTTCTGAGGCGGGGCGGCTGGCCAGCGAAATCATGATATCGTCACCATGCTCGCGATGAGGATTTTGTCTGGGACAGGCTCGTGAAAAATGTGATGTGGATCGGCCCTCTGCGCTCCTATTCGTAACCGGAGACAAGATCAAGGCGCTTTCGGTCCAAGAAAAGGACATAACCTTCACCATGGAGCAGGAAGAGTACTTTGTGCCTTACGAGAATGAGGTTTCCTGCGTGGAACGAAAAACGGCGAACAGCGGCAACACCTTGCTGCGTGTTGTGTCCGGCTACTCTTATCCAGCGCGCCGTAAAACCTCTCCCTTCAGGAGGAAGATATAAGGCGCACCTTAACCGGAATTTTTGCCTTTTAGTGTGTACTGGGATATCCTGGCAATCATGGAAATATTGCAAGCCTGCAAGTTTCAGCTTCGTCCCAAGGCCGGACAGGAAAGCCTCATGCGGCGTTTCGCCGGATGTTGCCGTTTTCTCTGGAACAAGGCGCTTGCAATGGAAAAAGACGCTTACGAAGCGGACGGTAAACGTTCAGGGTATCATGCGCTCGCCGGGAAGTTGAAGGATTGGAAAAAAGAGGAGGAAACCGTTTTCCTCGCCGAAGCCCATTCCCGGATATTGCAGCAGGCGTTAAAAGACCTCGACAGAGCCTACAGAAACTTTCTTGCGAAGCGCGCGGATTTTCCGCGATTCAGGAAAAAGGGTGTCCACGACGCTTTTCGTTACCCGCAGGGCTTCAGGCTCGATGAAGGCAACATCCGCATATTCCTTCCCGGGATCGGTCGGGGGCGCTATCGCAAGAGTCGCCGAATCGAGGGTACGCTGAAAAATGCAACTGTTTCTCTTTCCGCCGGGAAGTGGCATGTTTCCATCCAGACGGAACGGGAAGTTCCTGAACCGGTACATCCTTCTCAACGCGCTGTCGGCATCGATATGGGAGTTGCCCGTTTTGCGACGTTTTCCGATGGCAGTTCCATCACTCCCCCGCACAGCTTCCGCAAACATGAGAGGAAGTTGGCCTCATTGCAGCGCAACCTGTCCAAACGCACGAAATTTTCCTCCAACTGGCAAAAGCTGAAAAAACGTATCCAGCGTCTGCATCGCAAGATCGCCGATGTCCGTAACGACTTCCTGCACAAGCTCTCCACGACGGTCAGCAAAAACCACGCTCTTGTCATGATTGAGGATTTGAAGGTGCGGAACATGTCGCGCTCGGCTTCCGGCACGCTGGGTGCGCCCGAAAAAATGTGCGGGCCAAAGCCGGCTTGAACAAGTCCATTCCGGATCAGAGCTGGTTCGAGTTCCGGCGGCAACTGGCCTGCAAGCTGGCATGGCCGGGAGGCGCCTTGCTCAGCATCCCGCCGCAATATACCAGCCAGACATGCAGCCATTGTGGCTGCGTGGATCAAAACAGCAGACCAGCACAGGCCAAATTCAAATGTACGGCCTGCGGATTTGAACTCAATGCCGATCATGACGCGGCGCTGAACATTCTGGCGGCCGGGCAGGCCGTGTCAGCCTGTGGAGCGGGAAGGGCTCAAGCGCCCGCGTTGAAGCGGGAATCCGCTTAGGGTGCGGCTCGTTAGAGCCGCTACCGCCAGGAATCCCCCGACTTCAGGCGGGGGAGGATGTCAAAATAGACGGCTTTTTTAGGGCGATGTCCTGCCTGCGCCAGTGAAGTAGCAGCGCGGAGTTAATGATGACAACAACTGACCCGGCATTGTGAACCAGTGCGCCGATCACAGGATTGAGCACCCCTGTCATGGCAAGGATGATGGCGACAAAATTCAATCCCATGGAAAACGCCAGGTTGCATTTGATGGTGAGCATGGTGCGCCGTGCCAGTGCCACAAGGTGGGGGATTTCACGGATTTCGTCATGCACGAGGGCAATGTCGGCGGCGTCCACGGCGATGTCGCTGCCCACACCGCCCATAGCGATACTCACATGGGCCTTTTTCAAAGCGGGCGCGTCATTGATACCGTCACCAATCATGCACACCCTGATGCCGTCTTTCTGACTTGCCTCAATATAATGGAGCTTGTCTTCGGGCAGGCAGCTGGCGCGCACGACATCAATCCCTACCTGTCCGGCAATTTGGCGGGCGGCAGTTTCGTGGTCGCCGGTGAGCAACACAGTCGCCACTTTCAGGCGACGAAGGCGCCCGACCATGCCTGGACCATCCTCTCGCAATGTGTCCGCAAGGGCGATGCATCCAGCGGGCTTACCATCTACGGCGCAGTGAATGACGGTGCAACCATTCTTAAGATGCGACACAGCGATATCCGTCAGAGCCGTCACATCTGAAATTCCCTGTGCTCGTAACAACTTCAGGTTCCCGGCCATGACCATATGTCCTTCCACGCGCGCGCTGACACCCCTGCTTGGGATCATGTGGAACTCCTCAATTTTCTCCGGCACAGCTTTCCCGTTTTTCCTAAACGACCTGACGACGGCCTTGCCAAGGGGATGTTCCGAGAGCAGTTCGGCTCCGGCGGCAAGACGGTACAGTTCGTCGTCCTCAAGATCGTCCGTGAGACTCTTCACAGCCACCACACGCGGTGTACCCGAGGTCAAGGTGCCTGTTTTGTCAAAAGCGCAGCGGCCTATCTGCGACAGTCGTTCCAAAGCGTCTCCCTCACGCACAAGAAAGCCGTGTCGCGTGGCATTGCCGATGGCGGCCATGATGGCCGTGGGCGTGGCGAGTACCAGGGCGCAGGGGCAGAAAACAACAAGGATGGTGACGGCGCGTATGACTTCGCCTGTCACAAGCCATGCCAGGGCAGCAGAGGTCAAGGCGATGACCACAATCCAAGTGGCCCAGCGGTCGGCTAGCCGCACAATTTTCGCTTTTCCGGCGTCCGCCGAACGGACAAGGCGCACCATGCGCTGGATGGAGCTGTCCTCGCCCACGCGCGTGGCTTCCATAATGAAGGCACCGAACTGGTTGACCGTGCCTGAGACGACCTCGTCGCCCGCAGTCTTGTCAACAGGGAGGGATTCCCCCGTCATGACGGCCTGATTGATGGAGGTCTCTCCCTCACGGATGATACCGTCCACAGGCACGGTTTCACCCGGCAGGACGCGCAGCATGTCGCCTACGACCACCTGATTCGCAGGGATAATGTTTTCGTTCTGTCCCTGCACCACACGGGCCGTCTGTGGGGTGAGGCGCACCAGCTTTTCAATGCCGGCCCGTGCTTTGGCTACGGTAAGGTCTTCGAGCAGTGCGCCAATCTGCATGATGAAGGCCACCTCTCCGGCGGCGAAGTCCTCCCCGATGATGACCGAGGCAACGAGTGCCAGTGACACCAGTACATCGGCCTTAATGTCAAAGGCTGTCGCTAGGCCGAGAACAGCCTCCAGGATGATGGGCAGGCCGCAGAAAACGATGGCTATCCAGGCGGCGTCAAAAGGAAAGGGATGCAAGTCGAAAAAACTGACGGCCAAAAAGATGCCGGAAATGCAGAGAAATATGATGTTCCGTCGCGTGCCGCCCCACTCTAGCACCGTTTCCAGCCTGTGAATAATGTCCATACCGGATTCCTCCTTTGTTTTGTCAGGTACCCATATGGGTATATTTATGCCCATAGGAGTATAGGTTGTCAATAAAAAATGCCTAAAAATTGGACAGGAGTATATGCCCTGTGACAGTGAGACTGATTTCAGCAAAGTGGGTACTGAAAACGGGGTTACCGGATAATGACGGAAAAAACGCAAACCGGGAAAACGGCTTGCTGACATCCTCCCCCGCCTGAAGTCGGGGGAGGATGTCAATGATGGGGATTATCTTCAGCACTTGGGCAGAAGCAAAAGGGTTCCGTTCTCCAGATTGGACATAGGGAACCTTCATAGTGTTTTTTTTCAACGTGTATCACGGTTTTTTGCGACGCGGTCGGCAAATGCTGAAGCATACTCCGGCAATGTCCGATATTGTCCCGCATGAACAAATGCGACACAAAAAATTTGGGGCTGCCCTAGGTGTTTAGTCCCTTTGAGTACTGGTATACGCTATAGCCAACTCAGGAGGGAAGAT
>APFI01000098.1 GCA_000403945.1 Desulfovibrio sp. Dsv1
AAGTCCGAGGCAAAATTGTGGGTAATGTCCTCCCACTGCTTGCCAGCGTCGGAATATTCGGCAGTGAACTTCAGCAGGCCCCGGTACGCGCCGTCAAGGGGGTCGGTGGAGACTTGCAGGAGCTTGAGCTTTTTCCAGTCCTCAATCAGTCTTGGCGGGATTTTCAGGGCTTCGTATTTTTTGGCCTGCTCTTCAATGAGCCGGATCTGCAACTCCAGATGATTTTCATACTTTCCGCCCAGTTCGCCCAGTTCCTTGTAAAAACTGAGCTGCCCCTCGGCCAGGCGGATGGCCTTTTCGGAGGCGGCGTTTTCCGCGTCGCGCAGGCTGACCTGTTTTTGCAGTTCGGCGGCCTTGCCCTTTTCCAACTCCAGGGCTTCGGCCTGGGATCGCGTCAGGGCGCCGCGCGCCACCTGCTTGTCCAGCTCCTCGCGCGTCTTGCTGAGGGTGGCCTGATATTGCTGCTCAATGCGGATTTTTGCCCGCGCCAGATCCTCGCCACGATCAAGATCAAGCTGCTGTTGCAGGCTGTCGATCTGCTGCCGGGTGCGCTCCAGCTCGCCGGTGTAGTCGGCCTGGGCAACGGCGGCGGCCCTGGCGGCGGCCGCGCCCCTTTTGCCAAGTTCGGCCAGCTTGTCGTCGTACACGGTCTCAACCCTGGCGAGGTCGGCCTTCAGGGCCGCCAGCGTGCCGGCGTTCGAGCCTTCCTCCCTGGCTGCGGCCATTTCCTCTTGTATGGCGCTGACAGCGGCGCTCTTTTCCTTTTCCAGATTGGCTTTCTTTCGCTCCACAGTGTCTTTCAGGGCTTTTTCCATGGCCGCACGGGCGTTGGCGCCGATTTTTTCCCGCCGGATGGCGCGCGCATCGGCGGCGGCCTGTCTGGCGGCCTGTTCCGCCTCGCCCTGTCTGACCACTTCCCGCCACTCGTCGGAGTATCCCTCTTCAATTTCCGGGTTGGTCAGCGAAAAACCGGCCTCGCGCCGCACGTCGGGAGATACGCCCCACTTGCGCAGCTTCTTGTCAATGCGGGCGTCATCGCGCACCCTGGCGATGCGGTTGTTAAAATCCTGCAAAACCTCGGTGATGACTTGCACCGTGAACACGGCCGGGCCGCTCTCAACAAGGCCGGCCTTGAATCGCTCCCACTCCGTTGACATGCGGTTGATGGAGCCCTGTGCCGTACTGGCGGCATTCTCGGCGGCCTTGCCGTATTTTTCCTCAAGGACTTCGGCCAGCCTTGGCAGCAATTCCTCGGCGGTCAGCTTGCCGTCGGCCATGAACCTGTCCAGCTCGGCGGTGGTCATGCCCATGGCCCTGGCTGCCATTTGGAACGCGCCGGGCAGGCGCTCGCCCAACTGTCCGCGCAATTCCTCGGCCTGCACCTTGCCCTTGCTGATCATCTGACCCAGGGCGACGAAGGTACCGTTGACCTGCTCCGTTGACAGCTGGAGGGCCGCGCCGGCGTTGGTCACGGCCCTGAAAATGTCGTTGAGCTGCGGGGCAAGCGCGGTGCCCTGCCCGGCGGCAAAGAAGGACTTGGCGGCCTCGGCTGTCTCCACGAACCTGAGGCCCACGCGGTCGGTCTGCTCATACACCGCTTGCAGTTGCGCCCCGGCCCCCGCCCCGAACACGGCCCTGTAGGACTGCTCCAGGCGCTGCATCCGGATCTGGGCGTCAAGACAGGCCTTGCCCGCGTAGAGGATAGCCGCGCCCCAGGCCAGGATAGCGACTCTTGAGGAGGCGATACCCTGCCCCAGGGAGGACACGGCCCCGCGCATATCGCCCATGCTCGCGCGCAGCCGCGCCACCTGCATGGCGGAGAGATTGGCGTCCGAGGCCAGCTGCCGGAAAGCCCGCTCCCGCGATACGTTCTGCATGCGGGCCACAAGCCTTTCCACCTGCGACGAGGCGGCATTGACGGCTATGCCCGTGTCCTGGAACGCGCTTTTCAGCTTCCGGGCATGGGCCAGGCTGGTGGCCCCGCTGAACCTGACAAGAGCGGCCGCGCCCCTGTTGGCGGACGCGCCTACCATGTTCAGCCGGGCATCCACCACCGCAAGATCTGTCGCGGCTTCCTGTGTGCCCTCAACGGCAAGCCGTATGGATAGATTCGTGGATGCCACTGTCACTTGCCCCTTTTCTGTTGTCTGGCCGCTTCAGCCAGCCAGGCCCGGTCCATGGCCCGGAACATCCCGGCCAGCCAGGGCTGCATGTCAATGCCGGACATGCGCGCCCAGGCGTCCATCTCTGCCCAGGAGAGGGGCAGCCAGGCAAGGCCCGTATGGCCGCGCCCGGATGCCAGCTCCCAGAACCACGCCCAGACAAGCTCGAACCCCTCGGGTATTTCCGGGGTTTCAAGGCCGAACAGTGCCAGCGCCTCGTCCGGGTCCAGCCCGGTCTGGGCCGCGTACTGTTCGGCATGGGCCAGCATGTCGCCCTGACCGCGCGCCGCCTGGGCGGTGACGGCGGCGGCCAGGGCGTCGGTCATTCCCCCAGGAACGAGCCCCGGTCCGAGCAGAACGCGTCGGCCTGCTCGCAGATCCAGGGGAAGCGGCTGTACAGCTCACGGGCGTTTTCAACGTTGCAGGGCAACTCCTGCCCGTCCACAACCACATGGCGCCAGCCCAGGGTGCAGCGGGCCAGTATCTCAATGGTGCCGGTCCTGACCTCGTCGGCTGTTACCCTGTGGCGCTGGCGGGTGCGCTTTTCGGCCAGGGCGTTGGCGGCCCTGCGCCACACTTTGGAATCCATGCCGGCCAGGGTCAGATAGACGCCCAGAGGCTCGCCCGTGCCCGGGCCGGTCAGTTCCAGCTCGGCCCCCTGTTCGCAGAGGGCGGCGGTATCCAGGCTGGCGAGGTCGATGACGGCAGATTTCTTGTCGGACATGCAAGGCTCCCTTAGGCTGCGGTGGTGAAGGTCAGGGTGGTCCGGTCACTGATGCCGGGCCAGGGGTTGCCGGCCATGTCGGTGATGGCCGTGGAATCAACCAGCACATGGTAGGCCGTGGCGGCGGCAAGCGGCGCGTCCAGTGTCGCGGTGACGGTGCCCCCGCCGATCCCGGCGTCGGCAATGGCAATGACACGCGTATCGCCAGCGCCGTCGCTGACGGTGATATTGCCCGTGCCCGCCCTGACGGGCTCGTCAAGGGTCAGGACAATGCGCGTATTCACACTGACATTCGTGGCGCCGTTGGCCGGACCTGAGGACAGCAGCGCGGGAGGCGTCGTGTCGGGCACGGCCACGGGCTTGCGCCGTATGATCATGTTGGTGCCCGATGTCTTGTCCAGCACGGCCGAAAACGGCATGCTGATGGAGATGGGGCCGTCCGCGTCCATGGGCAGGTCCGCGCCGGTGTAGCGGACATTGGGCAACACAATGTCATAGGCGTCGCCGTCCGGGCTGATCAACGAAAACTCCAGATTGGTGGGCGTTTCGTCGAGGAATTTGCCGATGAGCGCCGCGCTCTGGAAAAAGGCGGTCATGGTGCCCGTTACCGTGGAGCGGCCCCAGCTCACAAGGGGCGCGTCGCGCCGGAAGAGGACAAATTGCGGCTGGATGCCGTTGTCCAGGGACAATTCGATGCCCGTGACCACGGCAATGGTCTGCCCACCCTCTTTCAGCGCGCCGGTGTAGGAATCAAACTGGCGGCCGGTCAGGGAGGGCGCGGGGCTTGCGGCCAGGGGCGCGGCGGCCACCTCGCCGGACAGCCCGATAACGTCAAAGGAGCCGGTAAGCATGGCGTTGGGCTTGATGGAGAGCGACAGCTTGTTTAAAAAGCATCCCCGGTAGCGCACATACTGGCCGATATCGCCGAAGCGGCGCTCAATGGTGTATGAGCGCTCCTCAACGCCGCACCTGAGGACGTCATTTGTCCATGTGCCGGCCAGGCATCCTTCCAGCAGCTCGTCGAACTCCCCGAAAGACAGTTCCAGGCCGATGGAGCCGGCCACCTTGTCCGTGCCGGTGCGCACGTCGCTGATCTGGCGGTCGGACCGCTTTTCCTCGCTGGCGAAGGAATCGCGGGAAAGATTGAGGTTGCATGATGTGTGGCGCAGGCTTTTCATGGCCGGGCTGACCGGCGTGACACCGTGCGTCTCCTCCTGGACATAGGCAAGGCCGTGCCTTGCCGCGTTGGCTATTCTGCCCATGATCAGGCTCCTTTATGGGTTATTCGGGAAAAGCATGGCGCAAAAGGGCATGCGGGCCGTCACATGGACGCGCGCGCCGTCCGGCCGGATGGCAAGCGCCTGGGGCGCCGCAAAGACAGCCTCCCCGCATCCTTCCGCGCTGTCGCAATCCACGCCGCGGCCGCGCGGGAAGAGGGCGGCAACCTGCCGTGCCAGGGCCACGGCGTCGCTGTCACCCGCTCCGGCCAGGGTCACGGCGGTGATTTCCAGGCTGCCGTCAATGCGGGTGGGGGCATGCGCGCCGCAGGCCGCGGCCCGCTCCTCCTCGTAAACAATGCGGCCCCGCAGATGCGGCCCGGCCGGGGGCGCAAAGGTTTCGCCCTCCCAGCCCAGGGGCAGGGCCAGGGCCCCGGCGACCTCCAGAGCGGCGGCTTTCAGCACCTCGTGAAGGGTCATGCGACCCCCATGATGATGCGCTGCTCCCAGGTGACGCCCCAGGCCCACACGCCGCGCGCGTCCATGTCGTCATCTTCCACGGGGGCAAGGCCCGTACAACGCGCGGGGCTTACGCCCGTCAGGCCAAAGCTGTTGCCGTGCAGCGCCAGGGCGACCTTTTCGGCGAGAGCCAGCCCGTCAGACTCGCGCGCGGTCTTGTTTTTGCGGCCGTGAACCACTATCAGGGCGGCAAGGCTGCCCTGAAGGTCAAAATCCAAAGAATCCTCGGACGCGACATTGACCGAGGAAAGAGCCATGACAAAGATGGCGCCCGCGCCGATGGGTTCACGCAGGATTGAGGTCGCGTCAGTCGCTCCGGCAATGCCCTCCACGCGCATGTCGGGCAACGCCGCCTTGAGGAGCGCCACAGCGGCGTCTCTGGTTTGCGTCAGGCCCGGCATTACCAGCACCCCCAATCCTTGCGCCCGCAGTCAATGTCCACGCCGCCGGACGCGGTTTCCGGCGCTGCCCCCGCACAGGGCAGGGACGCCGCGCCCGAAGCCACGTCATGCAGCCACGCCACGGTTGATTTGTAACGCGCCAGTATGGGGTCCTTTTCCGTCAGATCGCCGCTGGTCAGGCGGTAGCGCACGATGTCGCCCACGGCCATCATGACCACATGCGGCACGGGCTCCGCCAGGGGCACGGCGTAACGGGAGGCCAGATAGCTGTCCACTTCGGAGCAGGCATAGCCGATGGCTCTTTCCAGGGCCTCGGCGTCCAGTTCTTCGCTGTCTCCGTGAGTGGACAAGAGGGCCATTTCCCGCCCGCCGAACAGGGCCGTGAGTTCTTCAACCGTGGCGTAACCCATTGTCTCTCCTACACAAGCCAGGACGAAACCACGATGGTGGCGGCCTTGTACCAGATATTGGAGGCTCCGGCGTCGTCGCGCTCGGCCTCAATGACCTTGCGGGCCGCCGCCTGATGCACCGGGGGCACTACCAGCAGTGTGCCGGCTGCACCGCCCATGCCCAGGCCCAGCGGACGCCCGCCGTCAGCCAGATGCGACTGCATGAGGGTCAGGGCCTTTTCAAAGCTGGCGACGTTAAGCGCCTCGGTGCAGCAAACCGCCTGCTGCCAAAAACCATAGCCGCCGTTGCAGCGGTAGCGGATGCCGAAAGGATACTCGTCGTTGTTGAATACCGTATCGTTGACGGTGCTGGTGATGGCTTCCAGTTCCGGCAAGGTGCGCTGCTGGAAGATGAACGGCTTCAGGGGCCGAGAGACGTCCAGCAGATACCAGGCGGGCGAAGGATCACTGCCCTGAGCGATCAGGTTGGAGGCGCTGACCGCACTACCCGTGCCGTCCACATTGGGATAGACCGGATGATCGACGGCAAAGAATTTCTTGCCGTCATAACAGTCGTTGGCGGTGCCGTCCTTGAGCAGGCCAAAGACGATTTCATCCGGATGCGTGGCCGCCGCGTACCCCATTTCGGCAAAAAGCGGGGTGTATACGCCAAGACTGTCATCCTCAAAGGCCGTGCGCGGAATTTTGACCGAGGCTTCGTATTTCTTGTTGACCACGGTATAGCCGTGTTCCTTGATGTCCTTGTATACGCGCGCTCCCACCCATTCCTGGAGTTTTGGAAACTGCCCCAGCCAGCCGTAGGTATTGGAGGCGTTGCCGGACGGCACCAGGGTCGCCACACGCGCCCATTGCGTGGGCGCTTTGGACTTGGCCTCCTCAAAGACGCGGCTGTAAGTGGTTTTCAGGGCGGAAAGCAGCGGTGCGGTGATGACGGCCATTATTCGGACTCCTTCTTTTTCTGCTCCAGAAAATCATTTTCGCTGACGCCAGTCTGGGCGCAGGCGTAGCGCTCCTCATCCGTCAGGGCGGCATGCTCTTCTTTGGGGGTGCCCTGTCCTGTCTGCATGCCCTTGAGGGCCGCCATGGGCACGGCGCTTTTGATGTAGGCGCGCAGGTTGTCGGGATGAGTTTTGGCCGTATTCCTGGCCCAGGCCTCGCAGGACTTGGGCAGACGCCCGTCGTTGAGCGCGGCCTGGAT
>APFI01000099.1 GCA_000403945.1 Desulfovibrio sp. Dsv1
GTCCGTCAGGGCGGCATGTTCTTCTTTGGGGGCGGCCTGTCCGGTCTGCAAACCCTTGAGGGCAGCCATGGGCACAGCGCTTTTGATGTAGGCGCGCAGGTTGTCGGGATGAGTTTTGGCTGTATTCCTGGCCCAGGCCTCGCAGGACTTGGGCAGACGCCCGTCGTTGAGCGCGGCCTGGATTGCGGCTTCCAGACCGGCGGCTTCGCCGTTTTTCTCAAGGTCGGCCACGCGGGCGGACAGGCTGGCCGTTTTTTCTCGTTCCGCCGCCAGCAACGCGGCGGGAACAAACTTCTCCGGGTCCGGGTCAGCACTCTTCAGGGCGGCAATTTCCGTGTCCTTGGCCGCCAGCAGATCCTGCAGGCTCTTGCCTTCGGGTTGCGCCTTGAGCGCCGTCAGCACGGCGGCCTCGTCCGCGGTTTCCGGCAAGCTCAAAAAGGCGCGCAGGGCGTCCAGCGTTTCCTTTTTCATGGGGAGGTTCTCCTCGTTTTTTTCCCGCGCCCGCGCCGGCTCCATGCCGTCCAGGCCGGGATGATTGGTCAGACCAGCGCTCACAAGGCGCGTCACAACGCCGCTTTTGCGGTCAAAGGTGAAGGTCGGGGAAATGTAACGGTATTCGCCGGCACGTATGTATTCTCGCGCCCGCGCCGTCCATTCCACATCCGCGAACAGGCCGCGCCCCTCTTCCCAGGCAAGATTGACGATCCAGCCGGCGGCCGGCGCGGGCTGGCCGTTTTTTTCCGCGTTCAGGGTCTGATGCTCGTAATCAATGACCGTGCGGCTTTTTCTTCTTCGCCATAAGCCGATCAGGGCAGCGGCATCCTCGGCAGCGCAACGCCAGGAGGCCGCGCTGACCCCTTCCAGGGTGCCGGGCCTGCCGTCCGTGGCGGCAAACACGCCACAGGGGAACAACTGCACACGGCCGGGCGGCGTTTCACCGCCGCCCAGGTCGCAGGAGGTGCCGTCGCGGCATACGGCGGAGTCGGGACCGCATGCCGCGACGGGGTCGGAGGAAAGTGATGTGAGGATCGTCCGCGTTTCCATGCGTCCGTTATACGGACGTGCGGGGCGCAAAAAAGGGGGCGGTGGTTCAGCGCTTCATCTTATCCGCGCCTCGGAACAATTTCACAGGCGCGTGAAGGCCGTTAGAGGGGCGTTAGATTTTTCGCAAAACTATTTTCCGGACCACGGCTCATGCGCGGCTGGGAACGCCGCTTAAAAAGGCCGTCACGGTTCGGCGCATTTTTTCAAGGTCCGCTTCGCCGACGCCAAGAAAAGGCCGGGCCGGGATATGTATGGTGTACGCCTTGCGTATGGTATCCACCACGCGGACCCGCTTGTGCCTTTTGGCGGCAAAGAGATTTTTCCCCTTGTATGTACGCAGGCGCACGCGCATGGGCGCGGCCTCGCGCCGGATGACCGCTCCGAACTGATGCGCGGCGGCATAGGGCACACTGGTGCCCACAATGGCCTCGAACGGCCCCGCCTTGCGGATGGAGTACCGCCCCGGCCGGGCGATGCTGCCGACCAGCAAACCGGAATCCTGCAGGATGTTCATGGCCGAGCGGCCTTTCTTTTCCCTTTGGCGCTGGCGCGAGGCGGATAACGGCTTCCAGCCCGCTCCCGTTGACGGGTCAGCCCGCCTTTCAAAAGCCCGCTGCGATGCGGCGACCATAATCTCGGACAATTGGCGCATGACCGGCGCAAGGTCGCGCAGCCCGGCCATAAGCCGCCGCAGGGAATCGCGCAGGGCGATGTCCTCAATTTCTATGCGGATTGTGGGCATTGATTTTCCTTGTTTGTGATGGCATATTTTCCACAAGGAATGCGGAGAACCGAGATAGGAGCGCGGCCGGGGTCAATACCGCGGATGCAGGAGAGTTCAAGTCCTCCCACGCATTCCTTCATTTCTTCATTTTGATCTGCTCCATTCTCCGACCCAGCAAATCAGATCGCCGCGCCCTGTAGGCTGTGGCCGTTCCGTCAAAGCGCCCCAGCTTTTTGGCGGCACTTTTACTTCTGCTTGGCATGTAAAGCGGCAACAGCACGCACCAGTCCGGGTCCGGGTCCGGCAAAACATAAAGCGCATTGTTATGTCGCGCGTCCCAGTAGATGGCCTCCGGCTGGGCAAAGCCCGCCGCCAAATCCCTGTACTGTTTTGTGGATAGGGCTGTTCCCTTGTTTTGATGCGCCTCTCTGTCCGCATGCCTGACGCGGTCATCGGTCATCACGGCCAACCGGGCCGGGTTCAGACCGCGCGCCCTGGCCGCTTCCACCACTTCCGGCCGCACGATGCCAAGCACAGCGGCATCGCCCCTGGCCCGCCCGCGCTCCAGCACGCCGGTGATCCAGACGCCGAAGGCCGCATGCCGGGCGGACGCGCTGTTCAGGGCTTCCACCACCTGGGCATACAGGGCCGGGCTCTTGAGATCGTCCAGCTTTTGGGCCAGATCGTGATCCAGCCCCCAGGTCACATAGCCAGGATTCCACGAAAAGCCAGGGTCCGCCCAATGAACCGGACCGCCCGGCACGGGCTGGTATCCCCAGATTGTGCGCGTCATCCGCTCCCTTTCCGGCGCGCGGGGGTTGATTGCCCGCCGCGCCGTAAAGCCTCGCCCTTCAGGGCGGGGATATAAGGCGCACCCTAACTGGAAT
>APFI01000100.1 GCA_000403945.1 Desulfovibrio sp. Dsv1
CCCGTCCTCGTCAACCTGCTGTCGCCGATTCGGCAAGTGGGGCAAAACGGGCGTATTCCGAAGTAATGGCATTCCCATCGGACAGATCGTGTTGCCGGGGCGGAAACTGGGAAAGAACCTGCTTTCGACCAGTCTGGCCATTCGCCCCGGGGGGAAGGAATGTTACGCCGTCACCAGCAACACGGCGGGGCCGGAAGGAGCGGCAATTTTTCAAGCCAAGGCTTTCGGCAAAGGTTTGTCGCCTTTCTTCGTGATACCGTCTCACAAACAATAAGGAATGGAGATAGATGGGATGATGAAATTTCAAACCGACCCGGCCCGCTGGTCGGCAGTATTTTCTTTGTTCATGGGAGTGACGAGCCTCATTGCGGCGGAGTTCATACCCGTCAGCCTGCTGACGCCCATGGCTCGCGAGCTGAGCATCACGGAAGGCATGGCCGGGCAAACCGTAACCGCCGTCGGCATTTTTGCCGTGCTGACCAGCCTTCTTCTGTCGCCGCTGACCAGAGGCATAGATCGAAGGGGCATTCTGCTGGCCTTCTCGCTGCTGCTGATTCTTTCAAACCTGCTTGTCGCCGTGGCTGACAACTATGCCGTTTTGCTGATGGGACGTGGCATTCTGGGCATCTGCGTGGGCGGATTCTGGTCCATGGCGTCGGCTGTCACGTTGCAGCTTGTGCCCACCAAAGATGTACCGCGCGCCCTCAGCATCGTCTATGCCGGGGTGTCTGTGGCAACCATCCTTTCCCTGCCGCTTGCCAGCTATCTCGGCCAGCTCATTGGGTGGCGAAGCGTCTTTTTCCTGGGGGGAGGCATGGGGGCCATAGCCTTTGTCTGGCAGTTTCTGACGCTGCCGTCGCTACCCGCGCAGGGCGTAAACAGTTTTAGGAATATGTTTGCACTGATACGACAATACTGGGTGCTGGCGGGAATAGGGGGGACTATTTTCAGCTATGGCGGCTATCACGTTTTTTTCACGTATCTCCGTCCCTTTCTGGAACATGACCTCGCGCTGCCTGCCGGAATGCTTTCCGCCACGCTGCTGGTATTCGGCATCGCCAATTGCGCGGGCACATTTCTTGCCGGAACTATTCTTGGAAGATTCTTCCGACCAACCATGCACATCATCCCGCTTGCTCTCGCCGTGGCGGCTATCTGCCTGTTTCTGAACGATGGAACTCTCGGCGGTGTGGTTCTGACCATCACCTGGGGATTCATCTTCGGCTTCATACCCGTCGGATGGTCCACCTGGATCGCCCGCACGCTGGCGGACAAGGCGGAACTGGCGGGAGGACTGTCCGTGGCGGCCATCCAGTTCTCCATCGGCCTTGCCGCCGCTGTGGGCGGACTGACGTTCGACATGTTTGGTATCAACGGTATCTTCATCATCGCCGCAACTTTCCTGCTTTTGGCCTTCTTCTTAGTCAGAAACAGCTTTGCCATGTACGTGGCTGCTACAGGACAACATGTCTAATTTTCATTCCATGTACACCTCCCCTTCTTGGGGAATTTCAGTTTTTTATTGGCGTCCTCGTTTGTGGAACACGGCATTTATTGTATAAGAAACTTTAAATTACTATAGCCTTGTTTATCCATCTCTTCATAAGGAACAAAGCGTATAGCAACGCTATTGATGCAATAACGAAGACCTCCCTTGTCTTTTGGGCCGTCATCAAAGACGTGCCCCAGGTGAGAGTCGCCCACACGGCTGCGCACCTCGATCCGCTTCATGCCATAGCTGTTGTCCCGGTGTTCAGTAATCACAGCCGGTTCTACCGGCTTGGTGAAACTAGGCCAGCCGCAGCCGGAGTCAAATTTGTCGGCGGAAGAAAATAACGGTTCTCCGGTCACCACATCCACATAAATACCCGGTTCTTTGTGATCCCAGAGCTTCCCGGAAAAAGCCCGCTCCGTACCCGCCTTCTGGGTAACGTTATATTCCTCAGGACTAAGAATTTTTCTCAATTCCGCATCAGAAGGCTTGGAGTATTTGCTCGCGTCTATCAGGCCGATTTTTTCAGTTTGAGTATCCTTGAGGCTGTCAAGGTTGATGTGGCAGTAGCCGCCTGGATTCTTTTTCAGGTAGTCTTGGTGATACTCTTCGGCAAGGAAGTATTTTTGCAGCGGCAGCAATTCCACGGCCAATGGCTTGTCGTACTTTTTCCGTACCTCCCCCATGACAGAAGCGAGAGTGTTCCGGTCAGTCTCGGTCACATAGTACATGCCCGTGCGATATTGGCTCCCTGTATCATTACCCTGGCGATTGAGGCTGATCGGGTTGATGATTTTGAAAAATTGTTCCGCAAGTGTTTTGAGGCTGACAATGTTCGGGGCATAGCGAATATGTACGGTTTCGGCGTGACCTGTTTTCCCAGAACAAACTTCCCTATAGGTGGGGTTATCCGTTGCGCCGTTGGCATAGCCTGAAGTGACGTCATGCACTCCGGGGATTCTTGAAAAGTATTCTTCGACTCCCCAGAAACAGCCTCCGGCAAAATAGATGTCGCGCAGACCGGTTGTGGTGTTTGTCATTTTTGTCCCCATGTTCCTTGCCCCGCTATCGGCTTTTTTATTGCCGGAAGGTGAAAGGCCTGCCGCCAGCGCCAGCGTCGCCGTCAGAAAAAGGGCCGAAAGCAGAAAGAATATTGTCGATTTTTTCATGATACACCTCAATTGCCTTTAAGGGAAGAAAGTCCTCCCAGGATCTGCGCATTTGACTCATCACCCACCACCCTTTTCGCCATATCGCCATTCCCGGACAAATAAACTGCCGTGGGATAGGCGCGAATACCAAATTCTCTGGTCACAACGCCGGATTCGTCAAAATAGATTGGAAAAGAAAGGCGTTGCGTTCTGGCCCAAGCGATGAAGTCCTCTTTGGGCATCTCTCCGTTCAGGCCGGGCGTTACGATGGAGATTACGGCAATGTCCGGTGACGAGGCGCTCTGCCCAGCCAGGGCCGCAAAGTCTTCAAGGCCAGCCAAACAGAGCGGACACCGCGTTGTCCAAAACTTGATATACGCTGCTTTGCCTTGCAACTGCGCAAGACTCATTGCTTCTCGGTCCAATCCCGGCAGGATCCGTTCATGAAGCGGGATGCTCGTTGAAGATTGCGAAGCTTCCGGGGGCGGCATTTCGCTTTCCGCCCGCAGCAGGTTGATCTGGTTGTGGAGCATCCAGAAGCCCATAAGCATGATAAGGACGCCGCCCGCAACGCGGATTTTGCCGAAATGGGGATATATACTCCTGACTCTTCCCAAAAGATGATGTGACCCCATGGCAAGAATCCAAAAGGGCAGGCTTAACCCCAGAGAATATACCAGCAGGAGCCAGCCCCCGGTGAGCGCGCTGTCCTGCTGTGAACTTATGCCGAGCACCGCGCCAAGCACGGGGCCAACGCAGGGCGTCCAGCCAAATGAAAAGAGGAAACCCAGTAGAAACGCTCCACCAAGCCCTTTTCGAGGATCAAAGCGCACGGACAGCCTTTTGTCTCTATTGAGAAAGGGGAGAGAAATCAGCCCGGTCTGATGGACGCCAAAAAGCACGATGATGGCCCCGCAAACCAGAAAGAACGCATGGCTGTTGATGAAATATCCCAAAGCGCCCGCGCCGAAACCAAGGAGAAAAAAAGATGCGGATAACCCGGAAGTGAAGGCCAGCGCTTTGCTGAAGCTGGTTTTTCCCGACTTGTCCAGCGGCATGGAGCTACCGGACAAATAGCCGAGATAAACGGGCAGCAGGGGCAACACACAGGGGGAGAAAAAAGACAACAGCCCAGCCACGAAAACGCTTGCAACAAAATATATTGTAATGGTTTCCATAAATCACTCCGTCAAAAGCCTTGGAATTTCGCTTTACATAATAATTCGTACCTGCGTCCCGGTGTTGTTTGCGCTGTCTATTTGGAGTTGCCACCCATGTTTGTCGATGATGAGCTTTGCGATATACAGGCCCACGCCTTTGCTGTTTATGGCCTTAAACGCATGTGCCGAACGCTTGTTGATATTTTCAACAATGTCCGGGGCTATGCCCTCGCCGCTGTCGGCAACGAGTAGTTCCACCGTATTCCCCGTCTTTTGCAAAGAAAGGGATACACGCCCTTCAGCCGTGTACTTCAAGGAATTGGAAAGCAGGTTGATAAGCACCTGGGCAAAACGGTTCGAATCAGCGGGAATGACGATTTCCGGTTCAATCTCGCAGGTGAATGCCAACCCTTTTTGCGCAAAGCCGCCTTCATGCCCCAGGGCCACCCTTCTGGCGACTTCAGAAATGTCCGTGGATGCGATGTTCAATTCAAAGGCGTCATTTTCGTAGATAAGGCGGTCCTCAAGCTCATTCAACAGCTCGCTGGTACGGGTGATTTCCGCGTGCATGGCTTCAAGGCGGGGGACATCCGCCTTGTGGATGCCGTCCAGGATGGCTTCGATCTGGTTGAGAAGGATTTGCAAAGGAGTGCGCAGTTCGTGAGAAAGATCGACAATCAGCTGTTGCCGGAATTTTTCCTGATTCAACAGTGATGTTCCAAGCGTATTGATGGAGTCGGCAATTTCGTGCATTTCCGCCACGCTGCTTTGAATGACGACCCTGCTTTGCAAGTGACCTTTGGATATTTCCTTGGCTGTGGTCGCTATATCGCGTACCGGCCTGGAAAGCCTGTAAAAAAACAGGATGGACACCAAAGCGCCGCAAAGGCTTATGCAGATAATGGCAATAACGACGAGAGAAACGCCGCTGGCGCGAAAGGCGTCCGCCTCCGGTGATGTGATATGGTTGGTGAAATAGCCGGCGCTCAATTCGCCAGCACGTTTTCCGTCCACCAGTATCGGATATTTCACATTCGCATAGACATGATTGGGGTTGGCACAGCACCGCTCGACACCTTTCTCGCTGGTATAGACTGTATTGCCCTGGTTGTCGGTAATGGTAAAATAGTCGCCGGACAATTTGGCGATAGCTCCGGTTTCCGTTCCGTCGTACCCGTTCCATGTGCTGAACATCTTGTAGTGGCTTGCCGCCTGCATAACCAGCATATGCTGGGTTTCTTCATGCACCTTGTCCACATAGTACGAAAAAAACCTGCCTATGATGCGCAGACCAAAAAAGATGAATACGGTCACAGTGACGATCGTGATGACAGCGAAAGACACCGCGAACAGCCGGGTAAAGGGCCATTTCTTACGCATGGCGCTTCACCCCCAGCATATAGCCGTGACCATGAACAGTTTTAATCACTTGCGGATTTTTGGGGTTATCCTCAAGTTTCTGTCTAAGGTGTCGGATGTGCACATCCACAGTCCTGTCAAGGGCATCGGGAGAATTAATATATTCCACCAACTTGTCGCGGCTGACCACCGCGTTACAGTTGTTCACAAGACACAGCAGAATGGAATATTCGTTTGGCGTAAGCCTGGTTTCCTCCCCGTTTTTGGTGACACTTTTCCGGTCCAGGTGCAGCACAATACCCTCATCCAGACGGATGGTGTTGTCTCGGGGGCGAGCGCGTTTGAGGACAGACCTGACCCGCATCACCAGTTCTCTGGGACTGAACGGCTTGGTCAAATAATCGTCCGCGCCGTAGGCAAAGCCGCTTATTCTCGACTGCTCGCTCCGTTTTGAGGTCAGCATAATGACTGGAGTGTTATAAAGACTGACAACCCGTTCGCAGACATCCTCTCCCTGTCCGTCGGGCAACATGAGGTCCAGAATGACCAGGTCCGTTTGGGCACTTACAGCACTAAGGGCATCGGCAACAGTCGTGACATGCCGGACCGCATGACCGTCACGTTCAAGGTATTCCTTGACGGTTTCGGCAATGTTCACTTCATCTTCAACGATAAGTATTTCATACATATATGGACCTGATCTTGATTGTTGAACATACGACAGTGCAAGCGGTGGATAGCGGGGGGATAATGAAGAAGATGACGCCCCGGACAGCAGAAGAAAAAGCCCGCATCTGCTGTGGGGCAAGGGGCAAAGGGAGAATCCGCCGCTTTGCCCCCCAACACCCGTTAGCTACATTTTGCCCATGTCGTCGTCTTTCTTCATCATGTCGCTGTCTTTTTTCATGCCGCCCTTGCCCATATTGCCATCTTTTTTCATCCCGTCATTCTGCATCATAGATTCTTTGTCCATGTCGCCGGATTTCATGTCGTCTTTTTTCATGTCGCCGGATTGCATCCCGCTGTTTTTTTGCATGTCACCGTCCTTGCCGGCGTCCATGGCAAAAGCGGGGGTAAGAGCGAATGAGGAAAGAAGGGCTGCCGTAGCCAGGATGGAAAAAAACCTTTTCATAAAAGCCTCCGGAATAACGTAAAAAACAAATAATGACGCCGAGACGCCTGCTTTCAACCAAAACGAAAACAGGTTGGCATGGACTGCTTTTACAAAAAAGTTGTTAAGAAATTATTGAGGCGGATATGTTATCCGAAAAGATTCGGGATCCGCGATCCATGCATGAAAGGCTAAAAATCCCGTGATTACGCTTAAAAAAAGCAGGGCTGCGGCGGTTATCTGCCTCATGTGTACTGGTTCAGACTTGATCTGACAGTGTTTTTCGTTTTGACGGATATTCCTGTCCGGTCAGTTCAGTTGTCCGGCCTTTTTCATCCCGGGCCTCTTTCCGTCAAGGAGTGCCTGCATGGGCGTTCTGCAGCGGCACATTTTTCCTTGATGCGTTCTTTCCGAGTTGCAGCGTCCATCCAGGACGTCCAGATCGATCTGCAGCTCCTCCAGGAGAGTGATACAGCTTGCGCCGGCAAGCAATCTGATAAAACTCGTGCAGCACCGTTTTTATGGAAACGTTCGCAGATATCATTGGCCTGCGGATGCCGTGCCTTGGTCTTGATGTGCCCTGTGCCGTTCACGTCAGGATAGAGTTCATAATCGTGCTGTTCAAGCTTTCCGCAATATTCCGCGCCCCTGCCCGTCAGGATTCGGATAAGACCCATTTCCCGTGAGGAGAAGAAGGGCAAAACCCGGCCGTTCAAAAGGCCAGCACCGGTGATGGGCGTTTTGGTCGTGTACAACTTGCCAGCGGCCCATCTGGAGCAGGTGTCCACGAAAGTTTGCCGGTGAATGCGCCCCACGCTCTTCAGGGTCACGGGCGAGTGCCTCGGGGATTTTTCGGAATACGCCCGTTTTGCCCCACTTGCCGAATCGGCGACAGCAGGTTGATGAAGACGGGAATCTCTCCGGCAAGTCAGCCCAGGCGGCACCAGTGCACAATAGCCACAAGATGCCGTTCGGTACAGGGCGGTCATCATGAACAGGATATGCCTTCCCCGCACGGAGGAAGCCTCACTTGCAGGGAAAGGTTCCAAAATTGCCCATTGTTCATCTGTTAATCCCTGGTATTTGTTCATGAAATTCGATTGCACGATTTTCATGACTTTTTCTGAAATTATGAAATGACTTCTAGTCTTAGCCAAGACAGCCCCTAAATAAAACATGAGTACAGACAGAAGAGCGCCTTTCACCTCTGAAAGTGCAGTGATCTTTCCTTCTCTCATTTTCTGCATGATGAGGTCTCCCTGCTTCTTCTTTTTACTGGTTGGAACAACGATTTTCTCCGCCTCGGCCGCGTCTTGTATGGAGGATGGCATGGACAAACCCGCCCGGCTTACAGAATCGGATACCATTGCCGACATGGTGAATCATCCCGCTTTTGCCGGTTTTGGAGCGCATCTGGTTCCGAGGTCACAGGACGCGCACAGCCGTTTGCCCCTGAGTGAAGTCGGGCGGCTCATGCCCTGGCACAGCCACGTGCGGCCCGACATTGTGACGGCCGCCCTGAACCGCATGATAGACGACGCCATGACTGGCAAGACCGTGTTTTACCCTTTTCATGCGGAGCGGGAAAAGCAGGAACGAACCGGCCTGTTTTATTACAGGGGCAAACCAGGCGCCCCCTTTGCTCTGATTTTTCCGGGCGGGGGCTTTAGTTATGTCGGTTCCCTGCATGAAGGCTTTCCGCTGGCGGAGGTGTTGAGCCGCAAGGGGTACAACGCCTTTGTCCTGCACTACCGTACCGGCGGGCCGACGGTGGCGTATGAAGACATGGGCGCCGCGCTTTCCTGGATTTTCCGCCATGCGGAAGAGCTGGAAGTATCCACGCAGGGCTATTCCCTGTGGGGTGGCTCGGCAGGCGCACGTATGGCTGCCGACCTTGGCTCATACGGCGCGGCGGCCTTTGGCGGCAAATACATCCCGCGCCCGGCAACTGTGGTCATGGGCTACACCGGGCACGAACGCTACACGAAGAACGATCCCCCGACCTTTGCCATGGTCAGTCAGGATGACCCCATAGCCTCCCCGCGTGTGATGGAGCGCAGGATTGCGGCGCTGAACGCGGCAGGCGTGGATACCGAATTTCATCTGTACCGGCACGCCGGGCACGGTTTCGGCGTCGGTACGGGAACCGATGCGGAAGGCTGGATGGAACTCGCCGTCCGTTTCTGGGAACAACAATTGACAAAGAAAGATTAAAGAGATGTGACGATGAAGTCAAAAAAACTTTTTGCCGGGCTTTTGCTTGCGGCGGGACTTGTCACGGCTACGGTCGCAATGGCGGATGAAGCAGTTTCCGAATCATTGGCCATCAAGGAGCAGGGAGCTTTCGCTGCGGAGAAGGCACAGTCATTCCCGCCAAAGCCCCCTATAATCCGCTGAGTCCCCAAGCATCCGGGCAAACATTGCACGGCGACCACGCCTATATATTCTGCCAAGTCCCGGTACATGCCCAAAATACTCTCTGGCCTTTCCGCACGGAGCGGGCCAGTTAGCCAACGCATGGGAAATCACATAACTCCGAGAGCTTTTGGACATATTTTTTAACCATCAACCGGAGAACACAGCAATGAACAAGAACATGGAACAGAGAATATTGGGAAAAGACCTTAAAGTATCCGCCATTGGGCTGGGCTGCATGGACATGAGCCACGGCTACGGCGACCCGAAAGACAAGGGGGAGATGATAGAGCTCATACGCAAGGCCTATGAATTGGGCGTGAACTTTTTCGACACAGCCGAATGCTATGGCCCGTACATCAATGAAGAACTCGTGGGCGAGGCCCTGAAACCCCTGCGCGACAAGGTGAAAGTTGCCACCAAGTTTGGCATACAGCTCAAGAATTTCAAACAGACGCTTGACAGCCGGCCGGAGACCATCCGCCAAAGCGTTGAGGGTTCGCTACGCCGTCTGCGCACCGACCATATCGGCCTCTATTATCAGCACCGCATGGACAAAAACACGCCGATAGAGGAGGTCGCGGAAACCATCGCACGGCTTATGAAGGAGGGCAAGGTGCTGCATTGGGGGCTGTCGGAGGCTGGCAAGGATAATATCCGCCGCGCTCATGCCGTGCTGCCGCTAACCGCCGTGCAGAACGACTTCCGCTCTACAGTTCCCCGCTTTCAAGCTGAAAATATCGCCGCCAACATGGACATAGTGGAGTTGGTCAAATCCGTTGCCACGCGCAAGGGCATCAGCCCGGCGCAGGTGGCGCTGTCATGGCTCAGGGCACAGAAGCCGTTCATTGTTTCCATTCCTGGAAGTCGCAGTCTGAAGCATCTTGAAGACAATATCGATGCGGTCGCCGTGACCTATACCGATGAAGAAATGCGGCAGCTGAACGCCGCGATCGACAGCATCCAACTGCAAGGCGATCGCTATTCGCCAGAAAATCAGAAGAATATTGATCGATAAAGAGATTGTCACGGCCAGAAGCGCTGAAATCGTACAACTGCTCAGAGAGCGTTTCCCGCAAACAGCCTTGCCCCTGCAGTTAGTTCAGGACTCATCAATTGAGATGAAAGATACCACCAACAGCAAGGCAGATGGCTGAAAGAGGTATGGGCACAGCGGTCGTACCGGGTCGCAATACGACGCCAGTCCTTCAGCTTGCCGAATGCATTTTCAACGAGATACCGGCGTTTATGCAATGTCCTGTCAAGAGGAATTGCCCTGTTTCCCGTTTTCGCGCGGGAATACAGACCGTCATCCTCCTGGCTCTCGGAGATTTCCGCAACCATGCGGCATCATGCCCTCCGTCCGACAGAAAGATGCTGTCATCGGAAAGAACATGCTGGAGAACGGCCGCACCCTTGTAGTCGCCGGCTT
>APFI01000101.1 GCA_000403945.1 Desulfovibrio sp. Dsv1
CGCGCGCACCCAGCAGAGTGGCCGTTTCAAGGATGTGCATGTCCTGGGGCAGGGTATGGTCGGAATAGCCGATGACGTGCCGCGGGAAGTGCCGCCTGAGGGCCGGAATCATGCCCAGGGCCGCATGTTCGTCGGATGTGGGATAATTCAGCACACAGTGCAGCAGGGCCAGCGGATTGCCTTTTTCCTCAATCCACTCCACGGCCTCGGCGATTTCATGCAGATGGGCCGCGCCCGTGGACAGCAGAATGGGTTTTTTGAAATCGCAGAGAATGCGGATGAAGGGCTTGTTGGTGATATCGGACGAGGAGATCTTGAATACTTCCATGAGATCGTTGAGAAAATGCGCGGATTCCACGTCAAAGGGCGTGGACAGAAAGGCGATGCCCGCTGCGTCGCAGTGCTTTCGCAGGGCTTCAAATTCGTTTTTCCAAAAGGAATCATGCCGTTTGAAAAGCTCATACTGGCTTTTGGTGGGTTCCTTGCGCGTATCCCAGTAGGCGGGCGAATCCTTGGATGCCAGGGTGGCGGCCTTGTAGGTCTGGAACTTGATGGCGTCGGCCCCGCCCTCGGCGGCTTCGTCGATGAGGCGGCGGGCGATGTCCATGCTGCCCTCGTGATTCACGCCGGCTTCGGCGATGACATAGGGCACGGGGATGCGGTTTTCCTGCGCGGGGACAGCGAATATATCGGTGATTTTCATGGCGCGCTCCTCACTGTGATGACTGAAATTCCCCGTATACGCGCTTGCGGCGCAAAAGAAAAGCGTATGGGGGCGTGTTGTGCTGCTGACGTGGCAAGGGGGGCTTGTCGCTAGGTTATTGCTGTCCGGCTAAGTGTCAATAAAAAAAGTCCAAAATTTCCAAGGATTGTGTTATGGTAGCTTTGCACAACATCCCAACACAAAAGGAAATTTTGGACGTGCCTTACCATCTCGGTACGGCTTGCTTGGAAGAACTCCTGAATCCGCGACGACGAAAAACTGAAAATACTTATAACCTCAGCTTGTCAGGCTTGGCGGCTTAGCCGGGCAGCAATAAGTCGCTAGTGTAGAGTGTCAATACGTTGTTCACCCTGTGTCAGGAATGAGGCTGGAGGATTTCTGTCGAGATCCGAATGCGGCCGCACATAGGTATAGCGGCGTGTCCAGATCGGCAGATATGGCAGGCTGAGCGTACCGGGTGGCAACCCTGCGGAACGAGTCAGGCCTGGCAAGGAAGCACTCAACCAGATGGCGTTCTTTGCACGCATGAGTGTCATACTCCCGCTGAATCAATCTGCCCGGCATCGGAGGAATGACCGCCTGGCGGTTTTGGCGTTCCGCCAACGCAAGCAGTTTACTGGCGTCGTAATGTTTCCGGTATCCCGAATCCACCAGACCGTCATAACCGCGCCAGCCATCTGGATGGATAACACTTCAGGCTCCACACGGCCGCGGATTATCCCCTGGAGCGTGGCTTTTGGGCAATCCGGCACGATTGGCATATACGCGCCCATTGCGCCCGAACATGCCAAAAAAAAAAATGATTTTGCCGCGAGCGCCACAGCCTCTGACACCCTTGACCCGCCTCGCCCCGAAGCGGCTTTCATCCACTCCAGCTTCGCCGCTGACCGGCGATTCCGCCTCCTAATAGCGGGCAATTTTTTCCCTGAAGGCGGCAACATAACGGTTAATGGCATTTCGGTTCAGGCATGTTGCCGCGGCAATTTGCGAGACATTCAAATGGGGAGCAAAAAGCCGGACAATTTGCCGGATTTTGACCTCTGAAATTCCTGAACGATATGCATGTGTTTGCCTGTCACATGACTCGCTTTCAGCCTTTTGCGTGGCTCTCAGCTAGTCATGACCCGATTATTAATACCCTCAAAATAAAAAACATCCTTCCCCAACACCACATTGACAAGATTTGTGTAAAATAATACAAGTCATCCATGCAAATATGTTAACATTTAATTTTTAATTTTTAACACTAAAAGGAGAAAGCTGTTTCGCCATTGGGGCCGCCTTCCGTGCGGGGTGCGGCAAAACTTCTTCAGCAGGGCGCGCGGCGTCCATTGAGGGGGATGATCATGAGCGGAAAGAGAAGCATCAGTTTGCCCACACAGATGGGCATAGGCATGGTCTTGGGCATTCTGGCGGGCGTCATCGCCCAGCACGTCAGCTTGGACACCTCGTGGTTCAAGTCATTGGGGCAGCTCTTCATTAACTTAGTACGCATGGTGGTGGTCCCTCTGGTCTTCGCCACCTTGGTGGCCGGCGCGGCCAGCGCGGGTGACATCGGACGCCTGGGCCGCGTGGCGGGCAAGACCTTGGTCTATTATTTCGCCACCACAGCCGTGGCCATCATCATCGGCCTGATCCTCGCCAACATCTTTCATCCGGGCATGGGGCTGGATTTGTCCACCGCCGGCCTCAAGGCCAAGAACGTCACGCCCCCGGCCCTTTCCCAAGTGCTGCTTAATATTGTGCCCGTTAATCCCATGGAAGCCCTGAGCAAGGGCAATATGCTGCAAATTATCTTTTTCGCCGTCTTGCTGGGCTTTGCCCTGAGCATTTGCGGTGAACGGGTCAGGGCGGTCACCACATTCTTTGACGGCTTGGCTGAAGCGATGATTCGCGTCACTTCAATGGTCATGCTCTATGCGCCCATCGGCGTGTTCGGGCTCATGGCTTTTACTGTGGCTGCCCACGGCCTGGACGTGCTGCTGCCGCTCATCAAGCTGGTGGCAGTCATGTACTTGGCTTGTCTGCTGCAAATCCTGCTGGTGTACTTCCCCTGCGTGAAGTTCAGCGGGCTTGAGCCCGTCCATTTCCTGCGCGGGGTGGGCGAGCCCCTGCTCATCGCCTTCACCACCTGCTCCAGCGCGGCGGCCCTGTCTTCCAACCTTCTGAGCGTGGAGAAGCTCGGCGCTGCGCGCAGCGTGTCCTCCTTCTCCATTCCGCTGGGCAATACTATCAATATGGACGGCGCGGCCATCTATATGGGCATTGCGGCCATTTTCGCCGCTGAGGTCTATGGCATCCCCATGCCACTGGACAAGCAATTTACCGTGCTACTCATGGCACTTCTGGCCTCCATCGGATCCATGGGCGTGCCGGGCGCGGCCCTCATCATGATAACCATGGTCTTTTCCCAAGTGGGCATCCCCTTGGAAGCTGTGGCTCTAGTGGCGGGCGTTGACCGCGTCATGGACATGGCGCGCACCACCATCAATGTGCTGGGCGACGCCACAGGCGCGCTTGTGGTCTCCCGCCTGGAAAATAATATAGACCCCGCGCGCGGGGAATCCATGCGGGCCTGACCATGACGACGAGCACGGAAAAAACCGCAGGCATTCTGGGCGGCATGGGACCCGAGGCCACAGTGGATTTGCTGCGCCGCATTATCGCCCACACCAGGGCTGATGACGATGCTGATCATGTGCGCTGCATTGTGGACAACAACCCCAAGGTACCCTCGCGTCTCAAGGCCCTGCTGGAAGGCTCTCCCGTGTCGCCCGGTCCCTGCCTGGCGGACATGGCCCGGCGGCTGGAAGCTTGGGGAGCGGACTTCCTCTGCATGGCCTGCAATACGGCCCATCATTATTACGCCGAAGTGCGGCATGCCGTGGACATTCCCGTACTCAACATGGTGGAGCTGGCGGCGCGTGAGGCAGCGCGCCATGCGCCGGGCGGCGCGGTGGGTATTCTGGCTTCACCCGCTGTGCGCCGCATCGGCCTTTACGAAGGCCCCTGCAAAGCCCTGGGCATTACCCCCCTCTATGCCGAAGGCGAGTGGGAGGCACGCTTGCTGGTCGTCATCAAGGCCGTCAAGGCGGGCCGCACGGATACAGCCACGCGCGCGACCTTTGAGGGTATTGCCCGGCAGGTGTGGCAAAGCGGGGCACAGGTCCTGCTCATTGCCTGCACGGAACTGGGTGTGCTTGGCGCGCGGGCGGATGTGCCCCTGCTGGACGCCGCCGATGTGCTGGCCCGGACTGTGGTGTGTGAGGCCGGAGGCAGGCTGGCCGAGCCGGCGGCGTGAGCCGCGCCGCTCTCCGGTTCGGATGCCCTTGACGGAGAGCGGACTGTTCCGCAAGGGCATACTGTGTTCACCTTCTGGTTCAGGAGAAACATATGAATCTGGCCCGGTTTCCCCGTCGCGGCTATGTGCAGCAGCCCACGCCGCTGGAATTTCTGCCCGCCTTCAGCAAAGCCTTGGGCGGCAAGGTCAATATCTGGATAAAACGGGATGACTTGCTGCCCGGCGCGGGCGGCGGCAACAAAACCCGCAAACTGGACTTTTCCATTGCCGATGCCCTGGCCCAGGGCGCGGATACCATCATCACCTGCGGGGCCGTGCAGTCCAATCACTGCCGCCTGACCCTGTCCTGGGCGGTGAAGGAGGGGCTGGACTGCCATCTGGTGCTGGAAGAGCGCGTGTCCGGCAGCTACAGGCCCGAAGCCTCGGGCAACAACTTCCTCTATCAACTCCTGGGCGTCAAAAGCATCACTGTGGTGCCCGGCGGCAGCCCTATGATGGCCGAAATGGAAAAACTAGCCGATGCCCTGCGCGCCCGGGGCCGCAAACCGTACATCGTGCCCGGCGGAGCCTCCAATCCCGTGGGGGCGCTGGGCTATGTGCAGTGCGCGCAGGAGCTCATGCAGCAGATGTTCGAGCAAGGGCTCAATTTCGACCACATTATTGTGCCCAGCGGCAGCGCGGGAACCCATGCGGGTTTTCTGCTGGGTCTGCTGGCTTGCCACATGGACATTCCGGTCACGGGCATCGGCGTGAACCGCAAAAAGCCCGTGCAGGAAGAGGCGGTGTACAGTCTGATGTGCAAAACCGCCGGGTATATGGGCGTAACCATGGATATTCCGCGCGAGGCCGTACTGACCTATGACGATTACGTGGGCCCCGGCTATTCCCTGCCCACCGACGGCATGGTGGAGGCGGTCAAATTGCTGGCCCGCACCGAAAGCATTCTGCTGGACCCGGTGTATTCGGGCAAGGCCATGTCCGGCCTGATAGACTTGGCGCGCAAGGACCATTTCAAAAAGGGCGCGAACCTGCTCTTCTTGCACACCGGCGGATCCCCGGCCCTCTATGCCTATCTGGATTCCTTCCGGCAGGCGTCATAGTCCCCGGCCACGCGCCCGGCTCCTTGCGGAACCGGGCGCGCGGCGCATCTCCCGCAGTTTTTTGGCCCGGCCGGGAAAAACAAAAGGAAAAGGATCATGCAGGAAAAAACATTGCGGATGTATGGCGGCATGCTGGGCGGGCTTGTGCCCCTGGGCGTTCTGGTCATCGGTTTGATCTGGCTCTCCGTGGCCGGGCGCGGCGGTGCCAGACCCTTCTGGGCCTGCGCCTGGCTGGCCTTGACCATCGGGCTTTTTTTCGCCCGGGACAAGGCGGAATACTGCAAGGCCGCCATGCGCGGCATCGGCGACAAGACGGGCATTGTCATCGTCGCTGCCTGGCTGTTCGCCGGGGTTTTTGGCAAGCTCATGGCCGCCGGCGGGCTGGTTACCGGCCTGCTGTGGCTGGGCATGGCCACCGGGGCGCAGGGCGCTGTCTTCACCCTGCTGGCCTTTCTGGCGGCCATGCTCTTCGCGCTGGGTACGGGAACCAGTACGGGCACCTGCATCGCCCTGACGCCGGTGCTCTATCCGGCGGGATATTTTCTGGGGGCGGACCCGGCCATGCTCGGCCTGGCCATTCTGTCCGGCGCGGCCTTCGGGGACAACCTTGCCCCAGTGTCGGACACGACCATCGTCTCGGCCTACACCCAGGGCGCGAGCATGCGCGAGGTGGTGCGCAGCCGCTTCCCGCTGTCCATAAGCGCATCCGCCATCGCGGGCGCCGCCTTTCTTTTTCTGGGCGGCGGCGGAGAGGTGAGCGTGCTGCCCGCCATCCATGCCAATCTGAACCCTTCCGGGCTGTTCATGCTGCTGGCCCTGATGGTGGTCGTGACGGCGGCCCTCTGCGGCAGACATATCATTGAGGCCCTGATTTACGGCAATGTGACGGCGGCCCTGGCGGGCTTCTGCATCGGCACGCTCAAGCCCAGCGACATCTTCGGCATCCCGGCCAAGGCCGGGGGCTCCACGGGCATCATTCAGTCCGGCATCGACGGCGTGGTGGGGGCCATTATCTTCGCCATCCTGATTCTGGCCGTGACCCAGATACTCGTGGAATGCGGCATTATGGGCAAGATTCTGGAATTTGCCCAGAAAAGCGTGGCGGCCACCGTGCGCCAGGCCGAGCTCTTCATTGTGGGCGTGACCATTCTGGCGTCCATCCCCATCTCGGCCAACGCTCCGGCGGAACTGCTGGTGGGGCCCAGCCTGGTGCGGCCCATGGGCGAGAAATTCCGCCTGGCTGCGGCCCGGCGCGCCAACCTTATGGACTGCGCGGTGTGCACGGTCTTCTTCATTCTACCCTGGCATATCGCTGTGGCCGCCTGGTACGGTGCGCTCTACAGCGCGGCCGAGAGCTACGGCATCGCCGCGCCGCCCATCAGCGCGGCCCTGTACAATCCCTATTCCTGGGCGCTGCTGGCGGTGCTGCTCTTCTCGGTCCTGACCGGCTGGAACCGCCGCTTCGCCGAACCCGGCGAGAGCGGAGAAACAGCCTGAATACACGGACGGCCCGGCCTCCGGACTTCACCCTCTTCCGGGGCCGGGCCGTCCGCATTCATTTCTGGAATATTGACATTATCGTGACCTGAGTCTACCTCAAGGGACAAAAAAGAGGAGTTCCCCCTTGTCTCAGGTCAAGACATACAGCGCCCAGGCCATTGCCTACATCAAAGGGCGTCTGCTGGACGGCACGCTTGCGCCCGGCGACCCCATCCGCGAAATCGAGATCGCCGAATACCTCGGCATCAGCCGGGGGCCGGTGCGTGACGCCCTGCAAAGCCTGCTGCAACAGGGCCTGGTCACGGGCCTGCCGCAGAAGGCCAAGTTCATCCGCCATCTTACGGTGCAGGAAATTGAGGACAGCTACTGTCTGGGCGGCACGCTGGAGGGGGCCTGTATTGTTCAGTCCCTAGAGCGCTGGGACGACAAGGCTTTGGCCGGGGTGGCGGAAATTCTGGCCGAAATGGAGCGCCAGAGCCGCGAAGCCGCCGGTCTGGCCGCGCTGAGCCAGATTGACGAGGCCTTTCACGATGCACTGCTGGCTCCCTGCCGCAACCGTTTGATGGCGGGCATCGCGCGCAATTCCTGCGCGCACATCTCCAAATTCCTCTATTACAAGTGCTGGGACACGCTCTTTTCGCCGCGTGAATTCTATCAGCGGCACAAAGTCATTTACGACGCCGTGCGCGGGCGCGACGCCCGATATATCCAGCAGACCCTGCTGGAACATTACGCCGAATCCGGCCGCCGCCTGGGCATGGTCTGTGGCCGCCGGGAGGAGTGAATTCCCGGCCGTTCAGTCTCTGACGGCCGGCAGCCGGATCCGCCGGTAATCGGCGATCCACCGTTCTCCATCCCAGAGACGCGATCGCCACACCGCGAAAGATGCTCGTTTGCTCCGTGTGTTCAAAACCGGCCAGATCCTCGGCGAAAAACTGTTCCAGCCAGAGGACGAGACAAGCTTCGCCGCCGGACAGGGGCGTGGGGCGGCCGTAGTCCTCAATGTGCCGGACCTTGAAGCCCGCTGTTTCCAGCTTTTAGCGGTATGCCGCCGGAGTGGGGAAATGGGAGAAGGGTTCGGCGCGATTCCGACCGCATCCAGAACATGGTATTCCGGACCAGGATATGTTTCGCGCGCCACTCGGATCATGGCGGCGGACTGGTCCACGCCGGCCATCTGTGCGGCTTTCCCGGCTTGGGCGGCGGTCAGCTCGCTGGCGCCACATCCGAAATCCAGAATACACTGGTCTGCGTCCTCCGGGACGCAAACCAGCAGATTTTTGCCGTATTCGGCCACAAAACCGTGGCTTTTGCTGTAAAGAGCGGCGTTCCAATCCATGATTTTCCAGCGCGGTCAGGCTTTGGCGGCGAGCTGGGCTAATTCCGGGGGATGGGGCTTGGGACGCAGCTTGCGGGTCTGCAGGCGTTGCTGCACGAAATCGGCGGGGTTGACGCCCTGGGGCACGGCGGAAAGCGGGAATTCCGCCCGGCCAAGATTGCGGTGTCCTCCGGCGGTGCCCACGTCGTAAAAGCATGCGTCGGCCAGACGGCCGATGTCCCGTCCCCCGTCGCCCCGGAAGATCACGATCACGGTCTTGTCCACAATGCCGCTGACCGCAATCCATTTCAGGCCGTGCACTCTGGTGAAAAAGTCGGCTATGGCCACCAGCAGATCAGCGCTGTTGATCTCGTTGAGCGTGGCGTGGGCGCCGCCGCCCCGGCAATCGGTGAGCGTGCGGAAGGCGCGCGAAAAGAGCGGCAGCCAGGCGCGCAGATATTCGCTGCGAATGATCCGGCGCAGTAAGCCGGTATCCGCATGATGGGAAAGCCACTGGTAGGCGCGTAGGTCGTCCTCGCCGCCGGAGCGCTCAAAGACCGCCGTATCCGTGCGGATGCCGTAGAGCAGGGCTGTGGCCAAGCGCGGGCTGGGGCGCACGCGCAGGGCCTGGAGAAAGCGGGTCATCATGGTGCTGGTGGCCCCGACGCCGGGCCGGATGTCGCAGAAAATCGCGGGGCCTACCGCGCCCGTGAGGTCCGTCAGCGGGTGGTGGTCGATGATCAGATCATAGGACAGGCCCGCAAAGGCCTTGCTGTGTGCCGGCTGGGAGTCCACCATGCCGAAGCGGTTGAACTGTCCCGCCTTTTCCGGCTGCCAAGGCTTGGCCGGGATGCGCAGGTAACGGACCATGGCCAGATTGTCCGGCCGGGTCACCTCGTTGATGCGCATGATGTCCACGCTGTGCACCTTGTGCAGCATGAGCCGTTTGAGCGCCATGGCCGAGGCTAGGGCGTCCGGGTCGGCGTTGATCATAACGCACCAGCGGTCGTCCTTGTCCAGATTCTGCCGCCATTGCTTGAAACTGACGATATATTCGGCATTGGCCGGCATGGCATCTCCTTCTCCCTTGCTCCGTAGGGGCGGATTACGTCTGTGCGTCGGCGGTGGGGGCCAGCGCTGCCAGCACCGGCAGCGAGGCCGCCACACCCGGCCAGTGAAAAATTTCCGCCAGATGTACGGCCGCGCGCGGCAGCCGGGCCATAATGGCGGCCGCCGCGCGGCGTTGCGGCGGAGTGAACTCCGTCAACGGAAGGTGTTCATCCCGCCTGCCGGGCGCGCTCCAGTGAACCAGGGCCGCCGTTTCCGGCAGCCCGGAATCCAGAAGACGGTTCTGAGCGTAGCCCAGGAGATGCCCTACGTCCAGACAGAACCCCAGTCCGTGGTCGGATAAAAAGTTTTTTCCCAATTCCAGCACATCGCTGGACTCCACGTTTTCCAGCAGCAGAGGCACGGGGCTGCGCGTCTGCCAGCGGAAGGCGAAGGCGCGCAGCAGGGCACGCTTGAGGGCCGGAGAACCTTCGGGCGGGTGCAGCACGGCTAGGCCCGGACTCAGGCGGGCCGCCTTGGCGCAGACCGCCAGGGCCAGATCCGCCACCGCCCCGGCTTCGGCCTTTGCCGTAGCGCCCGCGCCGGATGGCCAGGGCAGATCCACAGGCAGATGGACGTGGCAGCGCAACGGCAGGCCAGTTAGAACTGGCGGAATGTCCTTTTCGCCGTATTCCAGGCAGGCCCGGGTCTCGAAAAAGCAGAGGGCCGTTTCATCCACCCTGCCGCTGAGAAAATGCATGTTTTCGGCCACCGTGCCGGGCAGCACAAAGGAGGGCGCGGCCAGGCGGCCCGACAGCGGGTGGGTGGAGGGCGCTCTGGTCGGGATTTTGCTCACGGCCGGACTCCGCACGGGGACGGAAGCGTCATGGCCGTCGCTTCGCGCCGCAAAGTCGTCGCCAAGCGGGCCAGACGCGGACTGTCCAGCAGCCGCCCGTCGGCTTCGTCCGCCGTCGGGCGCAGGGCCGCGAACAGGCGCGCGGCCAGAGCGTGCAGAACCTTCGCATCCGGGGTTTGCGAGCTCTGCCAAGTCAGATTCCGCCGGGTCAGCAGGGCCTTGTTGAAGACATAGAGTCCGGCGTCTTCGAAAAATCCCTTGGGACTGCAGGGGGGCGCGGGCAACAGGTCGTCGCCCAGCGCGACCCCCAGAACCCGCAGGCCCCTGGCCAAAGCGCTGGTGCCGCTGCGGTGCATGCCCAGCACCAGCACAAGACGGCCGGGGGCGTGCATGTCTCTCGTCTACAGCAGGCGTTGCGCTGCCCATCCGTGGGCTTGCGCCGCTTCTTCGGTTTTGGGGCCGCCCAGCACGCAGATGGCCCCCTGCCGCGCGGCCTCGGCCAGCACATCCGCGAACTGGGTGAAATGCCGCTCCGTGGTGCTCAGGATTTCCTCGCGCATCCGCTGGCGGATTTCGTCCGTGTCTCCGGTCAGCCAGCGCGCCAAGGACTGGGAGCCTTTGGCGTCGGGCAGCAGATAGCTGTCCAGATCGCCCACCGCGCCCACAATGGCCTGTGTCAGCTGGGCCTTGTCCGGCTTGAAGCCGCGCAGGAAATCGGTCATGCCGTCGTAGGCGGCTAGGGTCTGGTCCACGTTGGGATCACGGTAGGAGGCGCAGACCAAGGTGCCGCCCAGGCGGTCCAGCATGCAGGAGGCTCCGTAAGCCCCGCCGCACACGCGCACCTGCTCCCACAGATAGCCCATGCGCAGATAACGCAGGATCACGCTGGCCGAACCGTGGTAGACATAGCCCTGATCATAGATATTGGCGGCCTTGCCCACGTAGTTGATCTGGGTCGGGGCCAGAAAAGCCTCGGCCTCGGGCAGGTCGCGCATGGGCGGGATTTCCCGGTTTTCGCGGGCTTCGGCGGGCCGTTGTGGCAGGGCCGCCAGCAGGCCGCGGGCCTTGTCCTGAGCCAAGGCCAGACCCTCGGCCTCGGCCGTGCAGTCGAAGACCGCGCCGGAACTTGCCACGATCAGGCCGCGCAATTCCTCCAGATCGGTCAGCAGGGCTTCCGGCTCTTTATCCAGCTGTTCCAGCATGCCGCGCACCGAGGCCAGATAGCTCAGGCCGCCGGTGCGCTCGGCCAGAGCGCCCGCGCCGGTGAAGCGGGCGCGCAACCGCGTGCTCACTGCGGTATGCCCGGCGGCCTGCAGGCAGTGCTCCAGGCGGGCCTTGTCCTCCAGCAGCATCTGTTTGAGGCGTTCGCGGGCCACAGCCGGGTCGCGGGGGGGCTCCAGCAGAATTTCGTGGAAGATGCCGAAGAGGTCCGTAATCTTGTCGTAGACCGCTTTGCCCGCCAGACTCAGATAGCTGACGGTGCGCCGCTGCTCCCTGGTGGCGCCCAGCAGTGTGCTGGCCCCCACGCCGCCGGTCTTGGCCGCTATGTATGCGCCCAGTTGCGTGAAGTCACGCCGGGCCGTGCCCAGTTCGGTGAGGGAACGGGCGAAGAGCGGCAGCAGGGAGATCAGGCGCTCGGGCAGGCCTTTCAGAGGCAGGAGCAGCGTGGCGTAGGCAATGCCCTGGGTGGGCAGCTCGTGGCTCAGGCAGACTTCCGGCAAACGCGACTCGGAGCGCGGAATGGGCGTGTTGCGGAGGGGCAGGTCTTGCAGACCCAGAGCCGGGATGCTGGCCAAGGCTTCCGGGCTGTCCGGCGCGGTCTGGGCCTCCTGCAGGCGACGGGTTTCCTTCACCAGGGCCGCGCGTTGTCCCGGTCCGGCCTCCTCTTGGACGGCGGCCAGACGGGCGGCCTCGGCCTCGTTGCGGGCTTTGCCCAGGTTCGCGTCCGGCAGCAGGACCACTGTGGCCCGGTGCCCATTGTCCAGGAACCATTGGCGGATGGCCTGCTCAAAAATTTTTTCGCCTCTGGCCAGACGGTCCTTGATATCCCTGAGCGGAGCTTCCCAAGCCAGCGGGGCCAAGGGATCGCCGTCATACAGCCAAGTGGACAGGGCCTGGATCATGGCCGCCAGCCCGCGCGGGAAGCGGCCGGAATTGTTCTCCCGGTAGGCGAATTCCACACTGTTCACCGCCGCTTCCACGGCCGCCGGGTCGATGCCTTCCCCGGCCAGTTGGGCCAGCACGTCGAAAATCAGCAGTTCGGCCTTCTGCACGTCGTCGGGGGCCACGCCCTTGAGGCCCGTGGAATAGTACATCTGGCGCAGATCCGTCTCTAGGCCGCAGCCCGTGGTGTCCTCGCCCAGGCCGGAGCCGATCAGGGCCTTGCGCAGCGGCGAGCCGGGCAAGCCTTCCAGAATGTGCTCCAGCATTTCCATGAGCAGGGCCTGACGCGCGTCGCCGCGCTCGCCCAGCAGCCAGTTGACCGTGAACAGGGCGCGCTTTTCGCCTTCGGATGCCGCATAAGGCACCTCGATGAGGCGCGGCATGTCCCGGCGTGGCTGCAGGGGCACGGCGGAATCTGCGGGCCGGGCCGCATAGCCTTGCAGGGCCGCGTCCAGCATGCGCAGGCGCTCGTCCTCCGGGTCGTCGCCCCAGAAGAAGAAGCGGGTGTTGCTCGGGTGGTAGTAACGGCTGTGGAAATCGTGAAAAGCCTGATAGGTCAGGTCCGGGATGCGCTCAGGGTTGCCGCCGGAGTCCAAGCTGTACAGCGTGTCCGGGAACAGGGCATGCTGGCTCTGTTCGGCCAGTACGGAGTCCGGCGAGGAGTACACGCCCTTCATTTCATTGTAGACCACGCCCTTGTAGGTCCAGGGGCTGTCGGCGCTTTCGGCCTCCACGTGCCAGCCTTCCTGGCGGAAGATGTCCTCGCTGATGCGCGGGTGGAAGACCGCGTCGATATAGACGCTGACGAGATTGTAAAAGTCGCGCAGATTGGCGCTGGCCACCGGATAGCAGGTCTTGTCCGGAAAGGTGAAGGCGTTGAGAAAGGTTTGCAGGGAACCCTTGAGCAGCTCCACGAAAGGCTCCTTGACCGGATACTTCTCCGAGCCGCAGAGCACCGAATGCTCCAGAATGTGGGCCACGCCCGTGGAATCCGTGGGCGGCGTGCGGAAGCTCACGCCGAAGCATTTATTTTCGTCCGCGTTGGTCACGGAGAGCAGTTGCGCGCCCGTGACCCTGTGCCGCCAGAGGCGGGCCGTGCCGCCCACTTCCGCCATGTCTCGTTCCGTGAGCAGGATGAAGCCGTGTTTATCCATGTATGGGTATCCTTGCGCTTGAGTTCGTTGTCGGGGTCATAAACCGGCAGGCACACTATAGCGATGGAACACGGCTTTGAAAAGGGGCCGGGCCGTCCATGCCGGCTATCGGTGAAGCATATTAGATATGCGCCCGGACCACACCGACGGGTTCCCCCGGCATGGGGGTGAATTCTTTCACAAATTCCGGTCTGAGCGGTTCCATCTCCCAGAATTCAAAGCCGATCCGGCTGAATTCCCACAGCGTGTCAGCCTGTGGTTCCGGATATCGGACGCCGCACCGCACAACGGACATTTTACAGGCGGAAAACCGTCCGCCCCATACCAGTCGCCTCCCCATATCATAAAAGTATCTCTCCACATCCTTTCCGCAGGTCGGGCAATGCGCGCTTTTCAGCCCGCCTTCCAGATTGGTGAAAACGTCTTTGCCGTCATGCTTCTGTATGCCGAAGCCACAGGTAGACAAGCTCCTGTCCGTGTCGCCCGCCATACGCAGGGAACCGGAACGGCGTAAAACGCCTCCGTCCCTTTCGGTGAAAACGGTGTCGCTTTTTTCCCTTTCAATCCAGCCCCTTTCCTGCATCCAGCATCCAACCGGCCATGCGCTTTTCCATGTCGTCCTGTTCATCCGGGTCTATGCCGAGGCACCCCGGAACCAGGGTAATATAGCTGTAGCCCATGGAAGCCTCCTGTGCGCTGTATGGAGCGAAACTGATCATAATGGGCTTTTTCCTGTTTGTCAGTCGGGCCCGGAGGGGGAGTAGCCGCTCGTTCCGGACCGTGCCGGGCATACTCTTGCCATATTCCCGGCTTTGGGCTATAGAGGCTCTCCCATTACGCACACTTCGGCGGATCCCGGGGTGCCCGTGCCGCGGATGCGCGTCGTGTCCGGCCCACGGCGGGTGAAGGGAGCCACACAAACCGGAGTGGAGGAAACAAAACCCATTGGAGGCTCACAATGGCTTACGTCAGCATGAAGCAAATGCTGGAAACCGGGGTGCATTTCGGGCACCAGACCCGGCGCTGGAACCCTAAAATGCGCCCTTACATCTTCGGCGCGCGCAACGGCATCCATATCATTGATCTGCAGCAGACCGTGAAGCTTTTCCGCGTGGCCTACGACAAGGTCGTGGACACTGTGGCCAAGGGCGGCAAGGTGCTCTTTATCGGCACCAAGCGCCAGGCGCAGGAAGCAGTGGCCATCGAAGCCGGCCGCGCCAACCAGTTTCATGTGACCAACCGCTGGATGGGCGGCACCCTGACCAACTTCGTGACCATCCAGAAAAGCGTGAACCGCCTCAAAAAGCTGGAAGCCATGTTTGCCGACGGCACCATAAACCGCTACCAGAAAAAGGAAATCCTGCTGCTGGAGCGCGAGATGAAGAAGCTGGAGGAAACCCTGGGCGGCATCAAGAATATGGACCGCCTGCCGCAGCTGGCCTTCATCATCGACCCCAACCGCGAAGACATCGCGGTGAAGGAATGCCGCAAGCTGGGTATCCCCATCGTGGCCGTCACGGATACCAACTGCGACCCGGACCTCATCGACTACATCATTCCCGGCAATGACGACGCCATTCGTGCCATCAAGCTTTTTGTGGTCGCTTTCTCTGAAGCCTGCCAGGAAGGCGAGGCCATGGGCAAGGACCCCAGGGACGCCGTCAACGCCGAAGATGTCATGCAGAGGGCCGCCGCTGAAAGCGTTCCGGAAGCCGCCGCCGCGCCCGCGCAGGAAGCCGCTCCCGCCGAATAGACAGGGCCGGGATTCCTTCGTATTCTCAGGGCAGCGCGATCGTTACGGATCGGCGCTGCCCTTCTTGAAATTTTTTATGCAGCAACTCCGGCGCATTGGCCGGACGCATCTGGAGACAACAATGGCAATCAGCGCTCAACTGGTTAAAGAACTGCGCGAAAAAACCGGCGCGGGCATGATGGACTGCAAAAAGGCCTTGGTGGAAGTGGACGGTGACTTGGAAAAGGCTGTGGACTGGCTGCGCCAGAAGGGCATGGCCAAGGCCGCCAAGAAGTCCGGCCGCGCCACCTGCGAAGGCGTGGTCACCGCCGTGACCAGCCCTGACGGCAAGCACGTGGCCATGGCTTCGCTGATGTGCGAAACCGACTTTGTGGCCCGCAGCGATCCGTTTCAGGCCGTGGCCGCCCGCGTGGCCCAAGCCGTGCTGGAGCACAACCCGGATGATCCCGCCGCGCTGGACGGCGTGGTGGGCGACGAGGTCAGGCAGCTCATCGCATCGGTGGGCGAAAACATGCGGCTGGGCAAATTCGCTCGCCACACCCGCGAGTCCGACAACGAGGTTATCGGCCAGTACATCCACGCCAACGGCAAGATCGGCGTGCTGGTCTCCCTGACCTGTGGCAAGACCGAAAGCGTGAGCATGCCAGAGGTCAAGGAACTGGCCAAGAATCTGGCCATGCAGGTGGCCGCCGCCAGCCCCATGGCCCTGGACGCGGGCAGCCTTGATCAGACCGCCGTGGAACGTGAGCGCGAAGTCTATCGCCAGAAGGCCCTGGAAGAAGGCAAGCCCGCCCAGATCGTGGACAAGATCGCCGACGGCGCTGTGAAGAAGTTCCAGAAGGAAGTCTGTCTGCTGGAGCAGCCCTATATCCGCGATGACAAAAAGAGCGTCAGCGACATCGTGCGCGAAGCGGACAAGGCCGTGGGTGATACCATCACAGTGACGGGCTTTACGCGCATTCAACTGGCTGCGGAATAAGCATGCCGCTAGGCATTGGCGCGCGCCGGGCGGCGCGTATGCATGCAGTACCCATTCTTGATTGAACCAGAAGGGGGCTCCGGTCCCCCTTTTTTTGTTTTCCGGGCCGTGCGGGCCCACGACAGGCGGTGAAAAGACTATGTGGATGCTACGGTTCACATGGGGATAGGAGAAATAGAACCTAGCGTCTGATTTTTGCCGGGCGTGGGCGAAATACAAAACCCCTCGGGGGAGGAACAGTCCGCAGCCCCGATAGCTGCTTTGAGCGCCCGGCAATTCTCATTGGGAGAGTTGCCTTCAAGAACCTCAAAAGTTCTATCGGAGGCATCCATGTCCCAAGCTTAACTTTCCCCTGTCGATTTTCACGGGGACACCATCTTTTGCATCGACTACCAAAATCAGCCTTTCACACCCATGCGGGCCCATCGTGGAAAGCATTGGGGATTGACTGGGGCGGACAAGCGGTAAAGTTCAAGGCCAACAAGGAGCGTTGGACTGTAGAGAGGTTCTCTACGGTTGCCCAAGATGGCGTTGAACGCAGGATGCTCTCTATGCCCGTGCGCAAATTTCCGGCGTGGCTTAACAGCATCAATCCCAAGAAAGCGCGTCCGGAGCTCCGGGCCAAGATGGAGCTTTACCAGGCCGAATCTGACGACGCGCGCTGGAACTACTGGATGAAGGGCAGGGCCCGGCGTGAAGCCGCTCTCCCCACCGCCCTGCCCACCCAAACCAGCCCTTCTACCCCGGCGATCCAAAAACCCCTGCGCGCTCTGGTCAATGCCTAGAAGTCATTTCATAATTCCAGAAAAGGTCATGAAAATCGTGTAATCGAATTACATGAGC
>APFI01000102.1 GCA_000403945.1 Desulfovibrio sp. Dsv1
CACGTCGGTCGGAAACATTAGGGGCGCGGCCCCTGCCATCAAAGGAAGGCCCTTGCTTTCTCTGACTCGTGGCGTCAGAGGAGGCAAAAACTGCCTGAAAAACCTGCGTCTAGCCTTAAGCATGATCTGTGCCAAAATAAACGTCGGAAGTCCGGCGCGCCGGTCAGTAATTTGAGCTTTTCAACAACCTCTTGACGCAATAAATGAAATGCCTATTCATAGGATAGAATGATTTTCACAGGAGGTTTGCCATGAATAATATGCGTTTTCCCCCCCACCGCTGGTTTGCGCCTCGCGAGACTGCGTCCCGTCAGGACGATCTGCCCATGAGGTCCGCGCGCGACGGCATAGACAGCTTTTTCCAGTCCATGTTCAATGGCATGGTGACGCCGTGGGAAGCCATGAACGAGTTTTTGCCCTTCTGGCGGCATCAGCGCGCCGAGGCCGACATTCTGCCGAGTCTGGATCTGACCAGCGACGAGAAAGCAAGGGCCTTCCTTTGATGGCAGGGGCCGCGCCCCTAATGTTTCCGACCGACGTGTCGAAAGAACAGGCAGGCGCATTGAGAACAACAGCGCAAACCCTGCAGAAGCAGGCATTGTGCGGCGGCAGTCCGCAAGGAAACGGGCGAGCGTAGTGCACCGCCGGGCAGACAGCACATTCATGGAGGAATGTCATGTATATCAATCACAATCAAATGGCCACCAACGTCGCCAACACCCTGACCAGCCATTACGGCAACTTGCAGACCTCGACCCAACGCCTGTCCTCAGGCCTGCGCATCAATTCCGCAGCTGACGACGCCGCCGGTCTGGCCATCCGCGAACTGATGCGCACCGACATCGCGGCTCTGCAACAGGGCGTGCGCAACGCCAACGACGCCATCTCCCTCATCCAGACCGCCGACGGCGCCTTGGGCGTCATCGACGAAAAGCTGACCCGCATGAAGGAGCTGGCCGAACAGGCGGCCACTGGCACCTACGATTCCACCCAGCGTCTGATGATCGAATCCGAGTACCAGGCCATGGCGTCGGAAATCACCCGAATCGCCAATGCCACGGACTTCAACGGCATTCATCTGCTGAACGGCAATCTGTCCAGTAGCGTACACGACGGCTCGAAGATGACCTCCACCGGCAAGATGAAGATCCACTTCGGCACGGCCAACGACTCGGCGGAAGACTATTACTACATCCAGATCGGCACGAGCACCGCATCGGCTCTGGGTGTAGGCAATCAGGCCGCCAAGGGCGCCAAGGCTCGTACGATTTCCACTCAGGAGGCCGCGCAGAACGCCTTGGTGGGCCTGACTGACGCCGTGGTCTCCAAGGACAAGATCCGTGCGCATCTGGGCGCGTTGCAGAACCGCTTGGAAAACACCATTTCCAACCTTACCACACAAGCCGAAAACCTGCAGGCGGCTGAATCGCGCATTTCCGACGTGGACGTGGCCACGGAAATGACGCAGTTTGTCCGTAACCAGATCCTCACCCAGTCCGCTGTGGCCATGCTTTCGCAGGCCAACAGCATGCCGAAGATGGCTATGCAGCTTATCGGCTAGTCCGGGTTGAGGGCGTGCCTCGCACGCGCAGACCACATATCCCCGGGGGCGTGCCCTCCGGGGATATTTTCATCCTGCTTTCCGCCGCCGCATTCGACAATAAGGGTGGGAAGCCCGGGGCCTGGCCCCGCACTTCGGCAAATCATTCTTCAAAGCACAGAGCGGGGCAAAACCTGCGCCTTCGGCACTGCGGTCCGGGGGACAAACCCGGCGAATCAGCTCATCCGCCCGCGCGGGATGCCGGGCCGTGCCCGCCCGCTCCTTGTCCGCCGGGCTCAGGGGTCCCCGGCCGGAGCGCATCTCTGACGGCCAGCACGCGTCGCCGGGGCCAGAGTCGGGACAAGAAAGCCGCTGGTTCCATGTTCCACCAGATCCCGGTAACCGCCCCAGTCCGAAACCACGGACGGGCAGCCCGTCGGATCCGGCCTTCAGCAAGGCCAGACCGAAGCTTTCTTGGATATTGTCCGGCGGCGATACAAAAATATCTGCCGCCGCGGACAGTTGATGCACTTCTTCGGGCGAGTGATCGGGCGCCAGAGTGAACGGCACCTTCAACCATGTGGCACTCCTCCTGAAACCCCGCGCTGACGGTCCGGCCTGAGTCCAGGTTGAAGTTAGGCCAGTGCGGTCAAGTCATACTCCGTATTTTCAACAATATCGCACTCCACCAGCGCACCGGGAGTCACGCCGGGGCCGCTGACGTAGGTCATGCCGTCCACCTCGGGCGCTTGGAACCAGACTCGCCCGTTGTGCAGACCCGGCCACTCCGGATGCGGTGCGTCCACCAGCACAGGCAGCCGACGGCCCACCTGAGCTCCCAGCAGGCTTTCGCTGATGTCCGCCTGAATTGCCATGAGCGTGGCGCGGCGGCATTCCTTGACCTCGTCCGGTACCTGATCCGGCAGCGTGGCGGCCGGGGTGCCTTCCTCGGCCTGATAGGCGAAGACCCCCAGATGCTGAAAACGGCTTTCCTCCACAAAACGGCAGAGACTGTCAAAATGCGCTTCGCTTTCGCCAGGATAACCCACAATGAAGGTGGTGCGCACGGCGGCTTCGGGCAGGACGTTGCGCACCCGGTCCAGCACGCGCCGGGGATCACCGGCAAAGGGCCGGCCCATGCGGGCTAGCACGTCCGGGTGGGCGTGCTGCAAGGGAATGTCCAGATAGGGCAACAGGGGCGCGCCCGCCTCCTTGATGAAGCACAGCAGTTCCGGCGTGACGCCGCTGGGGTAGAGATAGAGCAGGCGCAGCCAAGCTAGGCCGTTCAGGCTCATCAGCCCCTCCAGCAGATGCGGAAGAGTCTTTTTTCCTCCCAGATCGCCGCCCCAAGCCGTTACGTCCTGGGCCACCAGCACCAGTTCGCGCACCCCCCGCTCCAGCAGACTGCGGGCCTCGGCCAACAGATCCGGGGCCGCTTCGGAGCGGAGCCCGCCGCGTATGTGAGGGATGGCGCAAAAGGCGCACTTGTGGCGGCAGCCCTCGCCGATCTTGAGCCAAGCATAGGAGGCCCCAGTGGAGAGCAGGCGGCCGTGGCCGTCACCTGTAACCTTTTCCAGCGGATCCGGCAGACCCAGGGCGTGGGCCAACAGGGCGGGCCAGTCCGCCAGATCCCCCGTGGGCAGCCAAAGGCCCACTTCGGGCAGTTCCCGGGCCAGCTCCTCCGCTCCGTAGCGGCCCACCATGCAACCGGCCACGGCCAGCAGGGGTTTGTTCTTGCAGCGGGCCAAGCGGGTTACGGCGTCCAGCACGGCCCGCACGGATTCGCGCACGGCCGGGGCGATAAATCCGCAGGTATTGATGAAAACCAGACGCGCCCGGCCCATCTGGGTCACGCTTTTGACGGGCACACCCAGAGAACCGAGCAGACGTTCGCTGTCCACCCGGTTTTTGGGGCACCCCAGACTCAGGGCCCAGACCGTCAGGGCTTTTGTTGCAATACGCGTATTCATTGACCCATACTACAACGGGTGCGCCCTTTTGTCATCCGGCCCGCGCCGCGCCAGAGCATACCCGCCGCGCGTCTTGTAAAAATGATAGACAACACGCTGTCCTTTTTCCTGTAGCCAGCTGCGTTCCTTACAGTGGTCTCTGTCCCGATTCGTCCGACTCCTCCAAATATGCGCGTGAAGGATGGTTTATGAATGAAGAGCGAGTCATTATTGTCCGGCTAACTTGTCAATTTTAACAGGCTGAAATTATATGTATTTTCATTT
>APFI01000103.1 GCA_000403945.1 Desulfovibrio sp. Dsv1
TTTTCTGGACGAGCACGCCATGCCGGTATCTCCGATAGATTTTTTGAGTCGGGAGGCTGGAGTTATTTTGCACTCTTCCAGAGTACGCAATGCAGTATTGTCCAATGAACCTTTTGTCGGGCTTGTGCGTCAGGGCGGCAAGAGCATTTACTGCAGAACGCGCCCCCTCAGTACCGATGGGGAAAACAAAGGCGCGGTGGTTCTCATAGAGCAGCAGGAATTTGCCCGGCGTACAGAGATGAAGCGGGGGAATGCTGGAGCCCTTCGATATAGTTTTGACGATATCATCCATCAATCGTCCTCCATGGATCGGGTTATCCGTATGGCTTGCCGGGTGGCGGATTCCGATGCTCCAGTGCTGCTTACAGGGGACATGGGGACAGGGAAGGAAGTGCTGGCTCAGAGCATCCATCAGGCCGGCTTTCGCAGGGAAGGGCCTTTCATCAAGCTTAATTGTGCGTCTCTTTCTCCAGAAAAGCTGGAAACAACGTTTTTGGGTGGTATGGCAGGGGACAGTGGTCTGGTGGAGCAAGCCAGAGGAGGCACTCTTTTTCTGGACAAGGTAGGCAGCCTTTCCCGACCTGCGCAGATGACACTGCTGAGGCTTCTGGAGGATCCTGCTTTTTATCCTTTCGATGTGAACAATATTTTTTCCTCGGACATAAGGTTGATTGCTTCCAGTGATTTTGAGCTCGGGGAGATGGTGCAGGAAAAAAATTTTGAGAAGGCGCTTTTGTTCCGTATTGGAGTGCTTCATATTTCTCTTCCCCGGCTTGCGGAGCGAGCGGAGGACATTCCGCTTATCGCCCAGTCCTTCCTCAACAATTTCTGTTTTCGATACGGGGTAGCCAACCTCACATTGAGCAAGGGGTGCCTTGCCATTTTGAATCAGTACAGCTTTCCGGGAAACATTAGAGAGCTTTCTAATCTTATAGAGAGACTGGTGGTTGCTTTTTCAGAAAAAGAGACGGGGCGGACGGAGGTAACGGAGGATGAAATACTTCCGCTCATGGATTTCCCCATGGAACAGAAAGGCGGAGAGGATGAGGATCGGAAAGGTGACAGTCTGGCTGATATTGAGATACAGCATATCATGAGAGCTTTAGAATGGACGGGAGGTAACAGAGCCCGTGCGGCCCGCATGCTGGGCATCGCGCCGAGCACGCTCTGGAGAAAATGTCGAAAGGCGGGAATCGGCGGAGAGAACAAGGGGCTTCTGTCAGGAGAAAGGTGACGGACGACGCTTTGAGCCATGCTGTTGCGAAATTTTGTTATGTGCGTGGCTTCAGTGTGAGTAGAATGCCTCCCAGAATCAGCAGCGTGCAGAAAACAATGTGCACGGTGATGGGCTCAGCAAGAAGGATTGCGCCAAGCACGGCGGTGACGGGCGGAACAGAGAGCTGAATCGCGGAAGCTGCGAGAATGCTGTAGCGCGGCACAATAGCGTACCAGAGCATATAGCCGAGCCCTGAAGCCACGGCTCCGGCGGTCACAGCACAGGCGAGCGCTGGCAGGGAGGGAGCGTTTCCCAGCATGAGTGCAGCTAGGGCTGCAACAAGCCCCATGGGGGCTGAGCGCAGGAAGTTGCCGCAGGTCGCCGACGAGGCGGAGGATATTCCCCGACCGCACAGGCAGTAGGCTCCCCAGAAAAGGCCGCTTGCCCCCATGAGTAGTGCGTGAGCAGGTGAGGGGGCCGATACTCCTGGAAGCAGCAGCACAGCTACCCCTGTCAAGGCGAGGGCCAGTCCTGCAAGCTGTGGGCCCCCCGGGCGTAGGCCCGTCATCAGTCCCCATCCTATCATGCTGACCTGTACGGCGGTGTTCAGAATGAGAGTTCCCGCAGCTGAGGGGATGGCTACATAGGAGAGGGAAAAAGTAAGCATGTAAAGGAAGAGCAGAGTTGCTCCTTTCCAGGAGCTTTGTTCCATGGCCTGTTTCCAGGGATGTCTTTCCCTTTTTTCCGTACCGTGAGGGATAAAAAGTGCACATACTCCTCCCAGCATGGCAGCTGCGGAAAGGTTGCGCGTCGCTGTATAGGCAAGAGGTTCCATACCCCAGACGACAAGCGCGAGTCTGCACAGGATGGAGTTCAGGGAAAAGAACGTCATGCAGAGCAGAGTCAGCAGAAAAAGGCGCATGGAAAATGCTCCGAACAGATTAGAATGCGCAAGGTTCCTCAAACTTGTCTATGTTAAAAGGAAAGCATGCCAGCGTTTCGGGATCGGGAATGGGTGAGTGGCGGGATACGCTGTGTCGTTTTCCTGTTTTTGGGGCGTTTCTCTGGCGCGGCACGTTTTTTGTTCTCTCCATAAGAGCTCCTCCGTCTTTTTTTCACGAGATCGGGAAAATCCTGAGAAAGGTTCACTTGTATTCCTTTATGCTTGAGACGTTAGAGGGAGCTTCAGGGCAGCGAGTCTTCCTGCCAGGTCACGATGGGAGATGAGCGGAAGGGAAGGCGCTTATATCGTACTTTGGGCATGCCAACCATGAGCGCCGCATATAGTTTGTGCCCTTCCGGGAGAAAAAGCTTTTCGGGCAGACCCTGAGCGCAGGCTTCCACCATCATGCCCGCCCAGCAGGAGCCAAGTCCCATGCCGTGCAGGGACAGTTCTAGATAAGCGGCCGCCGTGGCGCAGTCGGCCTCGGAAAGGGCGCGTTCCGGCGCATGAATGAGAATAAGGCAGGGAGCACCACGGAAAAGAGTATCCTGCCCCTGATGTACGTTTTTCGTGTGCGCGGGGCAGAAGCCGTGCTTTTCCATGTGTTGTACCAGGCTGTTCAGCAGGCGCTTTACGCGGTCGCGGCCGTTGATCACGGTATAGGCAACTTCACGATAGTTGTGGGCCGTAGGTGCGTAGGCTGCGTATTCAAAGGCTTTTTCCAGAAAATGGCGGGGAACGACCTCGTCCGTATACTGTCGTATGGCGCGACGGCCTTTCAGCAAGAAGTCGAGGTTTTCTTCAAGGCGGGATGCCTCTGCGAGCGGGGGGCAAAGGAAAGGATCCCTTCCGTTGAGTACGGTCGCTCCGGCAGGGCATACGGCCACGCAGTGCCCGCACTGTACGCAGCGGTTTTTCGTACCTGCACGCAAGGCGGGAAAGCCGTCTTCCCCGAAGGAGAGAATACCGCACACGCAGTCGGCCACACATACGCCGCAGCGCAGGCAGCGCGTTTTATCAAAAACAGGGGACATGGACTCTCCAAGTGTTGAGGTCGGCATCATTGAGTGCAGACAGAGGAATCCAGTTTTCTGAGAGTTTTTCCCGCCAAAGGAAAGCCACCCGAAGCAGCCTGCCTGAGCCACACACGGGCTTTGTCTTTATCCTTGCGCGGCCCTTCGGCAAGCAGGCACATGGCTACTTCATATTCCGCTTCTGGCAGACCCCAGTGCGCAGCGGGCATGGCTGTGTTCAGGGCCTTTTCCGTATCCTGCGGAACTCCGAGGCCCAGTCTCAGAGCATGAGCCAGTGCAGCGCGTGCTTCCTGCACATGGGTTTCCTGTATGGAATGAGGGACAACCTGCATGGTGGCGGCCTGAAGCCAGAGCTCTGCGGCTTTTTTTTCGTTGCGGGGAATACCGAGTCCGGCGGCGTAGCATTTGCCGAGACGTACCATGCCTCCGGCCCAACCTTTTTGTGCGGCTTTTTCATACCACGACACGGCCTGAACGGGGTCTTTGTCCACGCCCTCTCCGAGTTCATAACAGACTCCGAGCGTGGTCTGGGCAAAGGGGTCGCCGTTCTCGGCCTTGACGCGTACCCCGTCCACCCAAGAGGCTTCCGCATGAAGAGAGAATTCGGCGGTAAGGCCTAGGCAGAGCAGCAGGGAAAGAAAGAAACGTCGGCATGCGATCATGTTTTTTCTCCTGACAGGATGGGGCACAACGTCAGCTCATATGTTCCGGCAGCCAGAGCACGAGTTCGGGGAAGATAACCATGACCACAATGGCTAGGAAGACCATGGTGCAGAAGGGCAGTGCGCCGCGGAAGATGCTGTTGATGGATACGTCCGGGCATACTCCGTGCACCACGAACACGTTCAGACCCACGGGAGGTGTGATACCGGCCATAACCATCATCATGGTCACGAATACGCCGAACCATTCAGGGTTGAGCCCGTAGGCCTGCGTGATGGGGAAGAGGAAGGGCATGGTGAGGATGAGTATGCTGGTGGCTTCCAGAGCGCAGCCCAGAATCATGAACAGAACAAACAGCACGGAAATGAGCGTGTAGTAGCCCATATGCATGCCCAGGAAGAACTCCACCATGTGTTTAGTGGTTCCGGTGGTCACGAGGAAGCGGCTCATCAGCCAGCCGCCGATGATGAGCATGAAGATGGTAGTGGAGAGCTTGGCTCCTTCGGTAAAGGACTCGTAGATGCACTTGAAGGTGAGTCTGCGCATACATGCGGCGATGACAAGGACGCCGACTACGCCGATGGCAGAGGCCTCTGTGGGAGTAACGATGCCGGTGTACAGACCGCCGATGACGATGCCGAACACAAAGATAACGGGCAGACAGGAGGTGAGGCTCTTCACCTTTTCGCTCATGCTGACCTTTTCCTTGGCGGGCGGGCCCATTTCAGGGCTGATGGAGCAACGGATGAGAATATAGATGGAGAAGAGGGCGGTCACCAGAAGACCGGGGCCGATGGTGGCGATGAAGAGCTTGCCGATGGACTGGTCGGTGAGCACGCAGAAGATGATGATGAAAACGGAAGGCGGGATGATGGCCGCAAGGCCAGCGGAAGCTGCAAGGGAACCTGCTCCCATTTTCAGGTCGTAGCCGTAACGCTTGAGCTCGGGAAACACCGTGCTCCCCATAGTGGCGGCAGAGGCGGCGGTGGATCCGGTAACGGCGCCGAAGGCGGCGGAAGCGAGCGTACCCGCCACGGCAAGACCGCCGGGTACATGACCTACCCATTTGCGCACGCAGTCGAATAGATCAGCCACAATGCGGGCATAGTAGGCGATGGTACCCATGAAGATGAACAGCGGTATGGTCATGAGGGAAAAGCTGCTGCCCTGCTCCCACGCTAGGAGGATGTTCTGCATGCTGGTGGAATCGAAGCCGGTTGCGTATGCAAGTCCCATGGTACCTATGAACGACATGCTGTAACATAGGGGGAGCCCCAGAAAGGCTAGGGCCAGCATGGCCATAATGCCGAGATAGCCTATAACGACGATATCAGGCATGTTCTTCCCCTCCGCGAAGCAGTTTGGCAAAATTGATGGAGAAATTCATGAGAAGCTGAAGGCCGAGAAGCGCGAAGGCGAAGGTCATGACCATGCGGATGGGCCAGAAGGGAATGGTTACGTCCATGCCGGATTCCAGCATGTCCATAGATACGAAGATTTCCGAGAAACTGCGTGAAGTGAGCATACCTGCCCAGATGCCGGCAGTGACGCAGGTCAGCAGCTTGACGAGGCATTTGCCCCGGGCGGAGAACTTGGCGTACAGAATGTCCAGCTGAATATGCGCATCGGTGGACTCCACAGAGGCGCAGACTAGGAATATGGCCATGATCTGAATGAGACCGGAGCCTTCCGTGCCCCAAGAAAGAGGACTGTTGAAGAGAAATCTGCCGGTCACGTCAACGGTAATGACGGTGACCATGGCGGGATACAGAACGAACGAGCTTATCATGTGCGATAGTTTTATCAGCACTTGAAGTGGCCTGTTGAGGGAGTCGATAAGAGTCATTGCGTCTCCAGAATATTGAAACATGGGGTGGGGCCGCAGCCTGCGCGGCATGTAAAAAGAGCTGTGTTCATGCCGCCCAGACGACGGCGTTTCATAAGCGGCCATGGTTCAGACCATGGCCGCGATGGGGCGACCTGGATAGTGTAGTCACGAGATTGAAGCCCACAAAAAGATGCATCCGATCTGGATAGCGGCCAAGAATAACGCTGCATTTTTCATGTACCGGGTCACAATGCCGCGCCATCGCTTCATCAGAGAGATTGTCTGAGTACAATCTGCTGTTGTACCTTATAGAATTCTAGATAATTTTGTGACTTCACTGCCTAGAAGCCGTCGATGAGACCGTGGACGAGGTGCGCCTTTCTGTATTCGATGAGCTCGGGAATGCTCATGGCGTTGTACTTGTCGGCAACGGCGCGCAGATTCTTCAGGAACGCTTCACTTTCAAGCCCCTTGTCTTCCAGCTGTTTGGCATAGTCTTCCCACACCTTCTGGCCGGCGGCCTTCCAACGGGTGAGTTCTTCGGGGGAGAGCTCAATGACTTCCATGCCTCTGGTTTTCATTTCGTCAAAACCGGTCTCGTCGAGGTCAGTATAGAGCTTGTTCATGTGCAGGGCTGCGTCCTGAAGCACACGGTACAGGTCGGTCTGCACGTCCTTGGGGAGAGCGTTGAAGGAGGGCTTGTGCATGCCGTAAAAGATACCAGCCTGAGCCATGCCAGTAACGGTGCAGTACTTGGCCACTTCATCATACTTCCACGGAATGGTGCTGCCGGCGGACCAGCACAGGCCGTCAATGATGCCGCGCTGAAGGGCAATGAAAATTTCCGGCGGAGTGATGAAGACGGGCGTGGCTCCCAAAGCGGCAAGGGTGTTGCGCATGTGTATGCCGTGGCCCATGATTTTGAGACCCTTCAGGTCTTCCATTTTGCGGATGGGCTTTTTGGTGATGAGCACTTCGTAGCCGAAGTAGGGCGTCATGCCGATGATCAGCCCCTGGCGTTCGAATTCCTTCTTATACCACTTGGGGTACATTTCCTGGGCAGCAGCTGCGGCATGAGCTGTGGTCTTGTACAGCCAAGGCAGCCCGTCGGCGGTAGTGTAGCGGAACGCGTTGGTATTATTGAAAGGATAGGCCTGAGCAAATTCCGAAAGGCCGGAGCGCAGGGCCTTGAAACCGTCCGCCAGGCTGTGCAAGGAGCCGGACCAGTAGCGTTCGAACTTGATGCGGTGTCCCATCCGTTCCTCGATGAAGTCGGCGGTGTTGGCATGTATGCCGTGGCCGATGGGGCCGGCGTCGGGGTAGTAGCAGGCGAATTTCAGGATGTAGGGATCTTCGGGAGTGCCTTTGCCCGAGAGCGCATTCACGGGGGATGCGAATATGAGAGCGCAGAGGGCGGACAGAAGAATGTGGCGGATTTTCATAGTTTCCTCCGTGGGGTGGGTGATGATGGCCATTGCCTGTCGGATGTGCCGTGTTTATACTCTGAATGCCTCCAGTCGATTTTCATTGAAACGTATTTCAAACGAGTTTCCGTACTGGTCGGTGAAGGTTTCGCTGGCGATGAAGGGGACGCCCTCCACTTCCGTGTAGTCATCCTCCAGTTCATCCCGTACATCCATGCTCGGACCGAGCATACGCGTGCAGTGTCATCCCCCGCCCATGGTGTATTCGCGCAGACGCACACACGTTCCTTTTTCTTCGCTGGCAAGCAGCTCCCGCAGCCTGTCCAGAATTTTCTTTTCTGCTTTTACCGTCAGCATTGAGGCTCCTTACTTGACGATTTCGGTTTCCAGCCCGTGGGTCGAGAAGCGGGCAAGCACGGTGCGGAGTTCTTCCGGTCGGTATTCCTGGACATCGGGGGCTGCTTTGTGCAGTGCTTCATATTTGTTGCGTCCGTAGGAATGGCAAGGCAGAACATCCACCTGACGGACCTGAAAAGGGCGGAGAAAGTCCGCAACTGCGGCAATATTTTCCTTGGAATCATTGAAACCCGGGATAAGCGGAATGCGGATACGGGCTTTTTCCGGACAGGTGGCAAGAAGTATACGCAGATTGGTGAGAATGGCGCTGTTGCCCACACCTACAAGCTGCCGGTGCTGTGCATCGTCCATATGCTTCATATCGAAAAGAAACAGATCCGCTTTGTCCATGACCTGTCGGAAAAGACCGGGATCGGTGCAGCCGCAGGTATCCACGCAGGTATGGAGCCCCTCCCTGTGGCATGCCTCCAGAAGTTCAAGCAGAAAAACGCCCTGTAAGGTGCATTCTCCTCCGCTGAAGGTCACGCCGCCCCCGGAGTTGAAATAGAAAGAGGCATCCTTTTCCACTATGTGCATGACATCTTTCACGGAATACGGTTTGCCGGATATGCTGGCTGCCGTGGTGGGGCATATTTCGGCACAGCTTCCACAGTTTGTGCAGCGGGAGAACTTTCTGTCGCAGATGGAGCCCTTTCGGAGAATGGCTCCAGAGTTACAGGCTTCCATGCAGCGTCCGCAGCCGACGCAGAGATCGGGAAAGAACATGAGCTGAGGATGCAGCGCCTGAGATTCCGGATTGCTGCACCAGAGGCAGTGCAGAGGACACCCCTTGAAGAAAATGGTGGTTCGCAGACCGGGGCCGTCCTGGGTGGACATGCGTTGGATATTGTAGATGATACCTTGTGCGGGCATGGTTGTTCTTTTTTTTCGACGGGCGGATGGGGCTCCGCCCGGCAGGGGATCTTTGGCTTGTGTTTTTTGCATATGACTGTTTTGCGGTCATGGGATGACAGGAAAGACATACCAAAGATGTTCTTTATATAAAGCAAAAGATGTGCCATATATATTAAAGTATGAAATAACAGATGGTTACAAGATTTATCACTGCTTTTTTCTGTCCTCATCACAGAACATGTCCTTGAGTAAAGACAGTAATAGGACGGTGTGGAGGACAGGTTAGGACAGTGGAAAATGTGAGATTGTTTTTTATCGCAAATCATTGCTGTCCGGCTAAGCCACCAAATCTAACAGGCTGAGGTTGTAGGGATTTTCATTTTTT
>APFI01000104.1 GCA_000403945.1 Desulfovibrio sp. Dsv1
GACGGCGGCAGCTCCGGCGGCCGCGCTGGCGGACATTAAAAGCGGCTGGCCGGAAATCATGACTCTGGCCCTGACCGGACCCGGCGCATACCAGTGGCCTGATATGCTGGAGGAAGAACTGCGAAAGCTTTGCGCGCGCTGCACGGCGCTGGTGGTGGGTCCCGGCATGGGACGCGGCGAGGATGCGGCACGCTTTCTGGACGCCCTGCTGGCTCTGCCTCAGCGCCCGCCCACGGTTTTTGACGCCGACGCCCTCATGCTGCTGGCCCGCCGCCCCGCCCTGCTGGAACAGCTGACGGAACGCGACATCCTCGTGCCCCATCCCGGCGAAGCGGCGGCGCTGCTGGCCTGCGCCACAGGCGAAATCCAGGCCGCTAGAGCAGCCGCGCTGACCAGGCTGTGTTCCCGCTGCGCGGGCGTTGTGGTGCTGAAAGGCGCGGGCACTCTGGTCGGACAGTCAGGCGCGCCACTGCTGGTCAGTCCCTATGACGTGCCGCAGCTTGCTGTGGGCGGATCGGGCGACGTGTTAGCGGGCTGTCTGGGCGGGCTGCTGGCGCGTGGCGACGTTGCGGAGTGGCCCAGCCTCAGCGTGGCGGGAGTGGGGGTGGCGCTGCACGCCCTGGCGGGCCGGTTCTGCGCCGCTACCTGGCCGGAGCGCGGCAACAGGGCCTCTGAACTGGCCGACGTTCTGCCCATGGTACGGACAGATTTCGCGGACGCCACAACGGATCAGACCCGCCAGGAGGTGCTGCCGTGGCCGGAATAATGTTGCGCAATCTTGAGGAAACGCGCCGTATGGGCCGCTGGCTGGCCGCCCATCTGCCGGGTTCCGGCGTGCGAGCGTTGTTGTTGCGCGGTCCTCTGGGCAGCGGCAAAACCACCCTGACCAGCGCGCTGGTCCAGGCCTTACCCGGCGGCGGCGCGGCGGAAGTGGCGAGTCCTTCTTTTACCATGTGCAATCATTATCCCACAACGCCGCCGGTACTGCACTGCGATTTGTACCGCGGCGCGGGCGGCCTGCCCGACGAAATCCTGGACGGTCTGGAAAATCCCGCCGTTCTGACCGTGGTGGAATGGGCCGAATACCTTCCCACGGCTGATCTGCCGGAAGAAATTCTGGACATCTCGCTACAAGCGTGCGAAGTAAGTCGCTTGTTGACGCTGAAAGCTCATGGTTCCGGCGCCGCAGCACTGTTGCAGGACCTGCGCGCGCAGTGGCCGGAGAACGACGAATGAGTCCTGATGCGCGGGGTTGGCCGCGCACTACGAAAAATCGCGGACAATGGATACAGGCATGAAAATTCTCGTACAGAAATTCGGCGGTACTTCAGTGGCGACGCTGGAGAGCATGAACCAAGTGCGTGAAAAGGTGCTGGACGGCCTCAAGCGAGGCAACAAGGTCATTGCTGTGCTGTCGGCCCGTGCCGGAGAAACCAACAAACTGCTGGCTCTGGCCGATCAGTGGTCGCCCACGCCGGACAGGGCGGAGTGCGATATGCTGGTTTCCACCGGTGAGCAGGTTTCCATCAGCCTTTTCACCATGCTGCTCAAGGACATCGGCATCCGCGCCCGTTCGCTGCTGGGCGGACAGATTCCCATCACCACGGATGACGATTTCGGCCGCGCGCGCATTTTGTCCATCGACAGTAAAACCCTGCGCGCCTATCTTGATCAGTTTGACGTGCTGGTGGTGGCCGGTTTTCAGGGCTGTACCGAAAACGGACGCATCACCACGCTCGGACGCGGGGGGTCGGATACTTCGGCTGTGGCCTTGGCCGCCGCATTGGATTCGACGGAGTGCGAAATCTATACGGATGTGGACGGCGTCTACACCACAGACCCCAACATCTGCTCCACCGCCCGCAAAATGGATCGCGTGGCCTATGAGGAAATGCTGGAAATGGCCAGCATGGGAGCCAAAGTCCTGCATATCCGCTCTGTGGAATTCGCCAAGAAATATAAAGTCCCTGTGCGTGTGCGCTCCACATTCAGCGATGATCCCGGCACTCTTGTCACCCAGGAGGACTCCAGCATGGAAGCTGTTCTCGTTTCCGGCATTGCTTACGACAAAGACCAGGCTCGCGTGACTCTGCGCGATCTGCCCGACGTGCCCGGGATGGCCGCGTCCGTCTTCGGCCCCCTTTCCGAAAAGGGCGTTCTGGTGGACATGATCGTCCAGAACACCAGCCAGGACGGCCATACCGACATGACCTTCACCATCTCCCGCAAGGATCTGCCGCAGACGCTGGAGCTCATGACCGAAGTGGCCCGAAAAACCGGCGCATCGGAAGTGCTGCACGACGTGAGCGTGGCCAAGGTTTCGGCCATCGGCGTGGGCATGCGCAATCATTCCGGTGTGGCCGCGCGGGCCTTCGCGGCTCTTACCCAGGAAGGCATCAATATTTTGATGATCAGCACCTCGGAAATCAAGATCACTATTCTGATTCAGGAAAAATACGTTGAACTTGCCGTGCGTATTCTGCACGACACCTTCGGCTTGGACTGGGACATCGGTTAGCTGTTGTTCCCGTGACATGGAACAAGCCAACGGGCTGATAACTATCTGAATAATGTCCGCACTCAGAACAGTCTGCTTTTTCAATGCCCCCTATTAAAATAGCTGTCGCAGATCTTCAGCCCGGCATGTACGTCGTTGATACGGGCATATCCTGGCTCAAGGCGCCCATGTTGTACGCCGAACAGGGGTTGATAACGTCTGAAGAAAAGGTGGCCGAGATTATCGATCAGGGATATACCGAGGTGTATTGCGACCCGGAGCAGTCGCACGTCCGTCCAGGGCAGGAAATGTCCCTGGACGGCGCGGGGGATGCGCCCCGGAAAGCCGAAACGTGCGCGCCTCTGACTGAAGAGCTGGTACAGGCGCGGACTGTATATGCTGATTCGTTCAGACATGTAAAAAAATTCATGCAGTCCATTCAGAGCGGCCCTGTGGACATTGCTGCTTCAGAACCCTATGTGGAAGGCATCATCCGCAGCCTCAGCCGTAATGCGGATGCCCTGATTTCCCTGTCAAAACTGAAGACGTATGATGAATATACCTATGTTCACTCCGTCAATGTGACCATATTTGCAGTAGCCTTTGCCCGTTATCTCGGGTTTGACGACTCAAGGCTGCACTTGGTGGGTATGGCCGGTCTGTTTCATGACATCGGCAAGGAACTGATCCCTCCCGAGATTCTGAACGCGCCGCGTCGGCTGACGGATACGGAGTTCGAAATCATGCGCTCGCATGTCCTGCTCGGCTATGAGCAACTAAGAAAAGTAGAGGGCATTGCCCCTGAAATCCTCGCCGGCGTCGTCCAGCACCACGAGAAACACAACGGCACCGGTTATCCCCGTCGGCTTGTGGGCAGACAAATCAGCATATACGCGCGCATTCTTTCCGTGGCCGACTGTTACGACGCGCTCTCGGCCAGAAGAGTCTATAAGGATCCTCTGCCTCCCGGCAAGGCTCTGGGGATTATGTACGGCATGCGGGGAGAGGCCTGGCAACCGAATTTTGTGGAAAACTTCATCAAAATGCTGGGCATTTATCCGGTGGGCACACTTGTGGAGCTTTCCACAGGGTACCGTGGCGTGGTTTCCCGGTCCAATCACAATTTTCCGGCGCAGCCTTGTGTCAGGGTCGCCAAAAGTCCGGACGGGCAACCTCTCGCGCCGCGCACAATCGATCTGGCGGCGCAGCGCAATGTCAGCATCACGCGTACGCTCAAGGATGACGAAGCGACGGGCTTCGACGTCCTGGCACTGCTCGGCGGGCAAAACGCCGAAGCGACTCTTCTTGCCTGAACCCAGCCTTTTCAAAACGCTCCACGCTGTCCTCCTGAACGAATCCTTGAACGCATAACGGTTCGAAGGTAATCCGTTCTAAAGTTCCCAGAACTGCCAACACGACTTCCGCGACACACCCCAAAGGCTTGGGGTAATTTTCAATGGTAGCAGGACAACACGAAAAACATTTACCCCGGGGATACCAAAATGCCGCTTTCAGATATCGTCATCCGTAATGCCAGGCCGCAGGCCAGGCCCTACAGGATGCATGACGCCAGAGGGCTGTTCCTCATCGTTACCACCACCGGGGGCAAGTGGTGGAGGTTCAAATATCATTTTGAGGGCAGGGAGAAACTGCTGTCCCTTGGGACTTGCCCCGACACGGGCTTGAAGGAGGCCCGGGAGAAGCGCGAGGAGGCCCGAAAGCTGGTTACCCGGGGCATTGACCCGAGCGCCCGGAGAAAAGCCCTCAAGGCCGCCAAAAGGACGGACGCCACGAACAGCTTTGAAGTGGTGGCCCGTGAGTGATTCGACAAGTTCAAGGACTTCCGGATAGCCCATCACGGCAAAAGGATACTTGCCAGACTGGAGAATGATATTTTCCCGCTCATTGGCGCGAAGAGCGTGGGAGCCGTTACCGCTCCGGAGCTTCTGGTGGCGCTGCGGCGTATCGAGGAACGCGGCGCTGTTGATACCGCTCACCGCACCCTGCAGAACTGTGGTCAGATATTTCGCTACGCCATAGCTACAGACCGCGCGGAACGTGACACGGCGGCAGGCATCAGGGGGGCGCTGGGTCCGCGGTCAAGCCCACCAACTTCGCCAGTATAAAAGAACCAAAAGCCATAGGCGCATTGCTGCGGGCCATTGAAATCTATTCCGGCAATCTGATTGTGCGGGCTGCCCTGCGGCTGGCCCCGTATGTCCTTGTGCGCCCTGGCGAACTGCGGCGGGCGGAATGGGCGGAGTTCAATCTTGAAGCGGCGGAACGGCGTATCCCTGCCGAGAAAATGAAAATGCGCGTCGTGCATATCGTGCCACTGGCCCGGCATGTGGTGGAGATTCTTGAGGACCTGCAAAAATACACCGGGCATGGTCGCTACCTGTTCCCCAGCATGAGGACCAATTCCGCGCCCATTTCAGACATGACCCTGCTTGCCGGGCTGCTTCGTCTTGGCTACGGCAGGAACGAAATGACCATTCACGGCTTCCGGTCAATGGCGAGTACCGCCAGAATGCGGATACCCCCCATTTGCTGTGAAGCAAGGAAAGGCAAAACCCGGTCATTCGGCACGTCCG
>APFI01000105.1 GCA_000403945.1 Desulfovibrio sp. Dsv1
GCTCATGTAATTCGATTGCACGATTTTCATGACCTTTTCTGGAATTATGAAATGACTTCTAGCCATTCAAAATCCGGTTCATCGATCAATATTTCAAGCGGCTTTTCCCATATCCGTTCATCGCGCCGGCGAATGAAGCGCCAGCGTGCTGTTCCTCATTTTCCATATTCAGGAGTTAAATCACGCCGCGGCGCTCCTGTCCGCAATATCCGGAAAACGGTGTTGATAAACAGGCGATTTATCTTTTGCCGCCCCGCTGTCCGGTCTGCCTAGGCGTAATGTTCCAACAGGTTGTTCCCACCGCAAGTCGGTAAAGCTGGAGTTGCCACACTGCCAGAACCGACCGGGGGAGAAGGTTAACAGTCACAAGAATGCCCAACTGACGGCCGGAGGACGGGAGAAAATGAGGCGACGGATGCATGCCGCTCCGGGGCGTCGAGGTTGCCATCGGCTTTTGCGTAAGCATACGCGCTGTCAGAAAGTGGATGAGCCGCTATCTGCAAGGAGGCGTTGAGACTCTTGCTGACAGGAGCTTGCGCCGGGGCGCTGCCGCGACACTCTCACGGGGGAGAATGCCTGTCGCATGTTATAGCGTTGCGGAAGATGCGCATGACAGGTGACGAGACAGCTCTTTGACCCGGCTTTTGCCGCGGCGGCGTGTTTCGAGACTTGCGCAAGCCTGATTGCTCCCGGCTTGCCTTTATACACTGGGAAATGCCGGGACAAATGCCGCATCTGGATACCAGGAGGATCGGAAAAACTGATGGTATTGGGCACAGAAAAGCAGGCGGGCGGCAAGTCCATCGTCGCCGGCCAGGCCGGGAATATTCGCGGTGTACATTGATGGCGCGTCCCGCCTTGCATATACGGCAATATCCCAGGATGAAACCGCTAGAGATCGCCCTGAGCTTTGATGGTTGCTATTTTTTCTTCCAGGCCCGCCATTCCCTCAAGGATTTCCTCGCCGCGCCGCTTGCATTCCTCAAAGCGCTTGAGCAGTTTGCCGGAACGGCTGTGGTCCGCGTACACCTCGGGATCGGCCAGTTGCGCTTCCACCGCGCCCTGTTCGTCCAGCACGCGGGCCAGTTCCTCTTCCAGGGCTGTGTATTTGTTTTGCAGGGGCTTGAGATCCTTGTGCAGGGCGTTACGTCTTTCGGCTTGTTCGCGCTTGAGGCGCTTCTGTTCCTCGCGCGACAGGACAGGGGTGGCCTCTTCCGCCGTTTCTGCCTTGAATATCGGCAGGCCCGTCGCGCTCAGGGCCGCGCCGCCCTTGCCCTCCGTTCCCGCGAGGCGTGCCCGGCGCGCCGCGTCATAGGCCGCGAAACCGGCGTGCACCGTGAGGCCGCGCTCGTTCAGCTCCCAAGCTTCGACCCCCACCTGCGAGAGCAGCCAGCGGTCGTGGGCCACCATCAGCAGGGTGCCGCTGAATTTTTGCAGGGCCGCGACCAGCGCTTCGCGGCTTTCCAGGTCCAGATGGTTGGTGGGTTCGTCCAGCAACAGAAAATTACAGCGCTTCAGAAACAGGCTGGCCAGAACCAGACGGCTTTTCTCGCCGCCGGACAGGGCGTTGACCTGGCGGTCGAAGTACTCCTGCCCCAGCAGGAAGAGGCCCAGCACGCTCATGAGCTCCTCTTCCGTGGTATGCGGGTCCGAAAGGCGGCGGATTTCACCCAGCACCGTGGTGTCCGGGCGCAGGGTGTCCATCTGGTGCTGGGTGTAATATCCCAGCCGCATCTGCGAAGCGGTGACAAGATTGCCGCCGCAACGCTCCAGTTGCCCGGCCAGCAGCTTGAGCAGGGTGGACTTGCCGCAGCCGTTATGCCCCACCAGAGCGATGCGGCTGCCCCGGTAGAGAGTAAAGGTCAGCGGCGGCCACATGCTTTTGCCGTCCGGAAAATGAAAGGCCAGATCGGCGGCGGCCAGCACGATTTTTTCCGAGTGCGGAGCCTCGGGCCAGGAAAACGCCAGTTCCCGGCGCTTGGGTTCGGGCCGATAGTCTTCCAGCTCTTTTTCCAGCTTCTTGGCCATCTTCTGGCGCGATCCGGCCTGGCGGGCCTTGGTGGCCTTGGCCCGGAAGCGCTCCACAAAGGCCATCTTGCGGTTGAGTTCATTCTGAAGGGCGCGGGCCTCACGCTCGCGCTGGGTGTTGTACTCCTCCTGCAAAACCAGGAACCGGGTGTAGTTGACCTTGCGGAACACCGGCCGGGACAGCCCCAAGTAGAGCACGTGCGTGCCCACATTGTCCATGAACATGCGGTCGTGGGCCACAAAAACCAGCGCGCCCTTGAAGTCCAGCAGAAAGGATTCCAGCCATTCCACGGCTTCTAGGTCCAGATGGTTGGTGGGCTCGTCCAGCAGGAGCACGTCGGCCCCGGCCGTAAGCACACGGGCCAGCTTGGCCCGTTCCCGCCATCCGCCGGAGAGCTGGCGCAGGGTGCGCCCCCACTTGGCCTCGGAAAAACCCAACCCGGACAGCACGGCCTTGGCCCGGTGTTCGGGATTGTAGCCGTACATGGCCTCCAGTTCGCTCTGGCGGTGCATCAGCGCAGTGAGCCGGCTTTCGTCGCCGGATTCGGCGGCATGCTCCCACTCGGCCCAGAAGTCGTTCCAGTCGTGCAGCACGTCCAGCACAAAAGTCAGCAGGGGCGTGTCCAGAGCCTGCTCGGACAGTTCCTGCTCCACAAAGCCCAGGCGGCAGCCCTTGGGCAGCAGCACCCGGCCCCCGTCCGGGGATTCCACCCCGGCCAGCAGACGCAGCAGGGTGGATTTGCCCGTGCCGTTGGGTCCGCAGACGCAGAGGCGCACGCCGGAATCCACCTCCAGCGAAAAATTGCTGAAAATGTCCCGGCCGCCGAACGATTTGGAAAGTTCCTGAATGGTTATCTTCACAGCCAGCCCTCGCGCCGGTAGCCTTCCACGGCCTCGGCCATGCCTTCGGCTAGGCTGACCCGCGGCTCGTAACCCAGCTCGCGTCGGATGCGCGACGCGTCGCAGAGCCAGCCCGTCTGCCGGGCCTCGCGGTATTTGTCCAGATTCCAGTTGGGGGCGCGCACCGGAGCTCGGCCCGTGAATTCGCGCGCCAGACGCGCCCAAAGCATGCCGCCGCAGGAGGCCAGCCCCGCCGTGACAGCCATCAGCGGCAGGGGCAGATGGAGCACGCGCAATTTGCCGCGCCCCAGAGCCTCGCCCATAATCCGGCAGAAGCGGGACATGTCGTACAGCCCGCCGTCGTTGACGTGGTACACGCCGCGCGCGGCGGCCCCGCAGCAGAGCAGCACGGCTTGGGCCATGTCCCGCGCGTGCACGGCGGAAACCGGAAATTCCCGGAACGCGCCGGAGCTCACGGCAAAGCCCCTGGCCGCGCCCTTGAACACGGGCAGCAGGCCCCTGTCGCCGGAGCCGTAAATTATGGGCGGGCGCAGGGTCACCAGCCGGTCCCCCAAGGCGCGGCCCAGAATCTGCTCCACCAGCAGCTTGGACCAGCCGTAGGCGGAAACCGGCGCGGGCAGCACATCGTCCGCCACGCCGGGCGGGCAGTTCGACGGGCCGCTGGCCGCCAGGCTGGACACCAGCACGAAGCGCGCCGGGCCGCCTTGTCCGGAGCCTTGTCCGGCCGCATCCACCTCGGCCAGAGTGTTAACGATGACACGCGCGGCCATGGCGTTGGCCCGCAGATAGTCCTGCCAGCCCAGGCCGAACAGCAGGGCCGCCATATGGATGATCATATCCTGTCCGGCCAGAGCGGCAGCCAGGCCGTGCCCGGTGCCCAAGTCAGCCCGCGCCACAGCCACGTCGCCGGGCAGATGTTCCGTACGTGAGGCCGCGCGGGTCAGGCAGGTGACGCGCGCGCCGCTTTCCAGCAGGCGCGGCAGGAGATGACGGCCCACAAAACCCGTACCGCCGGTGACCAGCACCCTTTTACCGCTCAGGTGGGGAAAACCTTGCTCCGCGGGTGCGCTCATACGGCGATCTCCCGGCGGTAAATGCGGTAGCGTTTGGTGATCCGGCCCGAAAAATCCTCAATAAGATCGTCCACGGCCACATTGTCCTCCAGCACCCAGGAGCCCTCCACCCACTGGAAGTCGGGCTTGCTGCGGGCTTTTTCCAGCATGAAGTCCAGCAGCAGCAGAGGCAGGCCCAGCAGGCGGAACTCCTCCTTGATGCCGAACAGCATGATGCGGTAGCCGCCGCGGATTTCCTCGCGCGCCTGCCACCAGTGCCAGAGCGCGGACAGCCCCAGCTTGCCGTTGAGGCGCTTGAGCAGAGGATTCATGTCCGGCAGGGCCACCATACCGGCGGCGGGCTCGTTGTTATGAAAAAAGAGCACAAAGAATTCCGGGTCCAGCACGCTTTTGAGCTCTTTGACGTGGTGTTCGGCCTCGCCGTCGGACAGGGGCGAAAAGCCCCAGTTCTTGGCCCAGGATTCGCGGTAGATGTCCAGCATGATCCGGATGTCGGCGGCCAGTGTAGCCTTGCCGGAGGTACGGCAGGTGAAGCGGGCCTCGGCCTTGAGGCGGCCCACTTCCTCCCGCAGCCAGTCCGGCGGCGCGAGGCGTTCGCGTTCAATGAGATAGGCAAAGAGATCCTGCTCCTTGCGCAGATGCCAGCCCTCCAGCAGTTCCGCGTAATAGGGCGGATTCCACGGCATCATGATCACCGGCGGCAGCTCGAAGCCGTCCACCAGCAGGCCACAGGTGTAATTGGCGGAAGGGTTCAGCGGCCCGCGCATGAAACGCATGCCCTGTCCGGCCAGCCAGTGCCGGGCCTCATCAAGCAGGGCGTGAGCGGCCTCCGGATCGTCCAGGCATTCAAAAAAACCGAAGGCCCCGCAGGCTTCCCCGGCATAGGCATTGTATTTTTCATCCACAATGGCCGCAATGCGGCCCACGGGCCGTCCGTCGCGCAGGGCCAGAAAAAGCTCGCGCCGGGCCGACTCCCAGAAGGGATGCGCGCCTGGCGTGAGCAGTTCGCGGTCCTGGCTTTTGATAGGCGGCACCCAGAGGGGCTGGTCCGCGTAGACGGTCCAGGGCAGATCCACGAAGGTGGTCAGATCCTGTTCGGAACGGACCGGAATGATGCTGACGGCCATGCGTCCTTAATCCGTAAGCAGCGCGCCGCGCAACTCGGCCGGAGAACGCGCGCCCAGCCTTTTGCAGGCCGCGGGCAGTTCCGCCGCCAGGGCGAAGGCGCTGTCCGGCCGCATGAAGTTGGCCGTGCCCACCTGCACGGCGGCGGCGCCCACCAGAATGAATTCCAGCGCGTCCTCGGCGCTGACGATGCCGCCCATGCCCACCACAGGAATTTTCACCGCCCGCGCCACCTGCCAGACGCAACGCAGGGCCACGGGCTTGATGGCCGGACCGGACAGGCCGCCCACCACATTGGCTAGGGACGGACGCCGCGTGCGCAGGTCCACGGACATGCCCAGCAGGGTGTTGATGCAGGAGACGCTGTCCGCGCCCGCGTCTTCCACGCTGCGCGCCATGAGCGCGAGATCCGTGACATTTGGCGAAAGCTTGACCATCACATGCTTGTGCGGCGCGCGCTCGCGCACGGCGGCGGTGACGGCGGCGGCCAGCTTGGGATCCTGGCCGAAGAGAACGCCGCCCTCCCTGACGTTGGGGCAGGAGACGTTGACCTCCAGCGCGGCCACGCCCTCCTCGCCGTCCAGACGGGCGGCCAGTTCCCCGAATTCCGCCGGAGATGTGGCGTACATATTGACGATGACCGGCGTTTCGCGCCAGGGCAGCCGGGGCAGCTTGTCCCGGCAGAAGGCCTCCACTCCGTCGTTTTGCAGGCCCACGGCATTGAGCATGCCCGCCGTGGTCTCCACAATGCGCGGACAGGGATTGCCCTCGCGCGGCTGAAGCGACAGGCCCTTGACCACAATGCCGCCCAGAGCCGCCAGATCGCCGTAGGACGCGAACTCCACGCCGTAACCGAAGGTGCCCGATGCCGTGAGCACCGGGTTTTTCAATTTGAGATCGTGACTTTGCCCTTTCACGGTGACGGAAAGATCCATGCTGTTTCCCGATGGTGTAATCAACATTCGTTCAACGGAATAAAGCAGCCGCGCCCGATCCGCCCGGCGCGGCTGAATTTTGTTCGCCGGCAAGAAAAACAGGCTTTTTATGGAGGGAGTGTACTCTTATGACACTCGACCGGAATAAAAAGCGACGTTTGACAAAGCCAGCGGGCAAAAGCCAGTCGCGCCTACAGTTCGATGTGGTGGGACCAGAACACCGGCCCCTGATTGCACACCTGAATCAGGCCGCCGCGCTTGGCGGGCACCGGCCAGGCCTCCGTGGTGCGGACCACGCAGCCCAAGCAGGCCCCCACGCCGCAGCCCATACGGTTTTCCAGCGAGATCTGGGTGCGCACGCCCAGTTCTCCGGCAAATTTCTGCACGGTACGCAAAAAGGGCAGCGGCCCACAGGCCAACACCAGGCCGTTCTGCTCCGCGTATTCGCGCATGCGCTCCTGCAGGGAAAAAATGAAATTGTCCAGATCGCCGGGCGTGTGCTCGCGCAGACTGTCCAGGGGCACATGCTCGTTGATGCTGTCCACCGGGTAGCAGCTGAGCGGATCGCGGTGGCCGAAGAGCATGGTCACGTTCCAAGGTTTGGGGTGTTCGTTGACGTAGCCCACAAAGGGCACGATGCCCATTCCCCCGGCCAAGAGCAGGGTGGGCGTGTCCGGCTCCACGACGAAGCCGTTGCCCAGCGGTCCCCAGACCCGCACCGAGTCCCCAGCCTTAAGCTCGGCCATGCGCCGGGTGCCCCGTCCCTGGATCTGGAAAAAACAGATCATGTGCCGGGCGGTCATGTGACAGATGCCCAGAGGCCGGGCCCAAGGAATTTCCAAGTTGAACGAGGTGGGTCGGACCATGACGAACTGGCCGGGACGCCACTGCTCCCATTCGGGATGGGTCAGACGCAGGGCGAAGAAACGGCTTTCCGGGCCGGTCTGGCCGAAGGGCACCAGATCCAGCACTGTAAGCAATGAAGAGCGCGGCTGGGACATGCTCTGGTGTATAAATCTACTTGCCAAGGCAGTCAACCGGGCCCCTCCGGGGTGGGGCAATCGAATGGAATACGGGCTCTAAATTTGGGGTACTAGAAGTCATTTCATAATTCCAGAAAAGGTCATGAAAATCGTGCAATCGAATTACATGAGC
>APFI01000106.1 GCA_000403945.1 Desulfovibrio sp. Dsv1
AAATGTCGGTATGGCACATGTCCAAGGGCTACACGAACCAGGCCTGATTATAAGGTTTGCAAACACACCCTAGGGCAGTCGACGGTTCATTTTTCAAAGGATCCGCAGGGCGGAGCGCGATTGACAGTCCCCCCCTTTGCGGGTAGAGTATTACTCAAGCCGGATGGCGGCAACAACTGCCAAACCCCGTCAGGTCCGAAAGGAAGCAGCGGCAACAGACGTTGCCGGGTGTCCGGCCCGCAAGCAACGCGACAAAGTCGACTTTGTCGCGTTGCTTGCGTTCTCTAGGCAGACACGAGTTTCATGTTACAAGGGGACGCCATATAGCGAAGGTGTTCTCATGAAAAACGCACAACGGCGACACGATATATTCGACGCCGTCTGGGCAAACCGGACGGCGGGGCGGCAAAAGATAATAGCCTTTATCAACGCCGTTTTCCGGATATTGCGGACAGGAGCGCCACGCGTGATTTGCCTCCTGAATATGGGAAATGGGGAACAGCACGCCGGCGTTTCATCGCCGGCGAGATGAACGGATATGGGAAAAGCCGCTTGAAATATTGATTATTAAAGGAACATTTGCCCCGGCACAAAGGGGGGCCGTTGGTAAAACCAGGCGCGGCAAGGGTGCCAAGAGCATGAGTGGCGGTGGACGCCGCCGGTTTTCCTCCCGCCCTTACGTGGAAGCGCGTCACCTCATGAAGTGACTGTGGTTGAAGATACTCTGGATTGTGCTTTTACCAATGAACTGATGAAACGCATGATCGGCGACAAGGCTTGCGACAGCGACAAGCTTGACGCCAAACTGAAAGAGGATTGGGACATTGAAATGATTGCTCCGAATCGGAGAAAACGGAACAAAACACAAGACGGTCGCCCCTTGCGGCGTTATCGTCGCCGTTGGAAGGTTGAACGCTTGTTTGCCTAGCTGCACAATTTTCGCCGTTTGGTCGTACTGTACGAATTTCATGCTGAAATCTTCTTGGACATGACGAGGCTGGGCTGCATTATGATTTTACTCAGGGGAATTTTATTATGTGCCCTAGTGTCGACGTGATCTGACAGTAGTCCCTTGAAAAGGAAAGGGAACTCCGTTTTGATGGAAGTGCACACAACACATCAACCGGACATCATGCCCAGGAGTTCCCAATGGAGAGTTTTAACCAAAGCGTCATCAAGCACAAGACCGGCCTTCCCGGCCTGGCCGCGGAACTGGG
>APFI01000107.1 GCA_000403945.1 Desulfovibrio sp. Dsv1
CTCATTAGAGCCGCTACCGATAGGAATCCCCCGACTTTAGGCGGGGGAGGATGTCAAGTTTGCGTACGGTGATGAGGAATGACCAGGGTGGCCACCGGAATACCGCCGATGACCAGCACTCCCCCAACTATCCGGGCCGGGGCGATGTGCTCGCCCAGCAGCAGCGCTGAGGTCATCGCCGCGAAGACCTGCAGACTGTAGTAGGCGATACCCGCGCGTACCGGGCCGATTCTGTCAACGGCCAGGGTTCAAAACCAGAATAAAGTGAAGGAACACTCACTCCAGCGCAGCGAGTGCCCGTCAGCAGGGCAGGGGACAATGCGGGCAGGGGCAGCAGATATGCCTCGATCACGGTGAAGGGCAGGGAATAAAGCAGGCCCAGGGCGAAGATAGCCACATTGAAGCAGAGGAGACACATCGTCGGAGCGCTGGCGCATGAACAGCTAATAGAGCCCGAAACAGAGCGCGTCGGCCAAGGTCCGGAAGTCGTCGCTGTTGATGCGCAGTGCGGCCAGACGCTGCCAGTCGCCCCGGTTGACCAGGAAGATCACGCCCGCCAGCACCACCAGCATCCCGGCCAAGCTGCGCGGGGTGATGGGTTCGCCGTAGATGATGCGTGGCAGGATCAGGATCACAATGGGTGCCGTGGGCACCAGCAGGGCCATATTCAGGCTTTCCGTTGCAGATCAGGGTGTTCATCAGGGTGACGCCCAGCACGGCCATAAGCGAGAGATAGAGCCAGCGCCAGAAATTGCACTGCCACGGGGGGGAATCAGGGTGGCCAGCAGAGCGCTGCCGTACCCTAAAGCGGTTTGCTGCATAATCCGTCCTTCGCGCTTTCGCGTAGTCCGGAAACATAGCCGATTCCGGGGGCGAAAGCAAAACATCCGGGGCGCGGGACCGTCCGCCTTGCAGTCCCGCCGGAGATGCGCTACATGGGTACAACCGAGGAAAGCCATGCCCTAGAAAGTGCCTAGAAGTCATTT
>APFI01000108.1 GCA_000403945.1 Desulfovibrio sp. Dsv1
CTTGGCATTTTCCATGATTTTACTCGGAAGAGTCATCAGGGAATCATGAAATGACTTCTACAAAGGAGCAGCACAGTTTTTGGACGCTTTGCCCAACGCCAGGGAACTGCTCGCTGACCGAGGGTATGATGCCGACTGGTTCCAAACGGCTTTCTTGAAAAAGATATTACGCCCTGTATACCTCCCAGGAAAGCTCGAAAGACACCTGTCACATATGATAAAGACCTCTATAAATAGCGTCATAAAATCGAAAACATGTTTGGTAGACTTAAAGGCTGGCGACGGATTGCAATGTGCTATGACCGGTGTGCGCATACGTTCTTTTCGGCCATTTGCATCGCAGTTATCGTTTTTTTATCTTAATTAATGAGTTCTGAACCTAGACCTTGCTGAATTAACGGCAGTTCTCATCAAAAAGCCACCCGCTATGCGGGTGGGTTGCTGTTTCGGAAGCTACGCTTCCTCAACAGGCTGAAGCCGTAAATGCAAACAGCTCTGGCGGCCACAAAAGCGACCACCAGAGCCGTTGATTTTTGAAGGCTGAGAGCGCCTATCCTCTGTCTTCCAAAGCCGCCACGGAAGGCAGCACTTTGCCTTCCAGCAGTTCCAGGGAAGCGCCGCCGCCCGTGGAGATATAGCCCATTTTGTCAGCCAGGCCGTAGCCTTCCACAGCGGCCACCGAGTCGCCGCCGCCCACCACCACAAAAGCCCGCGAGGCGGTCAGCGCTTCAGCCAGGGCCTTGGTGCCCGCGCCGAAAGGTTCGGTTTCAAACGCGCCCACCGGCCCGTTCCAGACCACGGTGGCCGCGTCGGCCAACAGCTTTTCATACAGGGCCACGGTCTTGGGGCCGATATCCAGAATCATTTCGTCCGCCGGAACGTCGTCCGCCGCGTGCACTGTGGCCTTTTGGCCCGGGACCAGCGCCCCGGCCGTGACCACGTCCACAGGCAGGGGAAGTTGCTTGCCCTGCGCCCTAGCGGTTCCCACGATTTTTTTGGCTTCCGGAATCAGGTCCGGCTCACAGAGAGAGGCGCCCACGTTGTACCCAGCGGCGGCCAGAAAAGTGTTGGCGATGCCGCCGCCCACAATCAGGCTGTCTACCTTGGCCAGCAGATTGGCCAGCAACCCCAGCTTGGTGGAAACCTTGGAACCGCCAATAATCGCGGCCAATGGCCGGGCCGGATTGTCCAGCACCTTGGCGAAGGCCGTCAGCTCCGCCACCATCAGCGGCCCGGCGCAGGCCACCTTGGCATGCCGCACCGCTCCCTCGGTGGAAGCGTGAGCCCGGTGCGCCGCGCCGAACGCGTCCATCACATAGATGTCGCCCAGGCCCGCCAGTTGGGCGGCCAGAGCTGGATCATTCTTTTTCTCGCCCTTGAGAAAACGTACATTTTCCAGCAGCACGCACCGCCCCGGTTCCACCTGTCCGGCGTCGGTCGGCTCCCTGATCAGCGGCACCTCCCTGTCCAGCAATTCGCCCAAGCGCGCGGCCACGGGCTTGAGCGAGAACTGCTCCTCGTACTGGCCTTCTGTGGGACGGCCCAGATGCGAGAGCAACACCACGCCCGCGCCCTTGCCCAGAGCCATCCTGATGGTGGGCAGCGCCGCGCGGATACGCTTGTCGTTGGTGATTCGCCCTTCTTTCATGGGCACGTTGAAATCTTCCCGGATGACAACGGTCTTGCCGTTGCAATCCAGATCCGCAAGTTTTTTGACGGGCATATGTCGCCTCCCTGTGGTTGGCGTTCTTGATGATTTTCGCGTAAATAAGGATTTTTGTGCCGAATGCGTGGAAAACGATTTTTTTTTTTGACGCTATCGGACAAAAATCCTTATTTACGCAATAGGACGCGGGCTTTTTCCAGCACATTGGCCGCAGTAAAACCGAAGCGCTCAAACATGACCGAGCCGGGCGCGGATACACCAAAGCTGTGCATGCCCAGCACATCGCCGTCCAGGCCCACATACTTGTACCAGTAGTCCGGCGAGGCGGCTTCCACGGCCAGACGGCAGCGCACGGCCGAGGGCAGCACGCTTTCCTTCCATGCCGCGTCCTGGGCGTCGAAAATCTCGGCGCAGGGCATGGAAACCACCCGCGCCCGGCGGCCGTCGGCATTGAGCTGCTCCGCCGCTTCCACAGCCAGGGCCACTTCCGAACCTGTGGCCAGCAGAATGATTTCCGGCGTGCCCTGGCAGTCGCGCAGCACATAGCCGCCCCTGGCCACGGCCGCGACTTGGGCCGCGTCGCGCTCAAAGAAAGACAGCTTCTGACGTGAAAGCGAAAGGCAAGTGGGAATCTCGCGGATCTCCAGGGCGGATTGCCAAGCCACGGCGGTTTCCAGCGTGTCGCAGGGCCGCCAGAGATGCAGATTGGGCGTCAGGCGCAGTGTGGACACCTGCTCCACGGGCTGGTGGGTGGGGCCGTCCTCGCCCACGCCGATGGAGTCGTGGGTAAAGGCCCAAACCGCCCGCAGACCCATGATGGCCGCCAGACGCACGGCGTTTTTGGCATGGTCCGAAAAAGCCATGAAGGTGCCCGCGTAGGGGATGAAGCCGCCGTGCAGGGCCAGGCCGTTCATGACCGTGCTCATGCCGAATTCGCGCACGCCGTAGGAAATATAGTTGCCGGTGTACGCGCCGGGCTTAAGATGCTCGGACTTGGAGGTCAGGGTGCCCACGGAGCCGGAAAGGTCCGCCGCACCGCCGATCATCTCGGGCAGCGCGCCCACCAGATGCTCCAAAGCCTTCTGGGATGCCACGCGAGTGGCTAGGCTTTCGGCCTTGTTCACGGCTTCCGCGAGCATGGCCTTGGCCACGGCCGCCCAGTCGGCGGGCAGATCCCCGGCCATGCGCCGTAGAAATTCGGCCGCCAGTTCCGGATTGGCCTGTCTGTAGGCCGCGAAAGTTTCATTCCAGGCCGCTTCGGCGGCCTGCCCGGCGGCGCGCGCGTCCCAGGCCGCGTAAATATCCTGCGGAATTTCAAAAGGCGGTTCGTGCCAGTCCAGGGCCCGGCGCGTGGCGTCCGAAGCGCTCTCGCCCAGGGGCGAGCCGTGGCTGGCGGCGGAGTCGGCCTTGGGCGAGCCGAAACCGATATGGGTGTGGCAGATGATCAGGCTGGGACGGGAAAGATCCGCGCGGGCCTCGGCCAAGGCCTTGTCCAGGGCATCGCTGTCGTGCCCGTCGATGGGGCCGATGACCTGCCAGCGGTAGGCGCGGAAACGCGCACCCACATCCTCGCTGAACCATGCGTCGATCTTGCCGTCAATGGAAATGCCGTTGGAATCGTACAACACGATGAGCTTGCCCAGACCCCAGGTTCCAGCCAGGGAGCATGCCTCGTGCGAAACGCCCTCCATCAGGCAGCCGTCGCCGCAGAAGGCGTAGGTGCGGTGGTCCACCACCGTGTGCTCCGGGGTGTTGAACTGGACGGCCAGCAGGCGTTCGGCCAAGGCCATGCCCACAGCCGAGGAAATGCCCTGGCCCAGCGGGCCGGTGGTCATTTCCACACCGGGGGGCAGGCCACGCTCGGGATGGCCCGGCGTCTGCGAGCCCCACTGGCGGAAATTCTTGATTTCCTCAATGGGGAAATCATAGCCCGTGAGATGGAGCACCGCGTACTGGAGCATGGAGGCATGCCCGTTGGACAGCACGAAGCGGTCGCGGTCCAGCCAGCCGGGATTGGCGGGATTGTGCTTGAAACCGTGCCGCCAGAGGGCCTCGGCCATGTCGGCCATGCCGAGGGGAGCGCCGGGGTGGCCGGAGCAGGATTTTTCAATGGCGTCAATGGCAAGAGCGCGGATGGCGTTGGCACACTGTCTGCGGGTGGGCATGACTCTTTTTCCTTTCTTGGCGTTATGGGTTGGAATGCGGCGCGGCAGGCCGCCAGGCGCGGGCGGCGCGCAGACCGGGACGCTCGGCGAGCCCCCTAGCGGCGCGCATGAAGGCATCCAGACGCGCGTCATAGGGCTTATGCCCGAAAAAGGCGGAACCGGATACCAGCACATCGGCCCCGGCCTCTAGCAGTTGACCCACGTTTTCCGGGCAGACGCCGCCGTCCACTTGGATCAGCGTTCCGGCGGCCCCGGCCTCGGCCAGCAGGACGCGGGCCGCACGAATTTTCTCATAGGTCTGGGGAATGAAAGCCTGGCCGGAAAAGCCGGGATTGACACTCAGCAGCAGCAGCAGGTCCAGGTCCGGCGCAAGCCAGCGGGCTGCGGAAAGGTCCGTGCCGGGATTCAGGGCCAGCCCGGCCTTGAGGCCCAGCTTGCGAATTTCGGCTAAGGTACGCCGGGCGTGGCAGTCGGCCTCGGCATGGATGACCAACAGGTCGGCCCCTGCCTCTTTGAAATCGCACAGGTAACGGGCCGGTTCCCCGACCATGAGGTGCACATCAAAAAAAAGCCCGCTGTGGGGCCGTAGGGCCTTGATCAGCGGGGGACCGAAGGTGATGTTGGGGACAAAGGCCCCGTCCATCACATCCAGATGCAGCCAAGCCACACCAGCGGCCTCCAGAGCGGTCAGTTCCTCGGTCAGACGAGAAAAATCGGCGGAAAGCAGGGATGGGGAAAGGATCATGGAAAACAACCTGTTTGCTATATCCGGCGCATTTGCGGCTTTTGCGGTGCCGTCGCGTCATTGACCGGCCAGCAGGCGGCGCACCGAAGTCAGCTCCCGCTTGAGCATCTGCATGAAGGCCGGGTCCGGCACGGCGGCCACCCGCTCGGGCAGATTTTCATCCAGCACGGCGCTACCCTCCAGCACGCGGCGCGCGCCTTCAATGGTCATACCCTGCTCGTGCAGCAACTGCCGGATGCGGCGCAGGAGCGCCAAGTGGCTTTCCGTGTACAGACGCTGGCCCTTGTCCGTGCGCAGGGGGGCCAGTTGGGGAAATTCCGTCTCCCAGAAGCGCAGAACATGGGTTTTGAGATTGAGCAGTTCCGCCGCCTCGCCGATGCGGTAGTTTTTTCCCGGCATAGAACCGTCCTCCTGAATCTCAGGCGCATGAGGATTTTTCTTCTCCGGCAAGGAAACCGGGGCTGCTATGAAGGGCATGAATTCTTCATAACAGGCGACGGGACGCCGCCGGAGAAGGAAAGGCCATACGCGGGAACTGTTTCCGCATGAGGACGAAAGGACCATTCAGAAACGGCTCCTAAACGCGGACGCCCAAATTCTTTACCAGTGATTCTGCCACCTTTTTCCGCTCCTTGTCCACTTCCGCATCCTTGAGGGTCCGCCCGGCGTGGCGGAAGGTCAGGCGAAAGGTCAGGTTGCGTCCCGCTTCAGCGCAGGGGCCGCTCTGGGGCTCAAAGCAGTCCACCAGCACGGCGTCCTCCAGCAGGGGCAGGCCGAGTCCGACCAGATGGTCGAGCACGTGGCCGACCTTGAGTTCCAGCCCGGCCGTGACCGTGATGTCGCGGCGCACTGGCGGGTAGACCGGCAGGGAAGCGAAGCGGACCACGACCCCGTCGTGCAGCTCACGTAGCACTTCTAGGTTGAGCTCCGCCAGCCAGACGGCTTTGCGGGAGTGAAAATCCTCGGCCAGGGCGGGTTTGACCCGGCCCATGCAGCCCACGCGGCGGCCTTTGATCAGCACGTCCACGCAGGGCAGGAGAAAAGGATGCGCTTCGGCCTGGCGGCAGACCGGCGCGGGCAGGTGCAGGAAATGCAGCAGATGCTCCACCACGCCCTTAAGATCCGCGTAGTCCATGTCAGCTTCAACATGGGGCCAAGCCGTGTCGTGGCGCGCGCCGTAGAGCAGGATGCCCAGCATCCCGGTTTCATGGACCGTGGTTTCCGAATCCGGGTCGGCTTCGAAAACGTGGGCCAGCTCAAACAGCCGCAGCCCCTGCGCGCCTTGGGCCAGATTGTTGCGCAAATCCTGAAGTAGGCCCGGAGCCAGGGCCGTGCGCAGGGCGTTCTGTTCCGTCGAAAGGGGATTCATGATGGAAATGCGCCCCTCAGCGGGCAGGCCGAGATGGTCCAGATCCTTGTGGCCTACAAAACTGTAGTTGACTGCCTCGTTGAGGCCCAGACCCGCACCCCAATGCTTGATCCGCAGCCAGAAAGCATAGCGCGATTCCGGCTCGGCCGCGCGGGCCAGATCCAGCTGTACGGGCGGCAGCACGGGCGGGATGGTGTTCAGACCATGCACCCGGCCCACTTCTTCAATGAGGTCCGCCTCGCGGGTAAGATCAGGCCGCCAGGAGGGCTGCTCCACCCGCCAGACGTCGCTGTCCTTTTCCACGGCGCAGCCCATGCCGGAGAGCGTTTTTTCGTCGAATTCAGGGCTCAGCCGCGCGCCCAGCAGGGCGTCAGCCTTGGCCGGACGGAAGGCTATGCGCGCCGGGACAAAGGGCCGGGGTTCCTCAATGGAGAGGCCGCGCCGTACCACGCCGCCGCCGAAGGCCGCCATCAGGGCACAGGCCCGGTCCAGAGCCCAGATTGTGCGCTGCTGGTCGATGCCGCGCTCAAAGCGGTAGGATGCCTCGGAGGAAAGCCCCAGACGCCGCGAGGTCTTGCGGATAGTGCCGGGCCGGAAGACCGCGCTTTCCAGAAGGACGTTGCGGCTGTCATCCGTGATTTCCGTATTCAGGCCGCCCATAACCCCAGCCAAGCCTACGGGCCGTTCCGCGTCGCAGATGCAGAGGTCGCGGCTGGTCAGAACACGCTCTTGACCGTCCAGTGTGACGAGTTTCTCGCCTTCGCGGGCGGATCTGACCACTATGTGGCCGCCCCGCAGCTTGTCCAGGTCAAAGGAGTGCAGGGGCTGACCGCATTCGAACAGAATATAGTTGGTCACGTCCACAATATTAGAAATGGGGCGCACGCCCACGGCATGCAGGCGGTGGCGCACGCGCATGGGCGACGGGGCCACCGTGATCTCGGAAATGACCCGGCCCGAATATAGCCAGCAGAGCTCGGGCTCCGCGATTTCAATGGAGACAATGGCTTCCGGGCCGTCGGCATCCAAGTGCAGGGGCAGTTCCGGAACATTCAGGGGCAGGTTGAAGGCCAGAGCCGTCTCCCGCGCCAGACCCAGCACGGAAAGGCAGTCCGCCCGGTTGGGCGTGATGGAGATGTCCAGCACTTCCCGGTCCAGTTCCAGCACATCCACGATCCGCGCGCCCACAGCGGCGGAGTCCGGCAGGACCATGATGCCGCTATGGTCCTCGGTGAGGCCCAGCTCCCGCTCGGAGCAGATCATGCCGAAGGACGGCGCGCCGCGCAATTTGGCTTTCTTGATCACCGTGCCGTCGGGCAGGCGTGTGCCCACCAGAGCCACGGGCACCTTCTGACCGGCGGCCACGTTGGGCGCGCCGCAGACGATGTCCAGCAGTTCGCCTTGACCGACGTCCACCTTGCAGCAGTGCAGGTGGTCGGAATGGGGGTGCTGGACGCATTCCGCCACATAGCCCACCGCAATGGCGCTGATGGCGTCGTAGGGGCGTTGGATGTCCTCCAGCTCCAAGCCAAACATGGTCAGCCGGTCGCCCAGCGCCTCGGCAGTGCCCTCGTAAGGCGTAAATTCACGCAACCATGAAAGGGAAAGCAGCATATCTCGTTCCTGTGGGCCTGATGAGGCCTATTTGAATGACCATGCCGGGTTTTCCGGCTTGGCGTCCGGGTCCGGCAACGGCCGGGAATCCTCGCCGGAACCGTATGGACCGTGGGCACCGGAACGCAGGCGCTTGCGGGGCGCTTTTTCCTCGGGCGGACGGTCCTCAATGGTGTTGCCGTAGGCGTCGGTATAGCCCATGCCGCCCTCGGTTGTGCGCGACGGCGCGCTTGCGGGCGGCAGGCCTTCCAGGGGCTTGGGACCGCCCGGCGGTTCCAGGCCGGAGTGACGCGAGCTCAGCGCCGAGGCCGCCAGAACCGCGCGCGGGGCCGGACCGGACCCGTCCGCCTCCGCGCAGAGAGCCGCGCAGAGAACAAGCAGGGGCAAAACGCGCCGCATGGCCGCGACCTCAGACGAACTGCCCCAGAAAACGCACGTCGTTCTCAAAGAACATACGCAAGTCCCCGATGCCGTATTTAAGCATGCCCACGCGCTCCACGCCCAGACCGAAAGCGAAACCGCTCACGTCCTCGGGATAGCCCACAGCGGCGTACACCGCCGGGTCCACCATGCCGCAGCCCAGAATTTCCACCCATCCGGTGGTTTTGCAGACCCGGCAGGGTTCGCCGTCCACATGCCCCTTGCCGCCGCACATGCAGCAAGAGATGTCCACTTCCGCCGAAGGTTCGGTGAAGGGGAAAAAGCTCGGGCGGAAACGCACCTTGGTGTCGGCACCGAACACGGCCCGCACAAAGGCCGTCAGGGTGCCGCGCAGATGAGCCATGCTGATGCCGTATCCCACCATCAGCCCCTCGATCTGGTGAAACATGGGGGTGTGGGTCAGGTCCGAATCGCGCCGGTAGACCTTGCCGGGGGCCACCACGGCCACGGGCGGCCTGCGGGACAGCATGGTGCGCACCTGCACTGGCGAGGTGTGTGTGCGCATGAGTACCTTTTCGGTGATGTAGAGGGTATCCTGCATGTCCCTGGCCGGGTGCTCGGCGGGCATGTTCAGGGACTCGAAATTGTAGTGCTCGATTTCCACTTCCGGGCCAGAGGACACGTCAAAACCGAGGCTCTTGAAGATGCCGCAAATTTCCTCCATGACCAAGGTGGTGGGGTGCAGCGATCCGCGCCAAGGCGCGCGTCCCGGCAGGGAGGAGTCGAAACGCGCCAAGGCCGAGGCTTCGCGCCCGGCTTTCAGAGCGCTTTTGCGCGCCTCAAACAAGGAGTTGCAGTGCTCTTTCACACTGTTGGCTGTCTGTCCCACAGCGGGCCGCTCGGCGGGCGCGAGCTTGGGCAACTGGCTCATAATCTGGGCGAGACGGCCTTTGCGGCCCAGAAAATCCACCCGCAAGCCTTCCAGATCTTCCAAAGAAGAAGCCTGGTCCAGTCCTCGTTCGAGTTCCGGCACCAGGCCCTCCAATGCTGTAATCAGGTCCATGCAGTTTCCCGATGCCGCCTGTGCGGCGCTGAGGCATTCATAAACACGGACGGTGGTTTTTGAGGCCGCGCCGCCCGGCATAAGACGTCGTCGTAATTCGCGCTGAAACGGCATGCGGAATGTTTGTGCGCTGGCAAGAAAAACAAGCGGCGTACCGCGACGTCTGACGCGGTCAGCGCACAAACATTCCACATGCCGCTACTTCAAGGCGGCCTTGGCCAAATCCGCCACCTTGGCGAAATCGTTTTTCTGATAGACGGCCAGATCCGCCAGCACCTTACGGTTCAGTTCAATGCCGGCCAGCTTCAGGCCGTGCATGAAACGACTGTAGGACAGCCCGTTCAGGCGCGCGCCAGCGTTGATACGCAGAATCCAGAGCGTGCGGAAATCGCGTTTGCGGTTCTTGCGGCCGATAAAGGCATACTGAAGCGAACGCTCCACAGCCTCGCGGGCGGTGCGGTACAGACGGCTGCGGCCACCACGGAAACCTTTGGCGGCGCTCAGATATTTTTTGTGGCGACGATGACTGGCAAGGCCTCTCTTCACACGCATGGACGTATCCTCCTTCACACCGGCTAGGCGGAGGAAAGCCCGCCGGGTGGATAAAAATGATCAGGCCCCCTGCCGGGGGGGGCGGCGGATTGAAGCTTGTTCGCGGATCCGCGCGCCGCCGACCCCAAAGGATCAAAAAGGGAAAACCGCCGCGCTTGCTAGCCGTTGGGCAGCATACGACGGACTGCCTTCTCATTGGTGCTGTCCACCAGGGTGGCCTGACCCAAGCGCATTTTGCGGCCAGGGGCCTTCTTGGTCAGAATGTGGCGCAGATTCTGACGGCGACGCTTGAACTTACCGCTGCCGGTAAGCTGAAAGCGCTTGGCTGCGGCGCGACGGGTTTTGATCTTGGGCATGACGTACTCCTTACGGAACAAAAAACGGATATATCCGGCGTTCTGGTCAGACCGCCGGGGACAAATACAGTGCCTTAAAAAACAGTCGGCCGCAAGAAGATTATTTTTTGGGCACCATCAACATCTGCAAGGTGCGGCCTTCAGCGCGGGGCTCCTGCTCCACCTTGGCCACATCCGCCAGATCTTGCACAACGCGTTCTAGAATACTCAGGCCGCGATCCTTATGGACGATCTCGCGGCCGCGGAAAAATACCGTGATCTTGCAGCGGTCGCCGTCTTCCAGAAAACGGCGGATATGGCGCAGCTTGGTTTCGTAATCATGGTCGTCGGTCTTGGGACGGACCTTGATTTCCTTGACCTGCACCACAGTCTGGCGCTTTTTGGCTTCAGCTTTCTTCTTCTGCTGCTCGTACTTGAATTTGCCGTAATCCATGATCCGGCAAACGGGTGGCTCCGAGGTGGAAGCCACTTCCACCAGATCCATACCTCCCTCTCTGGCCAGGGCTATGGCTTCGTTGCGTTGCAAAATTCCCAGTTGTTCACCGTCCGCGCCGATAACGCGCACTTCGCGCGCGCGGATCAATTCATTACGGCGCACGCCGTCCTGCGGCATATCGCGCCGCATTCTCAGATTAGGCGAAGCTATAGCGCATCCCTCCTTGTTTGAAAGGCTCTTCCGCATCCGTCCGAATCAGGGCGGCCACGTCCGCAATGGATTTGAGCCCCAGATTTTTACCGTTGCGCAGGCGCACGTTCACGCCGTCAGCCTGCACTTCTTTTTCTCCCACCACAAGAATATAGGGCGTTTTGGCCAGTTGGGCCTCGCGCACTTTGAAGCCGAGTTTTTCATTGCGCATGTCCGCCGACACCCGGATGCCCAAGGCATGCAACTCGTCACACATGCGCTCCACCGGGGCGTCGCCGTCCTCGGTGACCGTGAGCAGGCGAGCCTGCTCCGGCGCGAGCCAAGTGGGCAGAGCTCCGGCAAACTGCTCGATAAGCACACCGATAAACCGCTCCAGCGAGCCCATGATGGCCCGGTGGACCATAACCGGACGGTGGTGCTCACCGTCTTGGCCCACATAGGTCAGGTCAAAGCGCTCGGGCAGGGTGAAGTCCACCTGAATAGTGGAACACTGCCATTCGCGGCCGATGCAGTCCAGCAGGCGTACGTCAATTTTCGGACCGTAGAACGCGCCGTCGCCGGTATTGATCTCGTAGGGCAGCCCGGCCTTTTCCACAGCTTGGATCAGAGCGTTGGTGGCCAGTTCCCAAGCTTCGTCCGTGCCGATGCTACTCTCGGGCCGGGTGGAGACAGCGACCTTGTACTGGAAGCCGAAGAGATGCATCAGATCGCGGATTAGATGGATAACTTCCAAAATCTCGTTCTCAAGCTGCTCTGGCGCGCAGAGGATGTGCGCGTCGTCCTGCGTGAACTGGCGCACGCGCAACAGGCCGTGCAGCACGCCGCTTTTCTCGTGGCGGTGGACTACGCCCAGCTCGAAATAACGCTGGGGCAGATCGCGGTAGCTGCGCAGCTCTTTCTTGTAGATGAGCATATGCGCGATGCAGTTCATGGGTTTGATGCCGTAGGCGTCATCCTCGATCCGTGTGAAATACATGTTCTCGCGGTAGTGATCGTAATGGCCGGAGCGCTGCCAAGTTTCCACGCGCAGCAGCTGCGGGCCCTGCACCATGTCGTAGCCGCGCTTGAGATGCTCTTTGCGCCAAAAATCTTCCAGAATGGTGCGCACCAGCATGCCCTTCGGCAGCCAGAAAACCATGCCGGGGGCCACGTCCTCCTGGAAGGAGAACAGGCTCAGCTCGCGTCCCAGCTTACGATGGTCGCGGCGCTTGGCCTCCTCAAGCTGCTTGAGATAGGCGGCAAGGGCTTGTTCGTCGGCAAAAGCCGTGCCGTAGATGCGCGAGAGCATGGGATTCTTCTCATCCCCGCGCCAGTAGGCCCCAGCCACGGACATCAGCTTGGAGGCCTTGGCAAAGCCCGTGTGCGGCACGTGCGGGCCACGGCAAAGATCCGTGAAGTCGCCGCAGGTGTAGAGGGAAACCGTATCCGCCTCAATACCTTCGATCAGCTCCACCTTGTAGGATTCGCCCAAGGCGTTGAAACGCGCCACAGCTTCGGTCTTGGAAAGCATTTCGCGGATGAACGGCTCGCGCGCGGCGGCGATCTTTTGCATTTCGGCCTCAATGGCCGAAAAATCCTCGCTGGAAAAGGACCGCTCCACGTCAAAATCGTAATAAAAGCCGTTGTCAATGGCTGGGCCGATGGCCACCTTTGCTGCAGGGAAAAGACGTTTGACTGCGGCGGCCATGACGTGGGCTGTGGAATGGCGGATTATCCGCAGGCCTTCCGGCGAATCGGCGTAGACGGGCGCGAGTTCGGCGCAGCCTTCGGGCAGCGGCGCGGAAGTATCCAGCAACGCGCCGGACGCATCCGCAGCATCCGGGCTGCCAGACACAGCCCGGGCGCCCACCACGGCCTTAAATTTCTTGCCGCTCAAGGCCTTTTGCAGCGTCGCCGCAACCTCGGCCCCGACGGGAACGTCCACCAACTGCCCTTCCACACGGACATCCATGACAAACTCCTTAACTAGGCGGGGCCCGACGCGCAACGCCCCCAAAAACAAATGGGGAGGCAAACCTCCCCACTGTGCCGAACACCCGGTCGCGAACCGTTTTCACGCGGCGCGTCTTCTATGCTGAAGGGAAAATCCCCGAAATTTCAATTGGTAGGAACGAGCAGACTTGAACTGCTGACCCCTTCCGTGTCAAGGAAGTGCTCTAGCCACCTGAGCTACGCTCCTACTATAGAGGCGAAAGGTTCTATAGCCGCTGCAACGTCCAGTGTCAACTCTTTTTTGCCGGACTTACGCAACTTTTGCCGTAGCGCGACCGCCCCATGTGCTCCAGCGGCGTCCGGAGAAGCAAAATTATGCCTACTCGCCTAAATAATAGATGCCCGCAAGAAAAAAACAATCTTACTTATTTTTGAGAATATTAACAATCTAACGTAATCATGTTGTATGCTTCCTTCGGAGGAGAGATGCGGAGGCAAAGCCCAATTGCCCAAAGTGTCATACCTGCGCGATATACCGGAGCGGAAAGGTTACGGAAAGACGAAGGTTTCGTTGCAGGAATTGCGGATTCCAATTTACCTGGACCGCTCAACGAGGCTGTCCGGCAAATGAAAAAATTCTTGCTGTCACGCTTTATACAATGGGTCTGTCCCCGTCCGCCATTGCCCGGATGTTTCATGTTTCAGCCCCCGCTGTTTTGCGCCGGGCGCGAAACCTGAACCTGGCAAGGTGATCATTGTTGATCCTGATGAAATGTGGCGCTTTCTAAAATCAAAAAAAGGGTCATGCCTATCTGAGAGCCACGCAAAAGGCTGAAAGCGAGTCATGGCAGGCAAAAACAGATATGCGTATCGTTCGGGAATTTCAGAGGTCAAAATCCGGCAAATTGTCCGGCCTTGCGCTCCCGATTTGGATGCCTCGCAAATCGTTGTGGCAACAGGGCTGAACCGAAATGCCACTAACCGTTATGTTGCCGCCTTCAGGGAAAGAATTGCCCGCTATTGTGAGGCGGAATCGCCGGTCAGCGGCGAAGCCGAAGTGGATGAAAGCCGCTTTTCGGGGCGAGGCGGGTCAGGGGTGTCAGATGCAGTGGCGCTCGTGGAAAACCATTGTTTTTGGCATGTTCGGGCGCAATGGGCGCGTATATGCCGAAATCACGCCGGATTGCCCAAGAGCCACGCTCCAGGGGATAATCCACAGCCGTGTGGAGCCCTGAAAGCGTTACCCATTCAGATGGCCGGCGCGGTCATGACGGCTTGGTGGATTCTCGGGATGCCGGAAGCGCTTCCGGATCGAACACGGCGACAATGAGTTTGCCGGCAGGCGCTCTCGCGTCAACGGGATCGAAAGCCCTTGGGCCTTCGTCAAAATGCGACCTGGTTTCCGTGGCCTCCACAGGCATATGTTTTGCTTCCACCTGAAGGAATGCGAATTCCGGTTTGACCATCGCCGGGAGGATATCTGTCAGATGTTCTTCAACATGCTTAGAGAACTACCTCTCAGCCAGTCATGACCCTTTATTATTTGTAGAAGTCATTTCATGATTCCCTGATGACTCTTCCGAGTAAAATCATGGA
>APFI01000109.1 GCA_000403945.1 Desulfovibrio sp. Dsv1
TGAAGTCTGTGGGCTTGCCCTCATGCGCAGGGCAGATCGCCAGCTTGCCCCCAACGGCCCGCGCGGCGGCGGTGGCCGCCTCTATACCGGGATTGTATGGCGTCCCATCGGGCTTGACGGTTTCGCAATCATTGTCGGCGCACAAGACAAGTTCGCGTTCCGGGTACCTGGTGCGGGCCATGCGGGCCACGGCCTCAAGGTTGCCGCAGTTGAAGGCCACAAGGCAGGCATGCCCGGTGGCCAGATGCAGACTGGCCGCCGTGGCATAGCCCTCGGCAATCAGCAGGGGGCCGTCCTTGCTTCCATCCCCTGCCGGAATGGAGAAGAAGCCGCCCGCCATTCTGCCGCCAGAGAGAAACATCTTGCCGCCATCAGGGCTAATAAACTGGAGTGACTGGGGTTTGCCAGCACTGTCCAGCACCGGGACGATCAGCCGCCCGTCTTTGGCCAGGCGCAGCCCAAGGGCGGGTACTCCCTTGCGCCGGGTGTATGGGTGGGTATCCGTGGCCAAAGGCGCGGCGTTCCAGATGGAGCGGGTCAGCCTTGCAGTGGCGGCCCAACGCATCTCCTGCCTGGCTTGTCGGGCGGCCTTGTCCTCGTCAATGCGCTGCCGCAGGGCCTTGCGTTCGGCGGCGCTCATCTCATTGTCCGCCTTGCCGCAATATGTGCCCTCCGCTCCGGTGCGCCAGTTGCGCCACCATGCGGAAGCAGGCGGGTCGAGGTGGACACGGTAAGCGCCATCCCTGCCCCGTTCCCTGCCTCTCACGCCACAGCGGTGCAAGGCGTCGTCAGCCTGAAGAGATTCCACCGGCACAAGGCCGTCCGCCATCATGCGGGCCAGCACGTCCTGCAGGAAGCTGGCGCCACTCATTGCCGTGCCCCCTTCCAGAGCACAAGGCTCGCAAGGCTGCATACGATCCTCATCAAGCGGGGGGTGCGGACAGGGCGGCAGTAGGGGCAGGATGCTTCTTGCAGCCCGCAGGCGGGGTGTGGTATAAAAAACGCTACCGAAGCCTCTGCCTTTTTTGTCTCCGCCCGGTTCCGCAGCCGGGCGGTTTCGTTTAGTCTGCATCATCTTGTCCCCCGTCCAGCCCGTGATCAAGAAGCGGCTTCAGGTCAGCAAGCCTCCAGGCAACAGCCCGCCTTCCGATTCGGACAGGAGAGGGGTAATCCCCGCGCCGCATTCCGGCGTACCAGCAAGATTGCGAAACGCCCATAAGGCTTAAAACCTGGGGCAGACGGAGAAGGGGAGAGATGGAAGAGGAAGGGTTTTGAGGTGGGGAAATTTTTTCAGCGGGGCAAGTCGTCATGAAAAACAACTCCTTGGCGCCCACGCATGGCGGCGTACCCTTAGGACACACATCCCTTTTCAGTTGAAAAGATTGTGCACATGTGTCTAAAAGTAATTGTCCGTCCCGTGGGCGGGTTTGGCTATTCCGGCGGTTTTTATCCAAATCAAGACAAGGGCCGGGTAGCGAGTTTTGGGCGTTGTGCCCCTTGTTCGGCGGTTCGGTGCGACAACACCGAACCGCCTTTTCATTCCTCCGTGTTCTTTAGAAAGACTATAAAACAACATTGCAAGGAATCTCAAGCTGTTCTCGTAAAAAATTCTTCTTTTTCAAGAGACAATATATTGAAATAGTTGGTTAATTTTTTAATGTTCACACGGGTGAACAACTGTACAACGGTCAAACCAGTGGGAGTTCCGTTCTCGGATGAAAACATTATGGCATCTGTCTTGTTCCAAAGAAGAGACATATTACTTCAAAAAAGTAAGATAATGCTTTTTAAATATTAATTAATTCTCACTCGTCAGGAAGTTTGCCCACCACTCCATAAGCGCCCGGCGCTCGTCCCAAAGCTCCGCACGGTTATAGGCCGCCCGCACCCTGTTCCGCTGCTCATGGGCAAGGCACATCTCAATGGCATCGGGCTTGTGTCCGTATTCGTTACAGACTGAAGAAAAGGCGGCTCTCCAGCCGTGGGGCACATGGTCGAGAAAACCCATGCTTCTGAGCGCTTGCCGCATGGTGTTCCCGGACAGCGGGCGGGTTCGGTCCCGGCCTTCGAAAACATATTGATGCCCTCCAGTGAGAGGTGCCTGATTCTGGAGGATGGCAAGGGCGGTGGCGGAAAGCGGTACGCGAAAATCACGGCGCGTCTTCATCTTGTTTGCCCGGACCGTCCATACGGCGGCGTCAAGGTCCATTTCCGCCCATTCGGCAGCGTTCACCATTCCCGGCCTTGCAGCGGTCAGGGCTTGAAAAAGAAGCGCATGCCGGACTGTGACCGCCCCTGCATAGTATTGGCAGGCCCTAAAGACGGCCTTCACTTCTGCCGGTCTTGTTCTGGCCGCCATACGTTCCGGCATGGGGGAAGGCAGCGCGTCCAGCAACACGGCGGCGGGGTCATGCTCCGCCCGTTCCGTCACTATGGCAAAGCGGAAAATGCGGCTCATGTATTGCCGAAGACGCCGCGCCGTCTCGGCCAGGCCCCCATTGGCCACCTGTTGCAGAAGGGCAAGAATTTCACGGGGTGAAATTTCGGTTATGGGTTTTCCGTCAAGGGAAGGCAGGACGTGGCGCTCAAGCCGCTGTGCAATATCCCGGGCATATGCCTGATTGTGCCTCGATGCCTGGCGGCGACGATAACGCCGCAAGGGACGACCATCCTGCGCTGCCTTATGTTTTCGATTGTGCCGATGTGGCGCCATCATCTCAATTTCTTGGATAGCAAGGCGGAAGACCGGAAGCGTCTGCAATAACCATGAGCTTCGTACCCTTGCCCCGCCTGGTCTTTCCCACTTTTGCGCCC
>APFI01000110.1 GCA_000403945.1 Desulfovibrio sp. Dsv1
ATGATTGCATTCATGAATGTCCGTTTATCCCTGGCCGGACGACCACCCCTGGGCGAACCCTCGAGCGGCAGAAAAGGCTCAGGCCGTTGCCAGGTCTCATCGAAAATGTCGGTATGGCACATGTCCAAAGGCTACACGAACCAGGCCTGATTATAAGGTTTGCAAACACACCCTAGTTCATATGTTCCGCTGCCTCAGCGTGTTGCAAAGCCGTACGTGTCGCGGCCCGAAGAGATTCAGCCGCCTCCTAATCCCGCTTTCAGACCGACGCCGCCAGCGCCGTCACCGTATACTGCGCGGCCAAGGTTTGCTGCATCTGGGGAGAAAGCAGATGCCTGAACTTCTGGGCTACGCGGACGAGGGCGCGTTCCTGCGCCTTGTCCATTTCCTCTTCCATGACCTGCATGATGTATCGCTTCACCGCCGGATCCTTTTTTTGTCCTCCTGATTGGGCTGCTCAAATCTTCCTCTTCGTCAACCAAGAATGATCACTGACCCCTTGCGATAAGAAACTCTCCATTTTTGTATGTAAGACTTATGGGAATTCCATCGATAGAGAGCAACTTGTAGGGCGGGAGCTTGTTGGTTCCCGCCTTTGCCTTCCCAAAGGTGAAAGAATAATCGTCATAAGATATCGGCATATCTTCGGAAAAAGCGCCCAGCGCATCCGCCAGATCAGGATCCAGCGGCACGGCGAAGCCTTCCTGAGCTTGGGCAAAGACATCCGTGGCCACCGCGTTCATCATTTCCTTATTCATTGTTGTCTTCTTCAGAAAAGGGTATCTCCATAGTTCTAGCGAGCATGACGGAAACAATAGGAAGGCATTTCGCCTAAAGTTTTTTTGGATAAACAAAGAATAGGCTATCGGTGGCCAGCAAACAGGGAAAAAGAGAAAAGCGCAGTAACCCGAAACTACTCGGAATTACTGCGCTTGATATGCTGGCGGAGCGGAAGGGACTCGAACCCTCGGCCTCCGGCGTGACAGGCCGGCGTTATAACCGTCTTAACTACCGCTCCATGGTGGGCAGTACAGGACTTGAACCTGTGGCCCCCGCCGTGTGAAGGCGGTGCTCTACCAGCTGAGCTAACTGCCCTCATCGGGAAATATCCAATTATGCGGAATAGGCCTCAGAGTCAAGCGAAATTTATTGTGTAAAAAATTTTTTACAAAAATAAAGGCTCTTGACTGGCTGAGAGAGGCAAAAAGTTATCTGGCTAGGGACCGTCTCTAAGATAAACTCTGGACTTTTCGTCCACCTGCCGGTTTGCTGTTTTTCATGAGCAGACACAACATTTCAGACGAGAAGCGGGCCATAATCGGACCCGTGTCGGCAAAGGCCGGTACTGAGACCAGAGGCCGGAAACGCAGGGACGACCGCCTGATGTTTAACACCATCTTGCAACTCATGAAAACAGGGACGCCCTGGCGGGGCTTGCATCTAGGGTTCGGACCCTGGAAAACGGCACATAAACAATTCCTTCAATGGGCCAAACCTGAGAGCCGGGATGATGTCCCACGCATGCTGTCCATAAACGCAGATCCGGAAGCCATAATTGTCGATGCGACCTTATAAGGCCGCGCCAACACGGTGCCGGCGCAAAAGGGGGCGCTTCAGTCAGGAGAGCGGACGCGGCAAAGGAGGATTGACTACCAGGGTCCACACTGTGGTTGATGCCCCCGGCAACCCGTTGCGCATTCATCTCACCGCAGGCGATGTAAACGACATTGTACCAGTGTGTGACCTGATTGAAGGTTTGCCGGCGGATAAGCTGCTTGCGGACGGAGCTTGTGATGCCAGCAAACTGCTCGCCTTGGCGGAACGCCAAAATTATGAGGTGGTTATCCCTTCGACGCCGCGCAGGCTGGCACAGGGAGAGTATGATGCCCATGCGTATAAAGAGCGCCACCCTGTTGAATGTTTCCTTGCCAAAACCAAATTATTCCGCAGTGTTGTCGCTCGGCATGACAAGCTCGCTGTAACCTTTAAAGCTGCGGTCATGCTGACGGCATGCCTCATTTGGCCGCAATGAACTATTTAGAGACAGCCCCCAAGTTCAAGACTCATTAATTGTCAAAAGGTTTGTAAAAGAGTACTCATAGTGCGCCAGGAGGTGAGCCAT
>APFI01000111.1 GCA_000403945.1 Desulfovibrio sp. Dsv1
ATCAACCAGTCCATCGCCCAGGTCAACGACATGTCCCGCCAGACCGCCGAGGCCATGGCCGAGGCCGCCAGGGCCGTGTCCGATCTGGCCGCGCAGGCCCAGAAGCTTACTGGCCTGATTCAGGAAATGAAGCAAGCCTAGACGCATATCCGCCTGAGCGGGCGGATACTCCGGCCCTCCGCTCAGGCTTTCGGGGTCTGGTGAGGCGAGGGGGACCCGGCGTCCTGTATAAAAAGGGGAAGAGTGCCGCTAAAAGAATGATGGATGTGTGATTCATGGGCAAGGATTTACGAAGAATCCGAGGATGCCGGGCTTGTTTGCCGGCACTGCGGCATTTCGCGTCCGACTCTGCCTAAATGGTGGAAACTGTACCAGGCCCAAGACATTGATGGTCAAAGAGTCGAAGCCGGCCGGCGCATGATCCTTCTGCTGCCAAGACAGGGCCTGATCACGCGAAGCTTGTCGGGCTACCGCGCGAGAAGCGTGGTTTGGGAACCTGGCGCATACAGGGCGAACTGGAACGGCTCCATGACATTTCTTTTTCCGCAACGGGAAAATCCCTATGGAGCAATACCGGGAAGTGATGAAGCGGGCGTCACTGTCTGGCAGACCAAAACACATTCCGGAGCTTCAACTCAGAAAATTGAAACGATGTTCATGAAGCACACATCCATCATTCTTTTAGCGGCACTCTCGAAAAAAAGAGATGCAAAAGGCGCCGGCCCTGGAGGCCGGCGCCTTGTACGGAGGAAGCCGGATTGCAGCGCTATCCCTTCGCTATTCCGGGCGGCAGTCTCAGCTTACCGCTTCATGCCGATAACCGTTTCAAGCATGGTGTCAGCGGTGGTGATGCCCTTGGAGTTGGCCTGGAAGCCGCGCTGGGTGGTGATCATCTGCACAAATTCGCGAGCCATATCCACATTGGACTGCTCGATATTGTAAGCGGTGGTCGCCCCAAAACCGGCGTCATTGGCCACACCTTGACGCGCTCTGCCGGATTCTTTGGTTTCGGAGAAAAGATTGCCGCCTTCACGGTAAAGCCCCTGGGGATTGTCAAAATCGCAGAGAAGCAGTTGCCATAAGGCCAGAGTTTCGCCGTTGTCATAGGAGCCATAGACGACGCCGTTCTTATCAATCTGATAGGTGCTCAGAATGCCCGCAGCGTAACCGTCCGCGTCCGAATCCTGCACGACGGACTTGCCCTGCTTGAGGAAGCTGGCGGTGTTTTCCCGGTTGGGCGAGGCCATGATGGCGCCCTTGGCGGAAAAGTCGAGAGTCTTCGGCGTGCCGGTGGCAGTCTTCAGATCGGCCAGGGAAGTGTTGTCATGGTTCCAGGCAGGATTATTGGCGGTATCTCTCAGGCCCAAGTTGAGTTCAATGATATAGTTTTCCGCGATGCTGTACGGGGTGCCACCGTTGGCCGCTGTTTCGGACACGCAGTTGGCCAGGGGCTTGCCGTCGAAGTTGGCCGTGAACACGGGCAGACCGTTGCTGGAAATCTTGGTGGGCTGCCAGGACTCCATTTTGGTGGGGTCCTGATCGCAGGGCTTATCCGCTGCCAGAGCAGCGCCAGCCGCAGTCTTGCCGTTGGCGCCATAGGTGTAGGCCGTCTGGTTGACTAGCTGGCCGCTTTCATTGAAGATCAGATGTCCTGTCATGAGCACTCCGGCCTTTCTGGTGCCGGCAAAGGCCGTCTCGCCGGTTATTTGCGGTTCGCCGTCGGTGTAGGTGACGGTGCCGCCGTACGTGCGTTTGTCATCGGACGGGGGAATGGTCACCAGGTACTCGTAAACCGTATACCCTTTCGGGATTCCTGAAATCTTGTAGTCAGCGTTCTCAAGGGCCACCTGATCATAATAGACCGACATGGTGTGCTTGGTGCCGCCCTCGTCATATATGTCAATGTCGGACTGGCCCACATAGGCGGTCCTGGCCAGCGGCGTTTTGGAGGTGCCGTCCCACTGGTTCCAGAGCGCGGACATGGGATTGTCCGGATTGGTGGTTTTGTCGCTGCCAGGGTCGGAGGTCAGGCCCATGGTAAAGGATACGCTGTGGGTCTGTTGCGGCGGCAGGTTCCACATATCCAGCACAATATCCGTAGGCGTGCCGCTGCCCACATAGGACGATTCCGTCGCGGCGGTGCCGCCCAGGCTGGTGGCACCGCGGTTGAACGTCAGATTGGTGGAATTGTCCACGCGCCAGCCCTGCACACGCAGGCCCTGAGGGTTGATGAGCTGGCGGTCCTTGTTGAAATAGAAATCGCCGGCGCGGGTATAGTACATCTGGTCGGAGTTGGGCTTGCGCACCTTGAAATAGCCGTTGCCGTCAATGGCCAGGTCGGAACCGCTGTTGGTGCTTTCAAACGAGCCCTGCGAAAAGTCGCCCAGCACGGCATAGGTGCTTACACCCGCGCCGATCTGGGTGGGGCCGCTGGCGCTGCCCCCGTTCAGGTACAGATAGTCGTTAAAGTCCATGCGCTGGCTTTTAAAGCCGATGGTGCTCACGTTCGCAATATTGTTGCCCACCACGTTCATCTTGTTGCCGTGGGCGATCAGTCCTGAAACGCTGGTCCACATGCTGGCTGAAAGGCCCATAACTTCCTCCGTATATGCTTGGGATAGCTGGTTGCGCGGCGGTTGTGGCCGCCGGGATAGTTCTGTTGCCATATCCGGGCGGCTTACCCGGTGGTTCCTCCCGGGTTTTCACCGCCGCCGGAATCGCCTTCACCGGGATTCCCTGTACTTGAATTATCCTCGCCGGGCGGCGTTTCGGGGGTGTTGCCGTTATTGACCGCCTTGGGCTCGGAAACCTGGCGCACATTGGCAAGCGCCATCAGCTGGCCGCCGTCCAGGCCCAGATAGACCGTGCCCTTGTCATTGACCACGCCGGTCACGGTGGCATCCACTACCTGATCCGAGAGCACGGCTTCGCCGCCGGCATTGTAAGCGGCCAGCGAAACCGTATACACGCCGTCCGGGGCAACGGCGCCGGAACTGGTCATGCCGTTCCAGGTGAACTCGAATGTTGTTCCGGAAGCCTTGCCGCTGATATCTTCGGTGTAGACCGGATTGCCGTTGGCGTCCTTCACAACCAGCACACCCTTGGCCACGTTGTCTTCGAACGCGTAACGGAAGGTGCTTACCCTGACCATGCCTTCGCTGTCTCCGGTTTTGCCGGTAGTGGTCTTGCCGATGGTATTGCCGGAGACACTCACCTGCTTGCCGATATAGGAAGTGGCGTTGAGCATCTGCTGGGTGTTGGTGGCGTCGGTCAGGCCTTTCATGCCCGTATTCAGGTTCATGAGCTGCTCCAGGCTGGAGAACTGCGCCATCTGGGCAATAAATTCCTTGTCGTCCATGGGATTGAGCGGATCCTGATATTTGAACTGGGTGACCAGCAACAGCATGAAGGAATCTTTGTCCAGATTGCTGCCCTTTTGCTTGGAAAGGGCGGCATTGAACTCGTTATTGGTCTGATTCAGGGCCTGCGTAATGCTGGACATGGCTTACTCCGCTTTGGCGCGCTCAGGCCACCACATGTAAAGATTGGGCGGCATCTCTTGCCGTTTGCCCTGGAGAATGCACAGGCTGTTCCAAAATGTCTGAATCCGAATTTCTTTCGAAATTACGCAGTGTTGCGAGATTCTTGATGCGGGCAAGTTCCTCCCGGCGGGCATTTTCTTCCTGCCGGGAATTATGCTGATCCAGATTTTGCCACTGGCGGCCGTCGTCGTCCTGCTGGTTCTGAATCTGCACTTCAATCTTGTCCACCTTGATGCCCTGCTGCTCCAGGTTGGCGCGGATGCTGTCCAGCTGGCGGCTGACCATTTCGGCGGTTTCGCTTTTTTCGGAACGGATGCGCGCGCTCACCTCGCCGTTGCGGGCCGTGAGCGTCAGCGTGATAGCTCCCAGCTCCTGCGGGTGAAGTTGCAAATCCAGGCGGCTGCCGCCGTCCTTGAGGGCGGAGAGCAGGCCGCTTTCCACCTGCCGGGCCATTTGAGCGGCCAGATGCCGGTTTTGGACGGCGTTATCCTGCTCGTGGGAGGTTTCGGACAGATTCTGCCCGCCCTGAAGCATGGAAAAGACGATGGAGTTGGCATTGGTGGTTTGGGGCGGCGTGGTTTGTGTCTCCACCTTGCCCGGCAATCCGTTCCATTCCTTGTCCTTGCTTTGTCCGCTGTTGTTTTCAAAACCGTGAGCGCTGGAGCCGTTTTTGCCGCCTTCTTTGGCGTCCGTATGCTTCGTGGCGGCTCCGGGCACGGTTTCCATGACCGTATTATCGGCCTTGTCCGTGTTGGCGGCGGCCCGGTTCAGCTTATCAGCCAGGCTTCCGGCGGGATTCTTTTGGTTTTGCGATCCGCCGGCATCACCCACGGCACCGCTCTGCCTGCCGTCCAGCTTGCGGCTGATGGCGTCGCTTTGCGCGGCGATTCCGCCGTCTTCGGGGATGTTGTCCTGCTGGCCCGAGTGCAGGGTCTGATTGAGGATTTCACGGATGTTTTTCTGCACGGTCTTGTTGATCATAACCCGGCTTTGCTGCGCCTTGCGATCCCGCAGCGCGCTGGCCGCCTTTTCCTTTTCCATGCGGTCGCGGGCCTTGCCGATGATGGGCTTGAGCGTCTGCTCCAGCGCGGCGTCCAGCTTCTGGCGGTTGGCCTTGTCCACGATGAACTGCGTCGAGGCGGGGGCCATGAGATTGCCGAACTGTTCGCCGGTGACGCGCAGAGCGGCGTAGCCGCCGAAATTTTCGGGCAGGCTTTGCAGGCTGTTTTTATTCAGGCCGAGCCCCCTGCCCAGGGCCAGCGCGTCGTCACGGCTGATTTCAATGCTTTCGTCAGGGGCCAGCTTGGCGAAGGCATTGGAGATCAGCGCCAGGGCTTCTTCTCCCTTGCCTTCACCCATCCGTTGCAGCACCGTGACGGAAAGATCGCCCGAGGGGTCGATTTTGCCCAGCAGGGCGGTGATGGCCCGCGCGTCCTCGTCACTGACGCCCGCAGCAGGGCCCCTGCCCATCAGGCTGGCCATGACCTGGGCCAGCGTCGCGCCATCGGGCTGGCTGGCCAGCACGTCGAACTGTTTCAGGCTTTCCTCGGGCGCGCCGGCCTTGACAAGCTGTTCGCGCAATTCCCGCAGTTCCTGCTTGGTGAAGCATACTTCATCCAGGGCATAGGTGACGCCATCCGTGGTATGGCGGCTGTAAGGGCTTTCCACCAGCGGCCGGTCTTGGCTGGAGTCGCCCTGCAAGGCGGCATTCACGGACACGTTTTGTTCGTCTTTCACTGAATCCATGGCGTTCAGCATGGCCTGCGCAAAACCGGAGGAAGCATCGGCGACGGAAAAGCCGCTCATGCCGCTCAGAAAGTCCAAACCGGAGCCAGTCGGATCAGCGGGAAGAATTTGCATTGTCGTACTCCTTGCGCCCGAAAGTATTCAAGGAGTGTTCCAAAAATAAAAAGCAAGTAATTTCAAACAAGTAAAAACAAGATACGGCTTGTCGCGGCAAGATCTGCCGGAACATGCGGGTCGTTGAGCGGCTGGCGGCCCGGGATTATTCCTTCCCTGAAGCGAAAAAATCACAGAGGGAGGTCAGCCGATCGATGGCCGTCTGCCAGCCTTGGGGAGAGAAGCCGGCATTTTGCAGGAACATATGCGTATGTCCGGCGAAAAGGCGCAGCAGAGGGGCTTCCGCGCGCCAGAAATCGGCGGGCAGGCTCCGGCTGTGGCGTTTGAAACCGGCGGCGCAGTGTGCGCAAAGACGGGCCAGGCCCGCGCCCAGGCGCTGGACCAGCGGGGGAAAAGCGCTTCGCAGGACCGCGAGGCGCTGACGGGCCAGCGGGCGTAGCGAGGGATCATACAAAAATAAAAAAGCGGCCTGCCAGAAGTCTTCCAGCAAAAAACGGCAGGAAATCGCAGCGCTCCGGCCCTCCCGGTCTTCCAGGGCATCCAGCCGGTACAGCCCCAGAGCGTCGCGGCCCGTGCGGTAGAAGGACAGACCGGAAAGGGGGCCAGTGCGGGACAGCAGCCGAACGTCCCCCGGATTTTCCAGTATGGCCAGCGCTGCGCGGGCCACAGCCGCCGGTGTGAAAGCCAGCTTGCAGTAGAGCCTGGAGCGTCGGCACTGCCAGCAGCCCACACAACTCATGGCCGCGCGCAACACCCATTGGCCGGGTGCAATGGGGCCTGTTTCGCGGGCGTGTACCGGCCCCATGGAAAGATTGAGCACCGGCACGCCCAGCCAGTCGGCCAGGTGCATCGGACCGGTATCCGGGGTTATGCAGAGGTCCAGGCCGCGCAGCACGGCGGCCACTTCCCTGAGCGGCAGGCGACCGCAGAGGTTGGCCTGCGGCAGGCGGGCCAGGCGAGCCACTTCCTGTCCCAGCGCATGCTCGGCCTTGCCGCCCAGAAAAAGCGGCATGATCCCGGCTGCGGCCAGCCTCCGGGCCAGCCGTGCCCAAAACAGGGCGTCCGGACGCTTGGCCGCTTCACTGGCGCCCAAAACCAGGCCCACGCGTCCGCTGCCCGCGCCTTTGGGCAGTATATGCCCCGTCTGTCCCGGGCGTACTGCGGGGTCCAGATCCAGCCGGTACAAATCCGACCAATGAAACGCATTGTGACGGTTGTTCTGGGTCAGGGCGGCGCGGTAGAGTTGCCAGTAGCCGCGGACGTGCAATCCGTCCGGCAAAGCCGCTGGCCCCAGTTTGAGCCCGGCTGTCGCGCCGGCCAGACAGGCGGCCGCCTCGGGGCGGCCGCTCAGATTGATGGCCGCCACATAAGTGCCGCGTGCCAGGGTAGGGCAATGTGAAGGCGGGAAAAAGACCACCTCCGGCGCCAGAGGCATCAGTTCCTGAAAGAACCGGGGTTCGGCCGCCACCCAGAGGGGATGGTCCGGCCAGCGCTTTTTGAGAGCCAGCAGCAGGGGAAAGGTCAGGATCAGATCCCCCATGCGCTGCAATTGCAAAACCAGCAGGGGATCAGCGCTCATGCGGACGCCTTGCCCGCCGCCGGCGTTCCGTAGATAGCGCGCATCTGTTCAAGCAGGGCTTGAAGTCTGTGTTCCCAGGTATGGCAGGACAGCACGCGCTTGCGCGCGGCGGCGGCCACTTTGCGGCGTTCCTGAGGATGAGCCATATAGTGACGCGCCAGATCCGGGATTTCCTCCGGGTCATGGTAACAGGCCATTTCTCCAGGATCAAAAAGCTGCTCCATCTGGGGCCGCCAATCCGTGAGCACAAATGCCCCGGCAGCGGGCACGTCGAAAACCCGCTGGTTGACAGCGCCTTTCATCTGCTTGCTGGTACAGTTGAAGTTGATGGTGGAATGCCCGTAAAAGGCGGGGAGTTCCGCATAATAGCTCAAGGCGTCCAGATAGCGCGGCTGGCAGGGCTCGCGCCGGAATTCGACCCGCCAGCCCCGGTCTCCCACGATCAGGGGCCGGAAGGGCAGTAGCCGGCGCACGCAGCCGTTACGATACAAACGGGTGGCCTGCCAAGTGATGGCCGTTTCGTAGGCCAGCCGCGCCTCATTGTCGGGCAGGGCCGCGTAACGGGCATGGACGTCGGGAAAGGATTGGCGCAGAAAATCCGCCACTGAGCGCTGCTCGCTGTCCATGAACGCCCTGGCGACCTCGCGGAAGGGCAGCAGCAACTCGCGTGGGAAACGTCCGTTTTTCAGGCGGCCGCCCACTTTATAGAGCATGGAGTTGCCCACGAAGGAAATGTCGGCCTTCCAGCCCTCGGGAACCGTTGCGCGGCGAGGATTGAAGCGTTCCGGGTCCGTGCCCAGAGGCAGATAAAAGACATGCTCGAAGCCGGTTCGCCGCAGGCTTTCGATATTGTCCGCGTCCCAGGTGAACAGGGCCGTCCAGGGGCTGACGCAACGCGTGTAGAGATGGATGATCAGATGCGGATTGTCCACGAACCAAGATGCCAGAGGCAGTTGCAGGCGGGCCAGCAGGTCCATGAGCGCGCCTTCCACATCCACGCCCATGTGATTGAGTGTAATGCAGCAATCCGGTCTGAAAGAGACCACAGCCTCCAGCAATTGCTGGATGAAGTCCTCGCGGGCCAGGGTGTCGTTCCCGAGGGTAATGAGCTTGTAGTCAAGTCCCAGTTTGCGGCAGGCTCCTTCCAGTTCGCCCATCAGAAAATATTTGCTGGTGAGCAGAAGCACGCGCGGCCCGGCTTCCCGGAAGCGGGGCTGGACAGCGCGGCTCCAGAAATCAAAGCGGGCGCTGGCGGCGAGCTTGTCGCGCAGTTCGCCGTAATAGGCCCGATCCAGGCGCAGATAGAAGGGCAGCGGCAGAGGCAGCAGCCGTTTGCCGCCGTGGCGGCTCTGCCAGTGGGTCAATTCGGTGAGCGCCGCATGCGGGTTTTTCGCGTCCACCAGCAGCACGCGCCGCCGCGCGGATTCGGGCAGCGCGTCCTCCACGCCGGTCAGCTCCCGCAGGGCGTGTTCCTTTTCCACCACAGCGATGGGGCCATCATTTTCTTCAAGCAAAAGATGAAGGGCATGTCCCAGACCCGCGCCAAGCAAAACCGGCAGCGCGTCCTTGCGCTGTTCCGGCGGAATGGCCTCGATCACGGCCTTTTCCCGTTTCGGGCCGCCGGGACCGAGCATGGCGAAAGAACGACCGGCCACATGCGCCAGCACATCCGCAGGGGGATCGCCCTTGCGATGTCCCTTTGGAAAAAGTGCTTCGAAACGCGGGACGTCTTGCGGGGGCATTTTTACTTGCCTTTGCCGGCGGGGGGCAGGGGTTCCGCCACAATATCGTCGTGGCGGAGCCGGAAAAGAACATTTTCGTAAGGCCGTTCCACGAGCATAAAGGCTCGCCCCACGGAAATTTCCACGCCGGGAAAGACCTTGCCCGGCACCATCAGGCGGCAGTTTTGCATGGATTTTTCATCCAGATAGAGCCTGGACCAGAGTTCAGTGCGCCGTTTCATGGACCGTTCACGCTGTTCGACGAGCCGGGCCAGCTTGCGGCTGGCATCACTGGCGTCGGGCGGCAGATGACCGGCCACGGCCTTGAGATGGGTTATGGTCTGGGAAAGGTTAGAGATCAGTCTGTCGATCTTTTCCAGCTGGCGGATGCTCAGTGGGTCGTAGCCCAGATATATCTGAGTGGGGACCGCCGCCCTGTTGCCCAGCTGCTTGCCCACGTAAACGCTGCCGTAAGCGTTGATGGTGCTGCCGTACAGCCGTTCGCGCACCACCAGGTTAGCCCCGGCGTACACCGTGCTGTACAGGCAGTATTTGTCAACGACCATGTTGCCACGGGCCCGGGCCTCGATTTTTTCCAGAAACGGCGTCAGCAGTTTGTCGCCCGCGTCCAGCAGACAGTGCTGGCCGGCACCGCCGCGCGCTCCGCCGTCCACCATCAGATCCCGTCGGGCGCGCGCCACGCCGCCCTCCACCATGTCCATGATCCGGAGATTGTTGGCCTGTACGGAAAAACCGGAGCGCACCGATCCGTGTATGGCCATGTCGCCCACAAAAAAAATGTTGCCCGTGCGGAAACTGACGTCCTGCCGCACGTTCAGGAGGCGTTTGACCGTGATTTTTCCTTCGTTGTAAAAAACATAGCCGTTAGCGTCTGAGAGCAGATAGTTGGGATAGGTCGGATCCACGCGGGTATTGGCCCCGGCGGGCAGTTTCGGCTTGTTGAGCGCAAAACGCGGGTCCGGTTCCGTTTCCAGTTTTTCCCGAGGGATGATTTCGGCCAGAAGCTGCCCGGCGATGACATTCTGCACATAGCCGAGACTGTAAAGATCCGAATTTCCGTCCACGCTGTCACAGGGCTTCGGACGCAGGTAATCAAAATCCGGATCGAAATAATGTCGCAGATAGTATTGCACCATGCACCATCCGTCTGAGCTGAAAAATTGCCGCATGGCCGCAGGGCGATCCGGCGGCGTACAGCCGCTATTCCGCCGCGTCCGGGGTATTGTAGCCTTTAAGTTCTTCCTCACTTTCACAGGTGGGGAAAAAACCTTCTATCTCCGCGTCTTTCAAGAGTTGTGCAACATGCGGCGCGGGATTGAGCAGAACCAGCCTGCGCCCCCGTCCCTGAAGTTTGGTGCTGATGCTGACAAGGACGCCCAGCCCGGCATTGTCCATACGGCCCACCTGGCTGAGATCCAACACGGCCTGGGGGACGTTGGAAGCCGCTATGCTTTCTTCCATCCGCCGGTTAAATTCGACCACGTCAGCCAGCAGCACGTCGCCGGTCAGACGAAGGATGTCGACATTATTATGAGACTCCGCTTGCAGGTCAAACATGGCCGAGCCTCCTCAGGGCAAAAGATTATTACCGGTATACTGTGAAAAGTCTGGCGGAATCCAGCCAGACGGTCACAGGCATCCAGCCGCAGAGGCGGACTTCCATTTCAGCTCCGAATATGCCTGAAGATACGCCGCCATGGCAAGCCCCGTCAACAAGGCTTACAAAGCGCTCGAACATGCAGGCGGCCCGGGCCGGATCGCCCGCGTCACTGAAGGAAGGTAGACGGCTTCTGCGGCAATCGGCGTAGAGGGTGAATTGATGCGCCAGAAGAGCCTGGCCGCCGAAACCCTGAAGGGATCAGCGGAATTTGTGGGGCGCGCCGCCCCGGCCCGGAAAAATAGGCTTGCGGGCCATACCCGCAACGGCCGGACTTTGGGGAAAATCCGGCCCGTTCTCGCGTCCGAAGCCCACCAGGGAGAGCAGATCCGCGCCGATGGCGGCCACAACGCGACCGCCCACGGCTGACCGAGGCTTCACGCGCCCGCTGTACCAGAATGCGCATCAAACGCACTCCCGCGTCGCCAGCTCAGCCCCCTGACGCGGTTCCGCCCCGGAGGAGGACGTTTTTTTTTCTGCACCGCCCGCCGGTTTTTCCGGCATCCGTTTGCGTTCCTCCTCTTCGCGCAAGGCCCGGCGCAGGACCTTGCCCACAAGAGTCTTGGGCAATTCCTTGCGGAATTCCACCAGACGCGGCACCTTGTAGGCGGCGAGCTTGCTGCGGCACCAGGCGATTATATCAGCCTTGCCCAGGCGTTCGCCGGGACAGGGCACGACATAGGCCTTGAGCACCTCCCCACGCACGTCGTCGCTGATGCCCACAGTGACGGCCTCCACGATTTTGGGATGCTCCAGCAGCACCTCATCCACTTCGCGCGGATAAACATTGTAGCCGCCCACAATAACCATGTCTTTCTTGCGGTCCACAATATAAAAATATCCGTCCTCGTCCATGGTGGCCAGATCACCGGTGTACAGCCATCCGTTGCGCAGGGCGCTGGCCGTCTCGTCAGGCCGCCGCCAGTAGCCTTCCATAACCTGGGGCCCCTGGATGACCAGTTCTCCCATCTTGCCGGGGAACAGGGGCAGGGAGCCGCCTTCCATATCCACAATGCGGGCATCGGTGCCGGGCAGTGGCATGCCGATGGAATTTTTCTTCTGACCCTGGCGGCCCAGGGGATTGATATGGGTTATGGGAGAGGCTTCAGTCAGGCCGTAGCCTTCCAGAATGGCCGCGCCCGTAACCTCCTGAAAGCGGCGAAAAATTTCGCGCGGCAGTGGAGCCGAGCCGGAAACGCAGATCTTGATGCTTTTCAGGTCGTAGCGTGCCAGATCCTTCTGCTGCAAAAGCGAAATGTAGACGGAGGGAGCGCCCGGGAAAATGGTGGCTTTGTGGCGGGTGATGACGCGCAGCACGTCCTGCGGTACATAACGCGGCAGAGGGAGGCTGGTGGCGGCCAGGGCCATTGGAATGATCAAACCCGTTGTCAGGCCGTACACGTGAAAGAACGGTAGCAGCGAAATGAAAGTGTGGTGCGTTTCGGCCGTGACATTGATGATGCCCAGCACCTGGCGGCAGTTGGTGCCCAGGTTGGCGTGAGTCAGGATGACGCCCTTGGGCCGGCCGGTGGTGCCGCCGGTATATTGCAGCATGGCCGGGTCATGCGCCGGATCTGCAATGGGTTCCGTATGGCGCTGCGCGCTCTTGCAGAACGTCTTCCATTCAAAAATATTTTTGTTGTCGTAGGGAATGGACTCCCTGGACTGCCGGGTCTGCCTGAAGCGATACAGCCAGTTCAGGGGAAAGGAGAGAGCGTCGCCCACATTAGTGACAATAAAGTTGCGCAGCGGTAGGCGGTCGCGCAACGCGGCCACACGCGGCCAGAGCAGATCCAGCAGGATCATGTGCTCCGCTCCGGAATCCCGCATGTTTTCCAGCAACTCTTTTTCCATGTAGAGTGGATTGGTCATCACTACCACAGCCCCGGCCTTGATGACGCCCCAGAAGGCGATGACGGTCTGGGGCAGGTTGGGCAGCATGACGGCCACGCGCCGGCCCGGCTTCACACCTATGCGCCGGAGCGCCCCGGCAAAGAGTTCCGCCCGTTCGCGCAGGCTTTTGCAGGTAATGCGCGTGTTCTGGAAAATCAGGGCGTTACGGTTCGGATAAGTCTCGGCGGCCACGTCCAGCATGGTGTAGAGGGGGTTGTCCCAGATCTCCACGGTACGGGGCACAAAATCCTCGTAATGGGCGAACCAGGGCCGGTACAGCTCGGTGTTCATGGCGCATCCTATGGAGATTCAGAGGTCCGGAGAAGGAAGGGAAACGGAAAAGGACGGCGCGGCGCCGGTCAGGGCGCTGACCACCGCGTAGACTTTGATGCCTTCGGCCCGGCCGGTAAAGCCCAGGCCTTCCTCGGTGGTGGCTTTGATGTTGACGTGTGTTTTGTCCAGCCCCAGCAGACGGGCCACATTTTTGCGTATTTCCTCACGGAAAGGCGACAGGCGCGGCGTCTGGGCCACGATGGCCAAGTCCGCGTGGCAGGGCGTGACCCCGGCCCCGCGCAGCATCTCCAACACCTGATCCAGCAATACGGCCGAGGAGATGCCCTCAAAACGGGCCTGGCTGTCGGGAAAATGCTGGCCGATGTCGCCCAGACCGGCGCAGCCCAGCAGGGCGTCCATAAGCGCGTGCAGCAGCACGTCTCCGTCGGAATGGGCCGCGACCTCCGGACCGTCCGGAATGGGTACACCGCCCAGTTTTAGGGGACGCCCCGGTCCGTAGCGGTGCACGTCGTACCCCATGCCCGTACAGGGGCGCGGCATGGCCTGGCCCCCGGCCAGCAGGGCGAGATCTTCGGGATTGGTGATTTTCACGTTGGCAGCCTCGCCGGGTACAATATGAACGTCATGCCCCCGGGCTTCCATCAGGGCGGCATCGTCGGTGACGGCAAGTCCCGCCTCCAGGGCATGTCGATGGGCCTGGAGCAACAGATTCAGGTCAAAACCCTGCGGCGTCTGCACCGCCGCCAGTCGGGCGCGGGGCAGGGTGGCCGTGACGAGACCGTTGTCCACCAGTTTGATGGTATCCGTGACGGGCAGGCCGGGGACGACAGCGGAAGCGCCCCGGCGCAAGGCCTCGCAGACGCGGCGTGTCAGGGACGGGCTCAGAAAGGGACGGGCCGCGTCGTGCACCAGCACATAGCGCGTTTCGCGCGGCAGAGCCGTCAGGCCCAGCCGCACGGAATCTTGGCGCAATGCGCCGCCCGCCGTCGTGAACCAGGGAAGACCCAGGTCATTCCGGGCGTGCAGGACGCGCAGAGTTTCTTCTTCTGCAGCGCAACGATCCAAGGGAAAGACAAAAATGATGCCGTCCACAACGGCGCTGCGGCTCATGGCTCGTGCCGCGTGCCAGTACAGCGGAACGCCCCGCCAGTATAAAAACTGCTTGGACAGGCCGCCGGTAGCGGCCGCCAGACGACTGCCCCGTCCGGCGGCCAGAACCAGTGCCCAGATTTTTTCCGACCGGGAATTTTCAGGCATGGCAGGCCTCTGACAACAAGCGGGAGCCGGACGATAAGCCGGGTTCTGTCATGCGGCAAGCCGCACGTGACCGTCATTCCTCTAGGAGCGCGGTTGCCCGCGCCCTCAAGCGACCTACCCGGAAGGCATGGGTCGGGCCGACCGCCTTCCCTATTTGGTCTTGCTCCAGACGGGGTATGCCGAGCATGCCGCGTCGCCGCGGCATCTGGTGGGCTCTTACCCCACCGTTTCACCCTTACCGCGCAATGCGCGGCGGTTTGCTTTCTGTAGCGCTGTCCGGGGGTTACCCCTCCTGGGTGTTACCCAGCGTCCTGCCCTGTGGAGCCCGGACTTTCCTCTCCGGGGCAAATGCCCGCAGCGACGGTCTGTCCGGCTCCCGCTTGTTGGTCTGCGGAATCTCCCGCCGTAGTGGGAGGAGTTTCCGCAACTGTTTAAGACCGTTCAACTTTGAAATGTCTTAAGGTCGTGCAAGTAATCAGCTTTTTTAGTCCGTCAGCGGTACCGGCTTGGGAACCGGAGCGGATTCTTCCGGCAGACTGAAATGCTCGCACCAAAAGATCAGACGCTGGCAGTTGGGGCAGCTCAGGATCTGTTGGCCGCGCTGCAACTCAATGAAGGACTGCGGCGGCACTGCGATGTTGCAGCCGGAGCAGACGCCGTCTTTGACGGCCACGATGACCGGATGCTCCAGGCGCACGCGAATGAATTCGTAGCGCATGAACACGGGCTGGGGAATGGCTGTGCTGACCTGGATGCGCTTCCGGCTCAGATTTTCCAGATTGGCTTTGGCTTTCTGGATTTTTTCTTCCAGACCTTCGCGTTTGACTTCAAGCTCGGCCTTAAGGACGGAGTGGTCCCGGTCGATTTCAGCCAGCATGTCGTTCTGCAACTGCAACTCTTCCATGAGGGTCATCTTTTCTTCCTCACGGGAGTGGTTGATTTTTTCAATGCTGTCCATTTCACGCATCATGGCATGATATTCGCGTGTGTTACCCACCTGCATGAGCTTGTTTTTGCTTTTCCTGATTCTGGCGGAATCGTCATCGATCTCCAAAGAAAGGCGCTTTTGCTGTTCCTGAAGATGCACCAGCTTGTCCAGAACGTGGTTTCGTTGGGCATCTACGGCTTCAAAGCGTTGTTCTAGAGCCTCAAGGTCGCGGGGCGCGCTCTCCAGCTCCTGCTTGACAGCGAAGATGGCATCGTCCACCTTCTGCAGTTCCACCAACTGTTTTATCTGATCCAGGTAAACGGCATTGTTCATATAATCCTCCTGGGAGTCACGACAAAAGGGCGGGGCGCAACGGCGAAGCCGAAGGCACGAAAACGATATCCAAGCCGGCGAGCCGTTGGGCCAGCAGTTGACTCATGCGGCGCATCATTTCTTCCTCCAAGCTGTGGTGCCCCACATCCAGCAGGCAGATTTCGGCATCCAGCGCCATTGAAAAAATCGCACCTCTGGAAGCCGCCGCGCCCTGGGATATGTCCGGGCTGCAGGTAGCGGCGCGCAGAAGCGATGTTGACGTTCTGGCCGTCTGCCTGGACCCCACCCCCGCCTCGGTGCGTCAGGCCCTGAAGTTGGGAGCGCAGTGCGTTCTGAGCCACCACCCTCTGGCGCTCAAGCCCGCCCTGCCCCGGCGTCTGGACGCCTACCACGAGGTTTTGCGCCTGCTGCTTGCCGCGGATGTGTCGCTCTATGCCGCCCATACCTCGCTGGACGTCAATGCCGACGGACCGGCCGGCTGGCTGGCGCGCGAACTGGAGCTGCGCAATCTGGCGGTGCTGGATCCCACAGCTCCGCCGCCGGCCGACGCCGCGCTGCCGCTGGGCTTC
>APFI01000112.1 GCA_000403945.1 Desulfovibrio sp. Dsv1
TGTACCACATCCTGTTGAGATTTTGGACTTTTTTATTCGGCCTTAGCCGGACAGCAATGAGTCCTGAACCTAGATAGTGTCGTCAAATTATTTTTGCCCACAATGGGATAGACTTGATTTGCACGGCAGCAAGGAAGGAGAGGCTTCGTTTTGCATAACGCGTGGCGATGCCACGCCATCTCTTGAGGTGAGGAAAGGCGTTCGCGACCAGGTGGCGTACACGGTATAGAGCTTTGTCATAATCGCGTTGCTCCCTGCGATTCTTTTGAGGCGGGAGGACGGGCTGGCAGCCGGACTCAACAACCTTGTCTATATTTTCATTGCTGTCATATCCGCAGTCAGCCAAAAGCGCCTCCGCGCTCAAACCACCAATCAATGCGCACACTTCCCTGCAATCAGCTCCGGCACCTTCTGTAATAATGACTCTGAGCGGCATGCCATGCGCACCGCAGGCAGATGTATTTTGGTGTTGAGCCCTTTTTTGCGACGCTCATCGCCTGGTTGCCGCCAACCGCTCCAGCATGAAGCATGCCCTGCGCCACGCCCGCATCGCGGCGGACAGCACGGCCCCGGTGCTGCTTTGCGGCGAGACGGGCACGGGCAAGGAACTCTTTGCCCAGGCCATCCACAACGGCGGGGAGCGCCGCAAGGGCCCCTTTGTGGCCATCAATTGCGGGGCCATCCCCAAGGAACTGCTGGAAAGCGAGCTTTTCGGCTATGAGGAAGGGGCCTTTACCGGCGCGCGCAAGGGCGGGCGGCCGGGCAAGTTCGAACTGGCCGATTCGGGCACGCTCTTTCTGGACGAAATCGGGGACATGTCCTTTGACATGCAGGTCAAGCTGCTGCGGGTGCTCCAGTCCGGCGAAATCCAGCGCGTGGGGGGGCTGCGCTCCGTGCCTGTGGACCTGCGCGTCATTTCGGCCACCAACAGGGATCTCCGCCAGGCCATCGAACAGCAGAAATTCCGCGCGGATCTCTATTACCGCATCAGCACCCTGAACATTATCGTGCCGCCCTTGCGCGAGCGGCCCGAGGACATTCTGCCGCTGGCCGAGTATTTCATCCAGCGGCACCGCCTGCGTCTGGACAAACCCACGGCGGTCCTGCCGCCGGACACCGCCGCCATGCTCATGACCTATGCCTGGCCCGGCAATGTCCGCCAGTTGGAAAGCGCGGTGGAACGCGCCATGCATCTGGCCGAGGGCGGCGATCTGCTGGCCGAGCATTTCGGCATCGCCGGTCTGGAACGCTCCCGGCGGGGCGTGTCGTCCGGCGGCGGTTCCGGCCAGGGAACGCTGGAAGACATGGAGCAGCGGGCCGTGGCCGAAACCCTGACCCGCCATAACGGCAATATCCGGGCAACGGCCCGGACGCTGGGCGTCAGTCGGCCCACGCTCTACCGCAAACTGAAAAAAATGGGGATCAGGGCCTGAGTTTCGGTATGGATTCGCGCGGGCAAAGGGAAGAAGCTGTGTTTTCCCGCTTGCCGCGCGCCGGAGCCGCCTGCTCCGCGTCCGTTTTCCGTCCTGCCTTCCCGGCGAATCCCTTTACAAAAAGACGCGTCGCCAGCTATGCTGCCCGACAGGTCGAGCCGCGCGCCGTGCGCACCCGTCCCCCCCCGGTCCGGGGGCCCGGCCCAAATCAGGCGAGAAGGAAGATGGAAGAATTTTCGCGTATCCAGCGGATGCCCCCCTATGCCTTTGCGGTGGTGGGCGACCTCAGGATGAAGCTGCGACAGCAGGATATCGACATCATGAATTTCAGCATAAGCAATCCCGGCATTCCCACGCCGGGCCATGTGGTGGACAAGCTGGCGGAAGTCGCGCAAAAACCGGTCAATCACCGCTATTCCCTGTCCAGGGGCGTCTCAAATCTGCGCAAGGCCGTCTGTGGTGACCGCTACGCCCGCCTTTACGGCGTGGAACTGGCCCCGGAGAGCGAAGCCATCGTGATCATGGGCTCCAGGGGAGGTCCGGCCCACCTTTCCTTGGCCATGCTGAAACCCGGCGGCGTGGCGCTGGCCCCGGACCCCACATATCCCATCCGTACATACGCGCCGATCATCACGGGCGCGGACGTGCGCGGCGCGCCCATCGGGCCGGGCCGCGACTTTTTCGAAAATCTGGCCACCGTCATCCGGCAGGCCGTCTGCAATATGCGCCGTCTGCTCTCGGGCGTGCCGGAGTAGATATGACGAAAGCCCGCGAAAGCAAACCCCTGGTGGTCGGTCTGGCCGGTTTCGGCACGGTGGGCGGCGGCCTGGCCCGCCTGCTCAGGGAAAACGCGGACATCATCCGCCGCCGCACGGGCCGCGGCATCGCGGTCAAACGGGTGCTGGTGCGCAACGCTCGGAAAGCCCGCAACGCGCCCCTGCCCGAGGGCGCGGAACTGACCACAGATCCGGCGGCACTCACCGACGATCCGGATATCGACGTGCTGGTGGAGCTCATCGGCGGCATTGATCAGGCCCGCGCGCTCATCGATCGCGCCCTGGACCAGGGCAAGCATATCGTCACCGCCAACAAGGCCCTGCTGGCCGAGGAGGGCCTGGCGCTCTTCCAGAAGGCCGAGTGCAAAAAGCGCATCCTGCGCTATGAGGCCAGCGTGGCCGGGGCCATCCCCATTGTCCAGGCCCTCAAGGAAAGCCTCACGGGCAACCGCATCGAGTCGCTCATGGGCATCCTCAACGGTACCAGCAATTACATCCTGTCCGAAATGACTTCCAACGGTCTGGATTTCGACGTGGCCCTCAGGCAGGCCCAGGAGCTGGGCTACGCGGAGGCCGATCCCACCCTGGACATCGACGGCCACGACGCGGCCCACAAACTGATTCTGCTGATCCGCCTGGCCTACGGGGTCAATTATCCCTATGCAGCTCTGTCCGTGCGCGGCATCCGGGGGCTTTCGTCCATGGACATCCGCCTGGCGCGCGAATTCGGCTACCGCGTCAAGCTCATCGGCCAGGTGCGCGAAGTGTGCTGCCCGGAAGGCAAGGATTGCAGGAAAAACGGCATCATCCGGCTGGAGGCCGGGGTGTTTCCGGCCCTGGTGCACCATACCTTTTTGCTGGCGCGCGTGGGCGGCGTGCACAATGCCGCGCGGGTGGAGGCCAATGCCGCCGGGGCGCTCTTCTTCCACGGACGCGGGGCCGGGGACCTGCCCACAGCCGGGGCCGTGCTGGCTGACCTGATGGCCGTGGCCCGCGAGGAGCGGCCCAACAACACGGGCTTTGTGGGCGGGGATCTGCCCAATGCCGCCATTGTGCCGCCCGATGAGTGGCGCTCCTGCTACTACGTGCGGGTCATGGTCCAGGACGCGCCCGGCGTGCTGCGGGATATTTCCGCCTGCATGGCCGCCGAGGGCATCAGCGTGGCCCAGATGATCCAGAAGACCGGCGAGGGGCATGGCGTGCCCCTGGTCTTCATGACTCACGAGACATCGGCCCAGGCCATGAACGACGCTCTCCAGCGCACGGCGGACGCGGGTCTGCTCAAGGAACCGGCGGTGTATTTCAGGGTGTTGCGGGGGATGGCCGGACGCGGATGTTCCCGATCGGCAAGGCCCTGATACGGGAATATTCACGCGGCGTTGCGGGCCATATTCTCTCGGCATCGCCTCGCAATCCCGGCATCTTCCGACTGCCAGCCGGGGCCGCCTTGGCGCTGGTCCGAAGCGCTGTTGCGGCGGCTCCGGCGACGTCGCCCGTGTAACAATCAGACAGTCACAGCGGAGCCATATTCAGCCATGATCATTCTTGATGAGCCCTATGTTTCGCCGGAACTGGCGGCCTACGCCGCCGCCCGGCAGGAACCCGTACTGGACAACGCCGCGGCCCGCTCCTGCGCCCGCGAATACGGCGCTGCCCTCAATCTGGCGTCCGGCGACGCCTTCGCGACTCTCTGCCGGGGAGACGCGCCGCGTCTGTACACCTGCTCGGAAAACGCCCTGGAATGGGTGCGCGCGCATTCCGGCAACAGCGTGCTGGTGGAGCGCATTCGGCGGCTCAAGGACAAGGCCGTCTGCCGCGAACTGCTGGCCCCGCTCTATGCCGATTTTTTCTTCCGTCAGGTCACCCTGGAAGAACTGGCGGCGCTGCCCTTCGAGGCGCTCAAGGTTCCCTGCGTGCTCAAACCGGCGGTGGGTTTTTTCAGTCTGGGCGTCCACCGCATTGAAAATGCGGCCCAGTGGGAGGCGGCCAAAGCCGCCGTGGCCCGCGATGCAGCCCTCTGGCGCGAGCAATATCCGCCCGAAGTGGTGGAAGGCGGCCGCTTTCTGCAGGAGGAATACATTCAGGGCGAGGAATATGCCGTGGATGTCTATTACGACCGGCAGGGCAGGGCCGTGGTCTGCAATATCCTGCGGCACGAATTTTTCTCGGATGCGGACGTCAGCGACAGGCTCTACTACACCAGCCGAGAGATCATCGAAAACCGCCTGAACGAGTTTGAGGCCTGGTTCAACCGGGTCAACGGCCCGCTGGAACTGCGCAATTTTCCGGTCCACGTGGAGCTGCGCCGGGACGCCGGGGGCCGCATCGCGCCCATTGAGTTCAATCCCCTGCGTTTCGCAGGCTGGTGCTCCACAGACGTCAGCCTCTTTGCCTGGGGTTTTCATTCCTACGGATGTTTTCTGGAGGACACGCGTCCGGACTGGGAAAGCGTACTGGCCGGAAAAGAGGGCCTGCTCTACACCCTGATAGTCCTCAACAAGCCCGAAAACTGCCCGCCGGTGCGCGATTTCGACTACGACGCCCTGTGCCGGGATTTCGGCAAGGTGCTGCATTTGCGGCCCTGCGACTTCAGACGCTTTTCCCATTTCGGCTTTCTGTTCACCGAAACCCCGGCGGACCGGCGCGAGGAGCTGGACCGCATTATCCGTTCAGACCTTACGGAATACATTCAGCAGGAATAGATATAGGGACTGTCCCAGCCAGGGTTAGCGTCCAGCCCGCCTAACCCAATAAATCATCCGTGTCAGCGGTTGGCTGTGGTCGCCTCCATTGAAGCGCCACTCACACTCCTTCAGGAACCAGTAAAAATGTTCAGGCTTAATACCGTTGAAGCGTCGCAAGTATCTTTTGGCCTGGTTCCAAAAGTCTTCCATCCCGTTGACATGATTGCCCCGCAATGCAAAAAACCCTGAGTGACTCATGCGATGATGAAAC
>APFI01000113.1 GCA_000403945.1 Desulfovibrio sp. Dsv1
GCTCATGAAATTCGATTGCACGATTTTCATGACCTTTTCTGGAATTATGAAATGACTTCTAGAACAGCCCCTTTTTCAATTATCCACAGAATGGCCGTTCCCTGGCTTGCGGGGCATAGGGTGAAGTGATAGAGCTTGCTCATTACTGCAGGGGTGGCGGACAGCATAATGAAATTCTCGTGGAAACAGTTTGGAACGTCTGCGTTATGCGGCCTTATACTTTTGGCGGCCCCAAATGCGTCCGCCCGCGTGGTGGACGGCGACATAATCATGGACCAGCGCATGAGCGAAAACCTCTGTGCCATCACCTTTGACGACGGGCCGTCGCGCAACACTCCGCAACTTCTGGACATGCTCAACCAGTACGGCATCCCCGCCACCTTTTTTCTGCTGGGCAAACAGGCCGAGCTTTATCCGGGCATTGTCCGACGCATCGCGATCGAAGGCCATGAGATAGGCAACCACTCCTATTCCCATCCCAATCTGCGCCTGCTTTCGCCGGAGCGCAAAGCCGAGGAAATCCGCCGGACCGATGCCATCCTGCGCTCTCTGGGGGGCACGCCGCTTTTTCTGCGTCCACCCTATGGAGTGTTCGATCAATACACTGTGGAAATTGCCGACTCGCTGAGCCTTTCCGTGGTGCTCTGGTCCCTGGACAGCCGCGACTGGAAAAGCTTGCCCGCAGATTACGCCAAACTGCGCAGCACGCGGGGCTATGTGTACCCCACGGGCACATTGCGCGGCATTTTTCTTTTTCACGACACACACAAAAGCACGGTGGATGATCTGCCCCGGATCATCGCGAATCTTCGCGCGGGTGGTTGTCAGCGTTTTGTGACCGTGAGCGAATATCTGAACGACGTGCTGGACCCGGAACCGGGCCTGCTGATGAGCCGTCGCCCCCTGAAGGAGGAACCGGGGCAGATGCCTCTGGCAGCCCGTCATACGGTGGAAGGCGTGGAAAAGTCGGCGGAGATGCCGTCGACGCTCAGTTGGCCCGCAGGTACCGGGCCAGTGCCCTTGGCCCGCAGCAGCAAGCCCTGGCAGCCCGAAAATAATATTGTGCCTCTGCCTTCCTCCGGCCAGGCGCTGGACCAGCACATGCCGGGCGCGCCCCTGCGGCCATCGGCCCACGCGGTCGCCCTGCCGCCGGTTTCTTAGAGCAGATTCACTTTGAAATGCTACCATCGCAAAGCTGACATTCTGGAAAAATTTGCAGAAAGGCCGCACCCTTCAAAGGATGCGGCCTTTTGTCATCCCGCCCAGCACAATCCGCTTAGGACAATCTGTTTCTGAAATCCTGATAGCCGAATTCGCGCAGCAGGCTAAACCGAATTTCGTGGCCCGCACCGTCCGACCCGGCCGCGCAAATACCGATGGACGGCAGGCGCAGGCCGTTGAAGGTCGTGGTCTTGACCATGCTGTAAATGGCCATGTCCCCGAAAACCAAGCGCTGCCCCGCTTGCAGGGGAGCGGCGAAACCGTACTCGCCGATCACGTCCCCTGCCAGGCAGGACTTGCCCGCTAGGCGGCAGCCCCAGGTTTCCTCCCCGGCATTCCCGGCCCGCGCGGTTGCGCCGTCATGCCGGTAAAAGACTTTTGGCCTGTAGGGCATTTCCAGCACGTCGGGCATGTGGCAGGCGGCGGAGACATCCAGCACGGCCACGGGCATGTCGGCCATGACCACATCCAACACTGTGGCTGTGAGCCAGCCCGCGTTGAGGGCCACAGCCTCGCCCGGCTCCAGGTAAATCTGAGCGTCGTAGCGTTCGTGCCAGCAAGTCAGGCAGGCGCAGAGCAGGTCCAAGTCATAGCCTGGCTTGGTGATATGATGCCCGCCGCCAAAATTGATCCAGTCGCAACCGGGCAGCCAAGGGCCGAATTTTGCCTCCACAGCGTCCAGGGTGCGAGCTAGGGCGTCGGCCCCCTGCTCGCAGAGGGTATGGAAATGCAGGCCGGAAATGCCCTCCAGAGCGGCAGGATCGAAATGGCTCTGGCGGATGCCTAGGCGCGAACCCGGCGCACAGGGATCATAGATGGGCGTCACGCCCTCGGAATACTCGGGGTTGAGGCGTAGGCCGCAGGCAATGGGATTATCGGCGCGGTGCGCGCGGTTGTGGGCTGAGATGAGCGGTTGGAATTGCCGCCACTGAGCCGGGGAATTGAACACGATGTGGTCCGCCAGCTCCAGCAGCTCGGCGATTTCCGCCGCAGTCCAAGCTGCGGCGAAGGCATGCACCTCGCCACCAAATTCCTCCCGTCCCAGACGCGCTTCGTCCACGGAGCTGGCGCACGTGCCCCAGAGCGGCCCCACGCCCGCGCACGAAAGCAGTGGAAAGGTGGCCCAAGCCGCATAGCCCTTGAGAGCCAGCAGGATTTTCGCGCCGGTGCGGCGCTGCACCGTATCCAGGATGGCGGCGTTGGCCGCCAGACGCGGTTCGTCTAGCACAAAGCAGGGGGAGGGGACGGGATTGTTCCCTGTGAACAAAAAGTCCAGGCAGTCCATCAATATCCCTCATATAGTGTCCGGCGGTTTTGAGCGTCCCGTACGGACAAAGTATTCCGCAGCCGGGTGTCAGGCCCCCAATAGGCCTGATGCGCTCCGCCCCTACTTCACTTCCACGCACTGCCACGGCAGCCCGTAGACATTCAGGTCCGCCATAAAAGGATCCGGGTCGAACTGCTCCATGTTCCAGACGCCGGGCTTGCGCCATGCCCCTTCCGCGATCATCTTGGCGCCGATCATGGCGGGCACGCCCGTGGTGTAGGAAATGGCTTGGGAACCCACTTCAGCATAACAGGCTTCGTGGTCGCAGATGTTATAGACGTAGACGGTCTTTTTCCTGCCGTCCTTGATCCCGCGCATGACGTCGCCGATGCAGGTCTTGCCCTTGGTCAGCGGCCCCAGGGAGGACGGGGCGGGCAGCAGGGCCGAAAGGAACTGGATGGGCACGATCTCCTGCCCCTGGAAGCGTACGGGGTCAATGCGGGTCATTCCCACATTGCCGAGCACCTTGAGATGATTGAGATAATTGTCCGAGAAGGTCATCCAGAAGCGCGCCCGGCGAATGCCCTTGAGGTTTCGCACCAGGGACTCCAGTTCCTCATGGTACATGAGATAGCATTTCCTGCTGCCGATACCGTCCGGAAAGTCGTAGTTCATGGACCAAGCCAGTGGGTCGGTCTCCACCCACTCGTCGCGCTCCCAGTAACGGCCCGGCGCGGTGACTTCGCGAATGTTGATTTCCGGATTGAAATTGGTGGCAAAGGGCTGGCCGTGGTCACCGGCGTTGCAGTCGATTATGTCCAGCACATGTATTTCGTCCAGCTCATGCTTCAGGGCCCAAGCTGCGAAAACGTTGGTCACGCCGGGGTCGAAACCCGAGCCCAGCAAGGCCGTGAGCCCGGCCTCGCGGAAGCGGTCGGCATAGGCCCACTGCCATTTGTATTCAAACTTGGCCGTGTCCAGAGGCTCGTAATTGGCCGTATCCAGATAATGCACGCCGCATTCCAGGCAGGCGTCCATGATGGGCAGGTCCTGATAGGGCAGGGCGAGATTGCAGACCAGATCCGGCTTGACCTGCCGGATCAGTTGGCAGAGTTCGGACACGTTGTTCGCGTCCACCTGAGCGGTGTCGATGTCCACGCCGACGCGGGCCTTGACGCTGCGCGCCACGTCCGTACAGCGGGACAACGTGCGGCTGGCCAGGGTGATCCATTCAAAAATGCCGGCCTCTTTGGCCACCTGGGCGCACTTGTGGGCCACCACGCCGCCCACGCCGCCCGCGCCGATGATCAGGATTTTCGCCATGCGGACTCCCCTCATGTATGGTTGGATAAAAAACGCCCACGCCTTGACGACGAATCTGTTTTGACGTTTGTTCTTATGATCCCGGAACACCTCCGCCGTCAAGACCCGCGTGACGGGACGCCGATCCTCGTCAGGCCGGTTCGCTTTCGACAACAACGGCGCTGGCCTGACCGAACTCAGCCGCAGACCTTCAATGGCCCTGTACTCTTCGGAAGAGAGCCAGTCTTCTATTCGCTGTTTTGATGCAAATTCAATGAGGGCGACCCGGTCGGGTTGCCATGCGGCGGACAGCGCACTGACCTTCTCGCTCCGCACCAAGTGTGCACCTCTGAACTCCTCCACAATGGATTTGACCTTTTGGATATAGCCATTATAGTGACTTCTGTCCGGGCTGTTGCCTATATTTTACTGAGATAATAAAAATGCCGCGACATCAGCGCCTCTGAAGTACCTAGCCTATGCCGCTGTTTATGGACGTTCTGAACAAAGAATTGTCGGTAAGGTGTCGTAAACTCAAGTCCTGCACTGTTGCAGCAAGGTTTTCCTCTCTGTTCGCGTCCGTATTTCTGAATAACATGTCTTTCACTATAGCGGTGATTCCTTGCAGGCAGGCAAACGCAGCGTTGAGGTTCATTTTCTCCTCGCTGCTGTCGCATACCTCGTCCCATGCCGATGCATAATACTTCACCGCAGGCAGCGAACGTATTTTTTTCAAAGATTCAATCGAATCACGCAGGTTGATAAAAATCGGGATATCTCCCTCCACAGGGACGGCATCGCCGGTAAACAAAATTTGTTTTTCAAGCCAGTGGAACGGCAGCGACCCCTGTGAACGGCCGCTTGTTTCAATAACCCTGGGTATATCTCCGGTTCCGGCGAAAGAATGTCGCTATCGGAAACCGTGATATCAACCTGTGAGGATGCCACGAAAAGACCATAAAATTCGGTATGGGACGCTCTTTATATTGAAAGTCTATATCTTCAATCCGGCTTTGACATGGCCATATATCATGTAATTTGATGCTTTCTTGAGGGCATGCAGGCTCAAGATAGGACACGAATGGACATGTGTTATAATATATTGTCTGTTTCCCTGCTGTTTCTGCCCGGCGCAGCCAAGCATATAGCAATCCGCGCTTCCGAACCTGTAACACTTGTATCAATGTGTACCTTGTCTCCTAACAAGATATACAGATAAATAGAGCGTTCAATGCCTTCGGTGATATTGAAAACAATCTTCAGGCGGCGCAGGCCATCCAGTATCCGCATAACGGCCTCCCCTGTTATTCCGCCCGCCCGTCGGCCTTGTCCGCGCGATCTCCGTCCAGCACCAGCACGTGCGCGTAACGGCCGCTTTTGCGGGCCTGTTCCGCCAAGGCCGCGCCTTCCTTCCTGCAATGCGGGCAGGCATGGCGGGGGATTAGAAGACAGAAGGAGCGGTCCACCCGCTCCGAGCTGGTTTCAATCCGCCCCAGGCCGGAACAGTCGACGCAGAGCCGCCAAGCTTCGCGTTGGCTTTCGCGCAGCATATCCGTGTCGTAAAAAATGTGCTTGCGCCGTACCCACCAGCCGTCTTCCTCCTGACCTTCCGTGGGCTGTGCCGGGGGGTGCCGGTAGAGATCCACAATCTGGTCGCAAAGTTTGGCGATGTACTGGCCCACTTCGGGTCGCTGGCGGGTAGATGCCGGATTCCAGCCCGGCTCGCGGATGTCCTCCGCCGACAGGCCGGCCAAGGCCAAGCAGATGCCCAGATTGACGTAGGGCAGCGCGCCCCGGATGGAGTAGCCGCCTTCCAGCACGGCGATGTCCGGGTTCAGGGCCGTGTTGAGCGCCGCGTAGCCTTGGGCCGAGATGCGCATATTGGCCAGCGGATCAGTGAAATGGTTGTCCTGCCCGGCGGAATTTATGACCAAGTCCGGCTTGAACTCGGCCAGGATAGGCAGCACGGCATGCTTGATGGCATAGAGATAGCCCTCGTCCGAAGTTTCCGGCGGCAGGGGGATGTTGATGTTCCGGCCCAGAGCCGCCGGGCCGCCGCATTCCTGCGGAAAGCCGGTGCCGGGATAAAGTGTGCGACCGTCCTGATGCAGGGAGATGAACAGTGTGTGCGGGTCATTCCAGAACACGTCCTGGCTGCCGTCTCCGTGGTGCACGTCCGTATCCACAATGGCGACGCGCAGAGGCCGTCCGTCGGGGCGGGGATAGTGGTCGCGGATGTACTCCACCATAACGGCTTCATTGTTGATGTTGCAGAAGCCGCGATTGCCGTGTACCACGCGCATGGCGTGGTGTCCGGGCGGACGCACCAGGGCGAAGGCCCTGTTCTCTTTCTTTTCCAGCACCAGACGCGCGGCGATGATGGCCCCGCCGGCCGAGGCCAGATGGGAGTCCGTGCTCACCGCGCCCACTGAGGGCAGACAGAAATGGGCGCGCGCCAGTTGGGCGTGGCTGGCGAAGGACGGCCGGTATTCGCTGATGCCGGGGATGTCGAAGAGCCCCTCTTCCTGCAACTGGTCGCGGGTGTAGAGCAGGCGCTCCTCACGCTCCGGGTGCGTGGCGGAAATGGCCCAGTCAAAGGCCGGAAAGAAGACCACGCCCAGACGGCGGGCGGTCGCAAGGGGTTCAACACCCATCGGGATCATCCATATTTTCAAAAATGTCAGCCCCATAACGGGCCTCGGAAACCATTCCGCCGAAAAAACTCTGGGCCAGGGCATAGGCCAGGTTGCTTTCCGTCACGGCGGTGAACAACAGGCCGTCCTGGTCATGGAAAGTGAAAAAGCCGCCGTTGCCTTCGCTCCGGCGGAAGATCGCGCAGTGCAGCGGGTCGGGGTCGCCCATGTGGCTGACGGCCTCATAGCCGTCGAGATGCGAGCCCTGCGCCAGAACATCTTCCAGAACGCCGTCCTGGCGCGGTTCAAAACACAGCTGGTTTCCGTTCGCATGAATGGTGTACATTTCGCTCATGCCGGGCTCCTTACGATTCCACGACAATCCGGATTCTTTCAGTCCAGTCCCCTGCCCCGCCGCCGCAGCGAGGCCTCCACCGCCGAAAGGCATTGCAACATCACGTCCTCGGGCGGCTGGGCCGCGTCGATGATGGCGAAGCGCCCGGGTTCCTCGGCGGCCAGACTCCGGTAACCCTGACGCACACGCTCGTGAAACTTCAGGCTTTCGGCGTCGAAGCGGCCTTCGGAAAGCACGGTGCCCTCCTGCCGGTTGCGCAGGCCCGCCCGCTCCAGCCCGCAGTGCACGGGCAGGTCCAGCAGCAGGGTCAGATCGGGCATGAGGCCGCCGGTGGCCATATCGTTGATGCGGCGCAGGCGCTCCGGGTCTAGGCCGCGCCCATAGCCCTGATAGGCCAAGGTGGAATCCACATAGCGGTCACAGAGCACGGGCTGCCCGGCCTCCAGCGCCGGGTGGACGACTTCGGCCACGTGCTGGGCGCGGTCCGCCAGAAAAAGATACAGCTCGGCCCGAGTGGAAAGGCCGCGCGTGCGGGCATCCAGCAGGATAGGCCGCAGGCTACGGCCAAGAACGCAGCCGCCCGGCTCACGGGTGAGCAGAGGGTCGTGCCCGAGGCCTTGCAGATGTTCGGCCAGCAGACGCTGGGCTGTGGACTTGCCCGAACCTTCTATACCTTCAAAAGAGATAAACATTCTTCCCTCACCGCTTTTTTGCGGCCCTTGGCGGACGCCACCCTCCCTTGCGAAGGCTCCGGAGTGCGCGCGGCCCGGTGCAACGGCCGCCCCAAGGTAGCCTGCCAGGACGTCCAGCCTTGGCCTTCCTCCCCCAACCGTTCGAACAGGCTCCGGCACTGGGCCATTTTAGCGTCCAGATTGTCGGCGTAGTGCAGGGCCATGGCCTCGGCCGTGTGCGGCTGACGCACCGCGCCGAACTGCAATTCGCCGTGATGGCTCAGGATGAGGTGCTTCAGGTGGCGTTGCAGACCCGCATCCAAGCCGGATTTGTCCAGATGCGGGGTCAGCATCTCCACGCCCAGCAAGAGATGGCCCAGCAGACGGCCCTCATCCGTGTAATCGTTGGCCAGACCGCCGGAAAATTCGCGAATCTTGCCGAAATCGTGAAACAGGGCTCCGGCCAGCAGGGTCTGGCGGTCCAGTTCGGGATACTGGTCCGCAATGCGGCGGCAGAGCTTGAACACGCTCAGGGTGTGCTCCAGCAGACCGCCCACATAGGCGTGGTGCACGCCCTTGGCCGCCGGGCAGACCCGGAAAGCCGCGCGCAATTCTTGATTGTTGAGCACGGAAAGCGCCAGCTTGCGCCAAGGCGCGTGGCGGAATTCCTCCTTGCAGAGGGCCAGCAGTTCGCTCAGCATGTCGTCTAGGGAAAAGGGACTGGCGGGCATCAGGGCGGCTTGGTCCACCGCAGCGCCCTCCTCCTCGGAGAGTCGGCGCAACTGCTCCACCGTGAGCTGGACCTGATCCCGGTACAGACCGGCGCGGCCCTCGACCCAGACCACAGAGCCCACAGGGATCTCGCTGAACTCCGCGCTGAGCGGGTGCCAGATTTTGGCATCCAAGCTGCCGCTGGCATCGACCAAGGTCAGCCGCCAGTACGGCCCGCTGCGTGACTGGCCCTGGGCCGCTTGGCTGACCACGAACAGGCCGCGCGCCTCGGAGGCGGGACCGATGTCTTTGACGTAACTGCCTTTTTCCATATAGTATCCGCTGTCGCGTACGCCCGGGCCGCCCGGTCCGGCACGACGCGCTGAATGACGATTTTTCCCCGCGCCGCCTTGTCTTGCGCGAGACGGTGCGTCTTTATAACTTCCCTTCTTTACGAGGTATTGTCAAATGGATGTTCTGCTGACCAATGACGACGGCATCCGCGCTCCGGGCCTCCGGGCCATGTACGCGGCTCTGCGGGAAGCCGGGCACAGTGTGCGCGTGGTGGCTCCCATGCGCCAGCAGTCCGGCGTGGGGCACTCCCTCACGGTCTTCGAACCGTTACGGGCCATAGAGTTTGAGGAATCCGGCTTCACAGGCACGGGCATTTACGGCACACCCACGGACTGCGTCAAGCTGGCTCTGGCCCGCCTACTGCCACACAGGCCGGACATGGCCATTTCCGGCATCAACGCCGGACCCAACGTGGGGCCGGACATTCTTTATTCCGGCACGGTGGGCGCGGCCACGGAAGCGGCCCATGAAGACCTGCCCAGTCTGGCCGTCTCCTACGACGACCATCAGGGCTGCGCTGACCTGCTGCCCCAGGCCCGGCACGCCGTGGCCTTGGCGGAGCGCATTGACTGGGCGCGCCTGGCTCCGCGCCGGGTCATCAATATCAACTATCCGGCTGGCGCTTTGGGCCAAGCCAAAGGCCTGCGGGTCTGCCCGCAGACCCGCGCGGTCTGGAAAAACATCTATCTGGAACGCTTTGATCCGCGCGGCGCGCCCTATTGGTGGCTGGAAGGCGAAATTCCGGCCCGCACCATCAACGCCGGATCGGACAAAGACCTGCTCAACCGAGGCTACATCACCGTGACGCCCCTCTGTTTCGAATTCACGGACCAAGCGGGCCTGAAAGAGCTGGAAAGCATGGAGCTGCGTTGAAGCCCTTGGGCTGCGGGATCGTCCGCGCGGTAATTGTACAAATCGCCGTCGCCGCGCCGGGCTTTGGCCGGATCACGGATGGTGAAGCGCCCTACCTCGGGGCATATAGTGCAGGCAGCCGAACTACACCAACCCCGTGTCCCTGTCCGCGATGCCGCCGCCAACGCCCAGCGGGATATAGAGTTCCGGCAGGCTGTCGGAGAGTGCATTGCCGAAAGACTTCTCCGGGATATAAGTTTTTGTGTCAAAACTGGATAGTGTCGTCTCAGCTGGTCATGACCCAAGTTTTTTACTAGAAGTCATTTCATAATTCCCTGATGACTCTTCCGAGTAAAATCATGGAAAATGCCAAA
>APFI01000114.1 GCA_000403945.1 Desulfovibrio sp. Dsv1
TGGTATTTGCTCATGAACTTCGATTGCACGATTTTCATGACCTTTTCTGGAATTATGAAATGACTTCTAGCCGGTAACAAGCCCTTATAGGACTGGCGTAAACCATCCGCATAGCGGATAGTTTTGATGTCCGGCTGTTTATATCCCGCCGGTGCGGATGTCTAACTTTCCTGGCATTTTTTCTTGAGCGTCTCGGCCACGGTTTTGCCCAGCGCGTGGCAGGTGCGGAACACGTCCTTGTCCGGGGCCCAGTTGCATTTCACGGCTCCGGCAGGCATGTCCATATTCATGGCGGCCAGCTGTTCCTGGAGATATGTGGGTGCTTCGCCGGACCATCCGTAGGATCCGAAGGCCCCCCCCACGCGGTTGAGCGGCCGCAGGCCCTTCATGTAGGTGAGCTGCGCGGCCACCAAGGGTAGTACCGTATTGTTGTGGGTGGGCGAACCGGCCAGCACCGCGCCGCAGTCAGCCAGTTCGGTCATGACGGCGCTGTGGTGGTTGTGCTTTACGGACATAATCCGCGTGGGCACGCCGTTTTCCTCCAGACCGCTGCACACGGCATAGGCCATATGCTCTGTGGACTGCCACATGGTGTCGTAGAAAATCAAGGCACGCTGCTCGGGCTTCTGTTCAGCCATGCGGCGGTACATGTCGATGATGAAGCGCACGGTCTTCTCGCCTCGATGGATCAGGCCGTGGTCCGGGGCGATCATGTCGATGTCCAGTTTTTCCACCACGGGCAGGGTCTTGAGCACCATGGGGGAGTAGGGCAGCACGATGTTGTAGAAATATTCCTTGATCCGCTTCACGAATTCGCCGTCATCCCCGAAATCATCCGTGAAGCGGGCGCTGCTGGCGATATTCTGGCCGAAGATGTCGTTGCTGATCAGCAGTTTTTCCTCGGGGATATAGGAAACCATACTGTCCGGCCAGTGCAGCATACGGGTTTCCTGAAACACGATATTGCGGCTGCCGATGTTCAGGATGTCGCCGCTTTTCACGGCATGCACGGGCCAGTTCCTGCCCGCGAAGTAGCCCGACATGGACTTCAGCCCAGCCTGGGAGACAAAGATTTTTTCAGGCTTAACCCGCTCCACCACTTCGTCCAAGGAACCCGAATGGTCCATTTCCATATGGTTGCAGACAATGTAGTCCACATTTTCGGGGGGGAGGGTCTTGGCCAGGCGGCAGAGCAGCGTACCGGTGCAGCCCGGCGCCACAGTGTCCAGCAGCACGTTTTTCTGGTCTTTGATCAGATAGGCATTGTAGGTGGATCCGTCCGGCGAGCGGGAATAGCCGTGAAAGTCGCGGTGGTCGTAATCGACGCAGCCCACCCAGTAAATATCTTTTTTGATTTCAACAGGTTGCATTATTTTCTCCAGAAGCTGCAAAGGTGAAAAAGAACGCTCCGTCACGAAAAGCCCCGCCCCGCCGGGCGGACCGGCAAGGCGGGGAAAGGACGGAAGATACAGACCGCAATCGAAAATTTAGAGCAGATTAACGCTAAGGATATACATTCTTAACATTTGAAGACACCCGCACGCTTAGGCCTTGGCGGCGGGCGGCTGCTCTAGGCGGGGTTGAACTGGTCCTTGCTCACGCCGCAGACCGGGCAGACCCAGTCATCAGGAAGCTGGTCAAAGGGCACGTTGTCATGTTCCGCCGGATCATATTCATAACCGCAAACGCCACAGACGTATTTCTGCATGAGTGTTCTCCTTTTACTCTGAAAAGCGCGGCGTCCGGGCCGCGCGAGTGCTGATACTAGTTTTCGGCCTTCCAGAGCCCGTGCAGATTGCAGTATTCACGAGCGGTCACCTTGGCGGCGTCAATCTTGAAGGAGGCTTCGGGCGCGTCGCCGGGCTTGAGGAATTTGGTATAGCTTTTGCCGTCGGCCAGCAGTTCGATCCATTCAATGAAATGCTTTTCTTCCATGGGATGGGGCGCGCTGCCCACCTTGACCTTGTAGCCGTCGCCCGCTTTTTCAATCACCGGCACATGTTTTTCCAGCGCGCCGTCGGCGGCCCCTTCCTTCATCAGCTTCACGGGCTCGCCACAGCAGACGATTTCAGCTCCGCCGCCGTGCAGAACTTCAACGATGTTGCCGCAATGGGTGCATTTATAAATTTCCAGTTGATTTGGCATGATAATCCTCACTATGTCATAAAAAAATCGTATGGAGGCAGCGAATGCCCCCGCACAAGAGGACGGATTTGCACACATACCGGCGGGCATGGCCCGCTGGAGAGTCTTTCGGCGGAGTCTCCCGGCCTGTGGTCTTGGGGATGTCGTTCACCGAAATATCAGTGCAGAGTCTGGAACAAAAACGATTTTTTGTAAAGCCCTTTTTAGGAGTACTTCCTATTGTGGGGAGGGGGGCTGATCAACCGGGGCCGGAGCCGGCGGAACCTTGCCCGGCGTGGGAGCGGTTGCGGCAGCCTTGAGGCGCGCGCCCAGTACGTTGGGCAGGGGGGCCTTGAGATTGCCGGTCACCAGAAAAGAGGGCGCATGGCTCCCGGCCAGTTCACGTCTGAGCGAGGCGGAACGCACCAGCAGACCGGCCTGGGCTCCGCCTTCCACATACATGACCGTGCGCACGTCCAGGGGCAGATGCAGCAGTTGCTGGGCAAAAGCGTAAGCCTCCACAGGCATGCGGCAATGCAGAAAAAGGATCTGCCCGTCGCCGTCCTGGGCCACGGCGGAGATGGAGTAGAGCGGTCCGCCCGGTACCCAGAGGATGCGCCGTTCGGCATTGATCATCCGGTAGTTCTGGACTACCAGGGCGTAGCGGTCGATCAGCTGCCGCCAGTCGGGATTGTCGCGATCCAGAATGGCCGCCGAGGGCAGGTTCGGACTGTCGGGCCCGGCCACGAAAAAGGCCCCGAAGCGCTGGACCAAGCGCTTGTTGTTGAGGTGCCCGCCCTGGCGCATGTAGCCGGTACTGGTGCTGCCGTCGGGCAGATACATGCTGGCGTTGATGGCCGCCGTGAGATCGTACTGTTCGCCCCAGTCGTTCAGAGATCGGGCCGGACCGCCGTCCTGGGAAGTGGTGCAGAGCAGAAAGTCGAATCGGACGGGATCGATGCGCAGAGCCGTGAGCCGGGCTTCGCTGTCGTTGAGTTGGAATTCGCCGAAAGCCAGGCCAGGCTCCAGCACAGTCCAGGCTGCCCGTCCTTCCCGGTCCACACCGCGCTGTCCGGCGGTCGGAAGCGGGGCGTTTTCCGGCCCGGAGGCGGGTGACGGACGGACCGGCGATGCCGCATCGGGATCCGGCGGCGCATCCGTCGCCATATCCGGAACCATTACCGGTGCGGGATCTGCCGTCACGGTTGTCGCCGACAGCAGCAGCCAGCAGAGCAGAATCAGACTCCGCAAGGGCGCGCGGCGACGGCCAGCAAGAGGGGGGAAGAGCCGGATCCGGGGGAAATCCAGTGAAAAATCCGATGAAAGGCGGTCAGCACAGCGGATTGTCTTTGATGCAAAAGGCGTGCGCATGCCGTTCCCTTACGACCAAGCCAAGTATTTGGCAAGGCCGGGAACGCAGAGCGGCGTTGATATATCAGCTTATCTTGATTATGCATAATTATTATCCAATGAAGCCACGACGACATCACGCGACCCTACGGGGCTGGGCTCTGCCCAAGGAGCGGGACATGCAGATAGGCTCACTGATTCATGCCGCCAAAGCACCTTTTTTCTCCCTGGAATTTTTCCCCCCTTCTGAGGCAGCCCATTTGCCGTCTTTTTATGCCACAGTGGAGCGACTGCACGCGCTTAATCCCCTGTTTGTATCCGTCACCTACGGCGCGGGAGGGGCGCGGCGGCACAACACTCTGGCGGTTACTGCCGAACTGGCGCGGCGCGGCCTTACGACCATGCCTCATCTGACCTGCGTTGGGGCCGAGCCGGAGAGCATCGCCGCCTTTCTTAAGGACCTGCGCGCCGCCGGTGTGGACAATGTGCTGGCCCTGCGCGGCGACCCGCCCATGAGCGGGCACTGGGACTGGAAGGACGGCTATTTTCAGCACGCGGCCGACCTAGTGGTCTTTACGCGCGAACATGAACCGGACATGGGCATCGGCGTGGCCGCATATCCCGCGCCGCATCCCGAATCCCCTTCCTTCGCTCTGGATCGCCGCTACACGGCGGACAAGTTGCGCGCCGGGGCGGACTTCGCCGTAAGCCAGCTTTTTTTTGATGTGCGCGAATACGAGGCCCTGGTGGCGGACCTTCGCGCCAAGGGCCTGGAGACGCCCGTGGTGCCAGGCATTCTGCCCATCCAGAGTTTCGACTCCCTGCGCCGGGTGCTCTCTCTTTGCGGGGTCAGCATTCCGAGCAAGCTCTACCTCAGCCTGGAAGATGCCAACCGCAAGGGCGGGGCCGAGGCCGTGCGCGACGCGGGTCTGAATTTCGCCGTGCGCCAGATTTGCCAGCTGCTGGAGTGCGGCGCGCCGGGCATTCATCTGTATACCCTGAACAAGGACGCTCTCTGCCTGCAGATTGCCGAGGAAGTGGGTATGTAACGGCGGACGCGTTCACGGGATTAAGGAAGCCATATCCGGATGTTCTGTCGCTTGGTTTAACCAGCGTTGACCGCTCCCGCCGCCGGAGGTATGTCCTGCGGTATGCCTTTTGAAAAAAATCACCGACGTCTTCTGCTGGCCGTCTGCACGGCGCTGTTCTTTATGCCGTTCATGATGGCGGCCGGGGGCAACGCGGTGCTCCGCCCTTGCGAGAGCTTGCACGCCAGCGCCCGCCAGCTCGGCTTGGTGGGCGCTTCTTATTCTCTGGGACTGGCGTGTTCCAACTGACCTCCGGGCAGCTTGGGCGATATTTGCGGATGCCGCGTCTGGCTCTGGGGCGTGTTCGCACTGGCCGGGGCTCTGCTGGGCCTTGTGGCGTCCACGTCGCTCTTTTTGAGGTGTTTCGTGCAGAGGGGCGTGGGCGGGGCCATGTTCAATGCCAGCGGACTGGCCCCGGCCGCATAGTTTACGGCTGCGCCATGGCCGCCCTGACCTCCGGCGCGTCGGAACTGCCCCGGAATCCGGCAGTGGTCTGGAGTCTGCTAGCCCTGCAATCTGTGGCGCAGGCCCTGACCACGCCGCTCCGCGCACCTCTGCAATGCCTGGAATCCCGGTTATGTCTGCGCCGTGGGCGTGCCCCCTCTGTGGTCTGGGGCTCACGGCGGCGGGCTTTCTGCAACTGGATTCGTCCCTGAGTCTGATGTTGGGCGCGCGATGCCTGCTGGGCGTGGGTTTTGTGCTGGCGCGCAACCAGCGGTAGCGTGGGACACGTTTAATAACTAACTGATAAAAAACAAGAATTTTACTATAAGTATTTCAGCATATTATCTTCGAAATGGCGTCACGCCGCCAAAGAGCATAAAAAAGTCTAAAGTTTCCCGGCGGGAGACCGAAAAAAACAGCAGGGACGGAAAACATCATGGCCGAGACGAGCACCACGCAAATGCGCATCATGCTGCAAAGCTATGAGCAGCAATTGCTGGCGGCCCGCCGGCTGGCGCGTTTTCGTGTGCGTCGGCGTCTGGCCGAGGGGCTGGAACCGCAAGACCCCGACCCGTCCATCAAGCGCCGCGTCTATGTGGAAAAAGTGGCGCAGGAACTGTATGACAGCCTGATCTTCACCGGCAGCGACAATCCGGTGGTGGAGGAAATCCGCCGGGAGTTGGGCCGGGCTGTGGGGCAGGACGTGCAGTTCACCTACCCGCCGGGAGGCAGGCTCAATATCGTGGGCGAAGGTCCTGAGGGCCCGCGCCCCCTAAGCGAGGAGGAACAGCGCCTCACGCGTCATACGCTCTGGCGCATCACACGCCAAAAGGTTGACCAGAGCATGCTGGAAAAGCCATCCGGTCATTAGCGGGGAATATGCCCGCGCCGGACAGACGGAGAGAAGGACTATGGAAATTCAGAATACGACAAGCCCGCTGCTGGATCCCTATGCTGCGGGGCTGGAAAAGAGCGGTGAGACGCGCGGTCGCGCCAGAGCGGAAAACGCCGGGACTGATGCCGCACGCGGCGATACGGTGAGTGTGTCCCAAGACGCCTTGCTGCTGACCGAGGCCCGTCGTACCGCGCAAAATACGCCCGATGTGCGCGCCGACAAGGTGGAATCCCTGCGGATTCAGGTGGCCAACGGCACTTACAGGCCGGACAGCCGCCTCATTGCGGCCAAGTTGATCCTGGAAGAGCCGGACCTCTTCCATATATAGCCCGACGGCCCGGTCCAGCTCCGGTCCATGTTTTCTGGCCGGCATCCGGCGCGCGGACACTGGTATTTTCGCCGCTTCCCGCAAGGGGGGTGGCTTTTTTATGCCTAGGCATGCTTCCTGCATATAAGGTTTGTGCCGGTTCTCCGGCAAGGAGCATGCGCCATGAAATTGACGATTACCCGCCATTATGTTTTCTGGCTGACTGCGGCGGCCCTGCTGCTTTGCGGGGCTCCGCCCGCACAGGCTGTGCGCATCAAGGATATCGCCACCTTTTCCGGTGTGCGGGACAACCAGCTTATCGGCTACGGCTTGGTGGTGGGCTTGGCCGGTACCGGCGACAAAAAAGATTCCGTCTTCACCCTGAGCTCCATGAAAAACATGATGGACCGCATGGGCATCGGTGTGAATTCCTCGGCCCTGAAAATCAAGAACGTAGCCTCGGTTATGGTTACGGCGCGCATGCCGGTGTCCTCCAAGCCGGGCAGCCGCCTAGACGTGACCGTTTCTTCGGTGGGCGACGCCACCTCTCTGCTGGGCGGCGTGCTCTTGCAAACCGCGCTCAAGGGCGTGGACGGCAAGACCTATTGCTTGGCCCAGGGCTCCCTGACCGTGGGCGGTTTTTCCGTTTCCGGCGCGGCGGCCAGCACCCAGAAAAACGTCAATACTGTGGGCCTGATCCCTGGCGGCGGCATTGTAGAGCGGGGCATTCCCTTTGAGTTCAACCAGCAGGACAAGCTGACCCTGAACATGAGGGTGGGGGATTTTTCCACGGCCCAGCAGATAGCCGAGCGGCTCAACGCGGCCATGGGAGGCCCCTATGCCCGCGCTGTGGATTCCATGAGCGTGAGCATGGACGTGCCCCCGCAGTACAGAAGCAATCTCGTGCCCCTGATGGCCTCGGTGGAGAATCTGGAAGTGACCCCGGACACCGCCGCCAGGGTGGTGGTGGACGAAAAGACCGGCACTGTGGTGTTGGGCCGGGACGTGCGCATTTCGCGCGCCGCCGTGGCCCACGGCAATCTCCAGATCACCGTGCAGGAAAACGAACAGGTTTCGCAGCCAGGTCCTTTCTCACAGGGCCAGACAGTGGTCACGCCCCAGACCGATATCAATGTTCGTGAGGAAAACCGCCGTTTGGTGATGGTGGAAGGAGCCACCCTGCAGGAGCTGGTGGACGGCCTCAACGCCATCGGGGCCACGCCCCGAGACCTGATTTCCATTTTGCGCAGCCTGCAGGTGTCGGGTTCACTGCACGCGGAGCTGGAGGTGATCTGAGATGACAGCACCCCTCAATACCGTCCCGGCCATGATTTCGCCGGAAAGCGCGTCCAACGAAAGTTCCCGCCGTGATCTCCATGCCCGGATCGCCAGTCTGGGCGACCTCGGCGGCAAAAAGATTTCGCCCGAGGCCAAGGCCAAGAAACTGCATGAGGCCTGCGAAGGTTTTGAATCAGTCTTCATCCAGAAGATGTGGCAGGAGATGCGCAACACCCTGCCCAAGAACGGCCTGCTGCACGGACGCGAGGAGCAGTTCTGGCAGGACATGTACGACCAAGAGCTGTCCAAAAAAATGACGTCCGCCGGAGGCATCGGTCTGGCGGATATGATGTATGAACAGCTCTCGCGCAATCTGATTTCCGCCAGCCGCAGCGCGGCGGGGCCCAGCCGCAGCGCGGCTTTCAGCCCTTCGGCGGCTCCCCTCCTGCCGGAAACGTCCGCAACTCCGGCGGCGGAACAGCCCGTCGCGGCAGCCGCAAACGACGTTCCGACCGCAGGCCGGGTGCCCGACGCGGGACGCGCCGGATCTTCCATCTATGACGGCGTTGCGCCGCAAATGGGCGTGGTGGAACGGAATGACGCGGCGAGCAACGGCCCGGTCGACGATCCGACAGCGCGGGCCGGGGCGGCGCTGGACGCAAGCACCCAAAATGAAGCTGAAATTCTGAGTAATCCCGAAGTGGAGCAGGCTCTGGCCTCCCTGCGCGCCCGGCAGATCCTGAACCCGCCCGCGCAAGAAAAGACGACAACCGCGCACGCCGGGCGGGGCGCGCGGCAGGAGGGACTTTCCGGTCTGGAACTGGCCCGGATGAGCCAGCGCGAGGCCGGGGACAAGCTCGGTCCGAACGCCGTGCGGCCCCCCCTGCGGCATTTGAACCGGCCCGGCGGGATTGTGGAGCGGCACGCCGCCAACGGACAGGCCGCACCCGGCACGGAGGAAAGTCCGTTCGTGGGAGCAGCTGCGGCTATTCAGGCGGCCGCGCTGTCCACACATGCCGCTCCCGGCGCGTCTCCAGCACCGCTGAACCAGGCGCGGGAGCAAAATCAGGGGCAGGTCCAGACCCAGGCCGTCGAAACCGTCCCGCAGACCCGCACGGTGCGCTATACCACCAATATCCCGCAGAAGAGCCGCAGCCGGCGCGGCCAGAATATGCTCCGCACCCTGAATACGGACGGTACGGGATCGGGCAACCGCGCCGGTGCCGGACTGGCCGCCTATCATGCGGCCCAAGCGCAGAGCCAGGCCGCCCAGGCCAATGCCGCTCCCGCCGTCGCCCAAAGCAATACGGCCCAGATGTCGGCGGCTCAGTCCGCCACCCCGGATCCGCTGCTCACCGCCCGCTCGGCGGCGGAGCAGGGTGCGGCGACTGACGGCACGGCGGCTTCATTCAGCATTCCGCCGCTAACGGCCGGAGAGTTGCGCGGTTAAACGGCATGAATTTTGCTTGATTGAGGCGGGGGGCAGTTTTTACCCGGAGCGCGGCAAACCGATAACGAGGCACCGCCCTGACCTTCAAGGCCAAGCGAGGCGTTATGTACCAGAGAATTCATGAAAGTTTATCCCGTCAGGACAAGGCGCTCGCGCTGTTGCGCGATCTGTTGGAAGAGGAATACCGTATCCTGCTGTCGAGGGACACGGACGGCGTGGTGGCGCAGGAATTTTCCATTCAGGAACTGATCCGTCAGCTGGCTGTGGAAAAGGCTGTGGTCATCAGGGCGCTGGACGGCGTGCGCGTGACGGAATACGCCCGCTCCCTGCCGGAAGAGCAGGGAGGGGTGCTGCTTGGGCTGTTCCGCTCCGTGGATTTCCAGGAGCAGGGGGTTTCCCGCCAGGCTTCGCGCAACGCTCAGCTTTCTTTGGCGCTGCTGGACCAGAGCAGCCGCACCTTGCAGGCCCTGGCCAGCAAGGCCATGCCGCCCAAGACGGAAACCTACGGCCGCAGGGGTGGCATGCGCCCCGAGTCCCACCCGCAGGCGGCCATCATTTCCGGGAGGCTCTAAGCCATGCTCAGTGGTCTGCTCAACATCGGCCAGTCGGCCCTCAATGCTTCCCAGGCCTGGATCTCGGTCACTGGCAACAATCTTGCCAATGTGGATACCGAGGGTTACTCGCGTCAGTACGTGGATCAACGCGACGCGGGCGGCCTCACGGCGACCAAGCCCGGCGCGCAGGGGCTGGGGGTCAACGCCCAGCAGATCATGCGTTTTTTCGACGCCTTTCTGGAACGTTCCTATGTGCGCCAATCCACCAATTCCGCGCGCTGGGACGAGCAGGACACTATTATGGCATCGCTGGAGAACATCTTCAACGAGTCCAACCGCGCGGGACTCAGCTCCTCGCTAAACAAATTCTTCACTGCCTGGCAGGCTCTGGCCCTGCGTCCGGATGACACGGCCACCCGCGAGAGCCTGCTTTCCTATGCCGACAACCTCAGTGACATGTTCGGCAGCACCATGGACGGCATCCAGGCTATCCGGAAGGAAATGGATGTTTCCATCGGCCAGACCGTGGACCGCGTCAACGACCTCGCCAAGTCCATCGCCGATCTCAACAGGCAGATCACCGCCAATACCGTGGACGGCATCAGCAATCCCAACAGCCTGCTGGACAAGCGCGACCAGCTGGTGCGTGAGCTGGCCACACTGGCGGACGTGGAAACCATCGACAACGGCAAGGGCAATTTCCGGGTCCAGCTGACCACCGGCCAACCGCTGGTGGACGGGCAGAGCACCTATGAGCTGCGGGTCATGGGGCCGCGTGCCGAAGACCGGATCATGGGCAACTCCACCTACACGGGAACCGTGAAGTACGACGGCTCGGACAGCCACGAGTACACGGTGGACATCGTCAATGGCGGCGATGTGGGCGATGTGCCGCCGCCGCAGTTCCGCGTCTCTCTGGACGGCGGCAAAACCTGGCTGCGTGACGAGAACGGTCAGGAACTGCATTTCGACATTACGGACAACGACGGCGATGGCGAGGTTGACCCGGTTCTGGTCAAGGATCTGAAAATTTCCTTTACCAAGTCGACCGATTTTCACGCTGGCGACAAGTTTGACATCGTGCCCAAGAGCGGTCTGTACTGGATCGAGCCTACGCACGGTCCGCAGAACATCACTCCGCAGGTCCGTTTTGACGGCACGGACAACCAGAGCCGCCTTACCGGCGGCAAGCTGGCCGCGTACTACAATATCCGCGATGACAACTGCGGCCGCTACATGGACGAACTCAACGCCGTGACCTCTTCCCTGATCTGGGAAGTGAACCGCATCCACAGCCAAGGCACGGGCTTGAGTATGCTGGATTACGCCCAGGGCCAGCAGAAGGTGGAGGATGTCAGCCAGGCACTGGGCTCGGCCCAAGCCATTCTACCCTTTTCGGACAGGCTTCAGGAAGGCAACGTCAATTTTCATTTTTACGATAAGACCACCGGCGACTATACGGCCTCCGGCATGTTGGATTTTGACCCGGCCACGCCCGGCATCCAGAATTTTGATCCTTCCAGCCATAGTCTGGAAGACGTGCGCGACGCCATCAACGGAATGGTGAGGGCGGACGGCACCCCCCTCGCGCCGTCGCCACTCAAGGCCAGCATCCAAGACGGCAAGCTGATCATTGAAACCAGTCCCGCCGCCAACGTGCGCTTCGGCATGGGCGCGGACAGCACGGGCCTGATGGCCGCTCTGGGCATCAATACTTTTTTCAGCGGCGACAACGCCTCCAATCTGGCCGTCAGCAGCCGGATGCACAGCAATACCAATCTGATCGCTTCGGGCCAGGTTAACGGCCAGCATCAGGCCAATGTGGGCGACAACGCCACCGCCGAGGCCATAGGCAAGTTGGCCAGCAAGAACGTGACCATTTCCACGCTCTGGAAAACTGTGGACAACCAGAGCATCTCCCAGTACTACGCCAACCTAGTCACCACCGTGGGCTCGGACCGCCGGCTTTCCAGGACCAATGCCGAATATCACACCGCGCTGACCAATGATCTGGCCGAACGCACGGCTTCGGTGTCGGGTGTGAACATGGATGAGGAAATGAGCAATCTGATCAAATTTCAGCACTCCTACACTGCGGCGGCCAAGCTGATCACCACCGCCGACCAGATGCTGCAAACCCTGCTCGGACTCAAGCAGTAAGGCGCGAGGGAAAGGAGTATGGCTATCCGCATCACTCAGAGCATGATGTACAGCGACATGGTCGGCCAGATGCAGAAAAATCTGGCGGGCTACATGGGGAGCAACGAGCAGGGTTCCACTCAGAAGAAGATCAACCGGCCCTCGGACGATCCCGCCGGTACGTACCGCGTGCTCACCACCCGCGATGACCTCAATGCCACGGCCCAGTACCAGACCAATGTGGACACGGCCAAGGGCTGGGTACAGCTGTCCATGAATATTCTGGGCAACAAGGTGTCCACAGCCATCACGGGCATCAAAACCCTGGCCGAACAGGCTTCCTCCGGCACGTACACCGCCGCGCAGCGCGAGATCATGGCCAACCAAGTCCGGCAGTACTTCGGCGAACTGCTCAACTATGCCAATACGGAATTTGAGGGCAAGAGTCTGTTCGCCGGACACAGATACGACAGCAGCGCCTTTGAGGAAGGTCTGGCCCTGACCAGCTGGGATGACAACTGGTCAGGCGTGCTTAACCAGGGCGGTTACAGCATCCAGGGCGCGACCGGCTCGACCACGCTGATCCAGTTCACCAGCGACGGCACGTTGGGTGTGAACGCGCTGACCTACCGCTGGTCCAAGGACGGCGGCGCCACTTGGACCGATGCGACAGTGGCTGCGGGCAGCCGCGAGCTGGTGGCCGATGGCGTCGTTGTGACCCTGGACCAGAACATGCCGGTCAGCGCGGCGGACGTGGACGCGGGGCCGGGAGCCAAGAACGGCACCCTGCTTTATATCCGGCCCACTGCCGTGTACCAGGGCGATGACAAGGATCCGCCGCCGGAAATGACCATCATGGGCGGCCAGCGGGGGCTCGCGGCTTCGGCCAGAGGAACATTCAACAAAAATATGCTGGTGCGCATCGACACCGCCGCAGACCTGAATACTGTGGGCAATGAATTCACTTGGTCCTACAGCACTGACTGCGGTGCCACTTGGGTCACGGCCAAGGGGCAGACCACAGGCGGCGGCACGGTGCGCCTGCCCGTGCCCGGCGGCTACATGGATCTGGACGCCGCAGCGGCGGTTGGCGGCACCACGGTGCCAGCTGGCGCGCAGGTGCTGATCCATCCCTCCCGCGCAGATCTGAATTACGAGATCTTCAAGGACACCTATATTTCCGTAAACGGGGTGGGTAAGGATATCTTCGGCGGCTATTACCAAGGCAAGCCCTCCATTGAAGGCGACGCCAATCTTTTCGAAGTGGTGGGCAATTTCATCGGTTATCTTGAAGGCAACAATCAGGAGGGCTGCCAGAAAACCCTGGCCGCTCTGGGAAAGGCGCATGAGACTGTACTTGCCGAATCCACCCGTCTGGGCGGGTTGGAAAATCGTATAGAAATGGCCTCGGACGTTCTCAGCTTCCAGAAACTGGACCAGCAGGAACGATTGAGCTATACGGAAGATATAGACCTGACCGAACTGCTGACAAAACTCACTCGGCAACAGCTCACCTATCAGACGGTGCTTCAGTCCTCATCCATGATCATGAAACTGAGCCTTGCCAACTATGTATAGCGTAATGGATACGCCATGCTGATATTGACGCGACGTCCCGGCGAGAGCCTGTATCTGGGTGAAAACATCCGCATAACCGTTCTTGGTATGCAGGGCAAACAGGTCAAGCTCGGCCTGGAGGTGCCCGGCGACACCACGGTATATCGCGAGGAGGTCTACAAGCGGGTCATTGAAGAGAACCGTCGCGCGCTGGCGACAAGCAACGAAGACTTCATGGTGGCTGCTGAACTATGGCACGAAACAAAGAAATAGAGATCAACACCCGTCTCGGGCGGCGCAGCATCGATACCGACAAGGTGATCCGTTTTCCGCGCGGTTTGGCTGGTTTTGAGGACGAGCAGAGCTTCATTCTGCTCCAGATCCGGCACGAAGCGCCGCTGCTCATCCTGCAAAGCGTGAACAATCCACAGGTAGGCCTACTGGTGGCCGATCCCTACAGTTTTCTGCAATCCTATCCGGTCTTGGTGGGTGACGCTGAGCAGAAGCTGCTCCAGATCGAGCGCATGGAAGACGCAGCCATTCTGGTTACGGTTTCCATTCCCGCCGGGGAACCGGAAAAGGCTGCGCTCAATCTTACCGGGCCCATTGTCATCAATCACAAGGTCCGTATCGGCCTTCAGGTGCCCCAGGGAGCCGAGGGCCCGTCTCAGATCAATATGCATTCGCTCAAACCCGTGGAGCCGGGCACGGAGCCCGTCGCAAATTCCGAAGCTTAGCCCGGGCATATTTTCAGGCGTTCAACAAAGACCGTCCCCGGCGGATGGACGCTATCAAGGGGCGCGCAAAAAGGAAAGTTCCTGTTATCGCGGTTGGTGGACAGGAATTGCGGACGCATGTTTCCGGGGTGGTTCGGTAAAGCGTGGGGAAATGCCCGGCGGCTTGCTGGAAGCAGACTAGAAGTCATTTCATGATTCCCTGATGACTCTTCCGAGTAAAATCATGGAAAATGCCAA
>APFI01000115.1 GCA_000403945.1 Desulfovibrio sp. Dsv1
TGCTCATGAAATTCGATTACACGATTTTCATGACCTTTTCTGGAATTATGAAATGACTTCTACTGATCTTTTTGTCCTCTGCCTGCGTCATGCGAATTTCGCGCGACGGTCAAATATGTTTGAATACGCTCCCTCTGCGGAGGAAAGCAAAAAACTGCTTATTTTGGAACCACATTCCAATAGGGATCATCTTTGAAGCGCTTTGCCTTTTCAACGGAGCGCGGGCAGCGCCCTGAGACGCGCCGCCGCCATGCAAGGAGTCGTATGCCCATAATGCGATTGTTTCTTCTCCTGTTTCTGGGGTTGAGTCTGATTCCCCTCAATGCCTGCGTCCGCCAGCGCGACTGCGCCGCCGTGGTGGAGGTGCTGCGCTCCGGCGCGCTGAACCGGGTCGGTGACAAGGATATTCCCAATGTAGTCTATGTGAGCGTGCGGGACATGACCAACCGCTTTTTCCACCTTCGTCCCCAGACTGAAGCATGGCTGGGGCGCAAAGGTTTCATCGTGATCGACAACCCAAGCCAGGCAGGCTATATTGTCCAGATTACCGTGCTTGCGGCGGGGCAGGCGGCCCCGGAGAGCCTGCGCGGCGTGGTGGACGCCGGCTATGACGCCCCGTCCGCCCTTTCCGGCACGGGGGGTACAGCCCTGCTGGCTGACGTACTGCTGGTGCAGCGGCGCGTGCCCAGTTCCCGCCGCTCCAGCCGGACGAATTTAAAAAACATTTCCAACCGTAATGCCGTGGCCAGCAGCCAGATGCGTCTGGGGCTGCTGGTGCGCCACGATATCCGGCTGAAATCCGAACTGCCCGCCTATTTCGCGGATGCGCTGGGCCGCGAGCTGAGCACGGATATTAGTGACGCCGCCACCGTCGCGCGCTGAACGTGCGGATCTCATCCACTATTGTGGCGCGGTCCCCCGCAACGGCGGCGGGCCGCGTCCTTTTTTTGTAATTTTCAGCGCGCGTTTTGTTTTTCCACGGAATTTTCCAACCCTGAGAATATGCATTCTGAAAGGCTGAAGTATGACGGCGCGGTTTATGCCGAACCCGTCACGGGGACTGCCGGGTCAGGACGCTTCAAGCCATCATAAGGGGCGGGGTTTCTCCCGGGAGCATTGTCCATTCTGACGGATGGAAGGGCTGCGGGGGATTGGTGAACATTGGGTGCGACAAGCATTTCGCATCGACAAATCCAAACACTTCGTGGAAAAATCGGATCATATCAACGGCATTGAGGCGTTCCGGAGCTTTACAAAAAACGTCATCTGGCAAAGTTATCTGCCCTAGTTTCGACTTGATCTGACAGTAGTCCCTTGAAAAGGAAAGGGAACTCCGT
>APFI01000116.1 GCA_000403945.1 Desulfovibrio sp. Dsv1
ACAGCAAGAATACAAGAAAAATATCAAGGAGCGAGCATGTCCCCCGCCTCCCGTTTGTCCACATCCGGGCATGACAGCCCCAAGGGGGCTCTGCGCCTACGTCCCTCGTCGTTGGTGGCGGCCTGCTTTCTGGTGCTGGCGGCCATTGTCCTGTCCTATGTGGGCGGGGTTATGAGCGGACGCACCTACGCTGTCAGGCACGCGACTCCGGCGGGTACGGTCTGTGGCGGCACGGAGCGGCAGTCGGTGCCGAATGGGGATAATCCGGTGGCGGCCCCTGTGGCTCAAAGCGTGGAAGCGGTGCGGGACGGCGCGGACGCTGGCCAGCGGATTCTGGCCCCGGAGGATCTGCGTTTTGCGCGTGCCTTGCGCAACGACAATGCCGCACAGGGCACGCCGGAACCGGCCGCGTCCGCACAACCACCGGTCGCCGTCAATGGCACGTCCGCCCCGACCGCCGTTTTGGCGGCACCTTTAGCTCCGGCCGTGTCAGAAGGCCAGACTCCGCCGTCTGTGCCTGTTGCTACCATGTTCGACTACGTTTTCCAAGTGGGGGCCTTCAAGGATGAGGAAAGCGTGGACAAACGGGAGGCGGGGGACATGCTCGCTCCTTGATATTTTTCTTGTATTCTTGCTGTTCTGCCACGCTGGCGAGCCTTCCGGCACGGTCATTGTCCGCACCATAGCAGCCCGCTCCGCTAGCGTAAAGAGAGGGAGGATCAGGTCCTGAACGGGCCGAGAGTCCGGCAAGACGCCTTGCGGGCGGCCCCCGCACTCTGCTGCATTGCGGAAATCCGTCGGCCGCCCCCGCCAGCCTGACAATCAGCAATCAGAGCAGCTATGATCTGCTCAATATCCGTTTCCGCCAGATCCGGAACATGTATTTCATACGACTAGACATGGCTCCCGGCGAGCGAGACGACAAGTGGATATGGGCCTGGTCTTCTGTTTTTTCAAAGCCGTGCCCCTGAATCAGGCGCGCCACCTGACCTGCTGCGGCGAGCACGCGGCATGTCTGATTCTGGAACAGGTCAACAAAATCTCCCGGCATCTCAGCGACACTGTGTAAAGCCTGCTGCCGGAAGAACTCAGCCGCCCGGTCTGCACCCTGGATCAATTCCGCCCCGGCATGGACATGAGCGACGTCTGCTCCCTGCTGAATCCCGATCCCCCGCGCGACACAACGCCGTGCTGACCAGCCTGGGTTTCGCTGGCATGATCTGGGCCGCACGGCTTGCGCCGGGCCAGCCCTCCGCTGATGACCCTCGCCTCAACGGACATGACCGTCTGGGCTATCTGGAACTGCCATGCTGACCGCGCTGGCCAACACGCCGCAGCGCGAAGCGCAGCTTTTCGCACTCATCCTGCGCCCTGGGCAGTGTAGTCACAAGATTGTCCGGAATTTTATTTTGTGGCATGGTTCGCTTGTCTTCAACCGCAAGCAAGGAACACATGCCCATCGCGGTCCACAGACGGCGCGATATTTCTGATTCAATTCGGGAAAAAACCGAGCCCCATTTGCCTGGTCGTGAAGGAAGCCGGGGGGCGGAGCTCGCGACAACCGGCGTTTTGTCGATGCGGTCTTCCGGGTTATGCGCGCGGGCGCTCCGTGGCGGGATCTGCCCCCGCCCCTGGCGGCTGGAGCGACACCCGGGACATGATCCGCGCAAAAGGGGGTTCAACACGAAATCGCATCTGGCCGCGGATGCGCATGGCATGCCGGTCAGGGCTTTTGTCACA
>APFI01000117.1 GCA_000403945.1 Desulfovibrio sp. Dsv1
GCTGAAAAACAGGGTATTGTCACTGTGGGACAGCCCAGACGAATTGTTGGGGATCGTGCCCATGACAGTGATCCGCCCGATAACGCCCCTGCTGTCCAGGGGATTGGGATGATGGCGCCACATCGGCGCAATCGAAAATGCAAGGCAGCGCAGGATGGTCGTCCCTTGCGGCGTTATCGTCGCCGTTGGAAAATCGAACGGCTTCTTGCCTGGCTCAACACGTTCAGGCGGACAA
>APFI01000118.1 GCA_000403945.1 Desulfovibrio sp. Dsv1
AGGGTACCGCAGAGTGGCAACACGTTATGAAAAGCTTTCCCAGACTTTTCTTTCTTTCGTTTGCCTGGCAGCCTCAATGATTTGGATTAGATAGTTTGCAAACATACCCAGAATTATGAAATGACTTCTAGATATTTTCTGTCACCCAGTCCACAATGGGAGCCATACGCTTGAGCGAGTACTGGTTGGGGCCGGATTTCTGAGCCAGATCGTCAAACTGGCCTTCCACCCGGTAGATGCACCAGTCGCCCGCAGGCAGGCGGCCCGCCGCGATTTCGGCGTTAAGCGCCGCGCGGGCGTCCGTGGGCGCGCAGAAGAGCGGAAAATCCTGCGCCATGGGGTCCAACACCACATCCGCGCCTCCGGCGATGTCGATAATGTAATTGCCCGGCGCGTAGACATAGACGAAGGGGCAGGGCGCGGGCTGGGGAGCGGCTTGCTCCACAGGCGCGCTTTTGCCGCCGCAGGCGGCGAGCAGCAGAGCAAACATGATTCCCGGAAGGGCGCGTGATTTCATAACCTCGACCTTTGTTGTGAAACGGATGGTGAAAGGAGTCAGCGCCGGGCCGCCATGGCCCGCAGGCGCTGGATGCGTTCCTCCAGCGGCGGATGCGTGCTGAACAGGTTTGCCATGCCGCCGTTACCGAACAGCGGGGCCACAATGAACATCTGTTCCGTGCTGGGATTGCCCTCCCGCATGGGAATTTGCCCGCTGGCCGCGCCCAGTTTGGCCAGGGCTCCGGCCAAGGCCAGAGGCTGGCCGCAGAGCGCCGCGCCCGTGTCGTCGGCCAGATATTCGCGCGAACGTGAAATGGCCATCTGGATCAGACCGGCCGCAATGGGCGCGAGCAGGGCCAGGACCAGCGCACCGATGGGGTTGCCGCCGCCTTCGCCGTCGCGGTTGCCGCCAAAAATGGCCGTGAACTGGAAGATGTTGGCCAGGGTCACAATGGCCGAAGCCAGCACCCCGGCCACGGTCTGGATGAGGATGTCCCGGTTGACGATATGGCCCACCTCATGGGCCACCACGCCGCGCAGTTCCTCGGGTGAGAGCATGCGCATGAGGCCCTCGGTCACGGCCACCACCGCGTGCTGCGGGTCGCGGCCCGTGGCGAAGGCATTGGGGGCTTCTTCCGGCACCACGCAGACGCGCGGTTTGGGAATGCCCGCGTTGACGGCCAGTTCTTCCACGATCCTGTGCAGATAGGGCGCTTCCTCGGGGGCCAGTTCCCGCGCATGATACATGGACAGCACGATTTTGTCCGAATACCAGTAGCTGCCCACATTCATCACCAGGGCCAGGCCGAAGGCGATGATCACGCCGGCGCGGCCGCCCATCAGGCCGCCCAGCACGATGATGATGCCGGAAAGCAGGGCCAGCAGTAAAACGGTTTTTATCTGGCTGGTCATATACATATTCTCCTTGTCTTCAAGCTGTGCCGCGGGGCGTTTGCCGTACCGTAACACCACTATACTATAAGCATTAGGTTTATACTGACAAGGTTCGCGCCGGGCGCGGTTTTTTGCCGTCGCCGGCTAAAAGGCCCGCCTGGCATGCCACCAGAGCTGGAAGACCAGCAGGGTCCACAGCGGCTTGCGCAAATCCGCCCGGCCCGAGATGTGCGCGTGCATGAGCGCGCGCACGGCCGCGGGATTGAAAATGCCCTGGTCGCGCAGGCGCGTTTCGCCGAGCAGGTCTTCCATAAGTGGACGCATCCGGCCGCGCAGCCAGGCCGCCACGGGAATCTGGAAGCCGCGTTTGTTGCGGTGCAGGATCTCCGGCGGCAGCAGGTCGGCAAAGGCTTTTTTGAGCAGATATTTGCGCTTGAAGTCGTGCAGCTTGTGGCGCACGGGCAGCCGGGCCGCGAATTCGGCCACATCCCGGTCCAGAAAAGGCGCGCGCACTTCCAGCGAATGGAGCATGGAGCAGCGGTCCACCTTGACCAGGATGTCGTCCAGCATGAACTGACGGGCATAGACGTGAAAGGCGCGGGCCAGGGGGGCCGCCGCGTTTTCCGGTTGCCAGTGCTCGTAGTGTTCACGGGTGGGGGCGAAGAGGCGTTCCGGATGCAGGAAATCGCCATGTTCTTCCAGCCAGGGGGCGGACAGAATTTCGCGCTGCATGTCCGGCGTAAAGGCCGTGAGCATGGTCTGCACGCGCTCCCAGGCCGGAGCGTGCGCCCCGCGCAGAAAGGTGTCCACGGCCAGACGCGGATTGATGTATCCGGCCGAGGCGGGCAGATGCCGGGCCAGAGGTTCGATGATCCCGCGCCGGACGAAGGCGGGCAGGGTGTTGTACCACTCCGCCGCCTTGAAGCCGATGTAGTGTTCATACCCGGCCCAGAGCTCGTCGGCCCCGTCCCCGCCCAAGGCCACGGTGACCTTTTTGCGCGTGACGCCCGAGAGCAACCATGTGGGCGCCACCGAGGCGTCGGCCATGGGCACGTCTATGCGGCTGACGATGCCGGGCAACTCGTCGGCGCATTCCTCGGCCGAGAGTACCCGTTCGTGGTGGTCCGTGCCGAAGGCCCTGGCCGCGATGCGGGCGTAGCGGGATTCGTCGTAGCTGGCTTCGGTGAAGCCGATGGAAAAGGTCTTGATGGGCGTGGCGGACTGTCGGGCCATGAGCCCGGCCACAATGGAGGAATCAATGCCCCCGGAAAGAAAGACGCCCAGCGGCACGTCGCTGACCATGCGCCGCCGCACGGCCCGGGAGAGCAGGCGGTTCAGCTCCCGGCAGAGTTCGCCCTCGTCCCTGGGGTCGGTTTCGTCCGGCACGGGCATGTCCCAGTAACGCTCTAGGCTGATCTGCCCTTTTTCCAGCAACAACAGATGGGAGGGCGGCAGGCTCCGGACCTCGGCGTAGATGGTCAGGGGCGTGGGCACATACTCATAGGCTAGGTAGTGCATGACTGCCTGCGGGTCCACTGTGAAGGCCAGCTCCGGCACGCGGGTCAGGGCCGTGAGTTCCGAGGCGAAGTACAGGGCGTTGCGCTGCACTGTATAGAAAAAGGGCTTTTTGCCGAAACGGTCGCGGGCGCAGAACAGGCGGCGCTCCGCGTCCCAGAGGGCGAAGGCGAACATGCCGTCGAAATGCGCCAGACAGTCCGCGCCCCAGCGACGGTAGCCCTCCAGAATGACTTCCGTGTCCGAATTGCTCTGGAAGCGCGCGCCGTCCGCCGCCAGCTCGTCCCTGATTTCGGCGAAGTTGTAAATTTCGCCGTTGAAGACCACGCTCAGGCGTCCGTCGGCACTGTGCATGGGCTGGCCGCCGCCCGACAGGTCAATGATGGAAAGCCGCCGGTGCCCCAGACAGACCGGGCCGGATTGCCAGAGCCCCTCGCCGTCCGGCCCTCGGTGGGCTAGGCAGTCGGTCATGGTTTTGACCCTGATTGCGGCCTCCGGGGGGAGGGCTGCGCCGTCCAGACGGCAGATGCCGGCTATGCCACACATGTTTTTTCCCAGCGGGTGTACCGGCTGATGAACAGCTCGGCCAACCGCAGATTATTGGTGTGGGGATCGAACATTTCCCGGGCCAGCCGTGCGCCGTTACGGCCCATGCGTCGGGCTTCCTCCGGGTGTCCGGCCAGCCAGAGCACGGCTTGGGCTAGGGCTTCGGGGTCGCCGGGAGCCACGGCAAGGCCGGTGTCGCGATCACGCACCACCTCGGGCAGGGCGTTGACCGTGGTGCTGACCACCGGCAGGCCATAGGCCAAGGCTTCAATGACTGTATTGGGGATGCCGTCGCGGCGGCCCGAGGCGTGCACCACGCAGGGGGCCACGAAAATATCATGCTCATGCAGAATGCGCGGCAGTTCGTTGTGGGAAATCAGGCCCGGCATGACCACCTGTTCTTCCAGCCCCAGCTCCTTGCGCATTCTGACCAGTTCCGCGCCCAGATGCCCCAGACCCATGACCTTGCCACCGCCGCCGGCCAGGGTCAGGCTGAAGTCCAGGCCGCGTTCCCGCAGAATGCCGCAGGCCTTCAGCAGAACGTCAAATCCCTTGGTCACGTCGAAACGTCCCAGGGCCAGCAGCCGTACGGACTTATGCTCCAAGTGTCGCGCGCCATCAGCGCATTCCGGGCAATCCGGTGCGCCGCCGTCCGGCGGCAGGGTCAGGCTGTTGTAGACCAAGGCCACCTTGCCTTTGGCCTGACCACGGCCGAAGGCCTCAATGCGGGCTTGGTCCGCCGCGTTGTTGGCACGCACGAAAAGCGCCGCATCCAGCTTGTCCGCCAGATCCGGGTCCGCCGGTTCCAGATTGTCGCCGCGCGCCGAGGTGGCAAAGGGAATATCCGCGATCTCGGCGGCCACCCGGGCCGCCGTCGCCGTGCCGCGCGGCCACGGCGCGTAAATCAGGTCAATGCCTTCCTTGCGGAAGAGGCGTCCCAGATAGCAGCCCGCGCCGAAGGCCCAGAGATTTTCGCCCAGCATCTCCAGGCTGCGCCAGCGGTGAAACATGTTGCGCCGGAACAGGCTGTACAGGCTCAGTGGATGGGTCAGCAGCAAAAGCAGTATTTCCAGGGTGAAGCGAAACAGCGCCCTGGCCCCGAAGGTGCGCACGCTGTCCGCCGCCGCCCGCATTTCCGTGGAACAGTGGCGCAGATTGCGTCCGTATAGGCTGTAGACGGTCAAAGGCAGATACGCCCTGAGGCCTTCCACTTCGCGAAAAATGAACGGTTGGGTGAAAAGCGGATACCACAGCAGCACGCAGGCCACATGAGGCAGACCGGCGGGAAGAGGGGCACGCGCCTCCGGCAGGAACGGATGGCTCTGTTCAGTCATGCGGGTTCTCCTCAATCGCTCCCCTTGGTTGTTTTGTCTTTCCAAAATACTTCTCCCCTATTACTTTCCCGTTGTCCAGTCGCATGCCACGCCGGGACGCGGACAGGGCGCCGCAGTCCCTAACGCGCAGCGCAAGCCGTTCATGGTCAGGCTGCGAACCTCCCAGTGTTCGTGCAACCAGTCCAGGTAGGCTTCAATTTTGACCATCAGGCGTTCCACTGCGGCCGAGTCGGGCAGATGCGGCGTACCGCCGGGCAGCATTTCCGAAGAGTGCCAGGTCAGGGACAGCACGCGGCCGCCATGTTTCGTAAACAACCGGGTCACGGCCCGCATGACCCAGAGCGAGTGGTAGACGGGCAACAGGGCCAGAGCCCCCCATTTTTTCATGCCTGTCCGCGCCATCTTGCCCGCCCTGCCTGACAGGGCCGCCAGCAGATCCGGCAGAGGGCGGAGCAGGGGGGTGACCGTCAAGGGGACTTCAAAGATATGCCTGTCTTTCACCGGCACCCAGTAGGGATCGGCGGGCGCGCCGAAATGGTCCGGCCCTGCGCTGGCGTGGGCCGCGCGATGCAGGGGACGCACCGATGCGTCGCAGAGCACCCCGGCCTGAGCCAGCAGGGGCCAGTGCGCGCGGTGCAGATCCCAGCGGCCCATACGGAAGGAGGTCAGCGGCGCGGCCTGAAATTCGGCCCCGGCCCGGAACAGCGTGGCCAGCTTGGCGGCCATGAGCGGCGTGGATACAGCTGCTGAAGGCACGCGTTCCGCCGTATCGGGCAGATTTGCGCCGTTGTTTTCCAAGTGCAGGGGCGGCGTGTTCCAGTGGTGTAGATGCGCGCCGATTTCCGCGCCGGCATCGTCCCGCAAGCGGGCCAGGATCGCGCGTGAAGCTGGATCGGCCAGCACACTGTGGGCGCAGAAAAGCGTGGGCCGTACGCCCCGTTCCAGCAGTGGGTTCAGGCGGGAGAGATGCGCGGTATTGGTTACGCTGGGGTTGCGGCGGGCGTAGCGGCCTCCGAACAGGCCCTCTTCCTCCACATCCAGACTGACTGCCAAATACAAGGGGTCGCGGCGGCGCATCGGATCCTCAGCTTCCTTCCGCCCCTTGCGGCGGGCAGGCGGAACGGTACAGCGCACGGAGGGCCGCGATGTTCGTTTCCCTGTCGAACATGCGTTCCACCAGGGCGCGCCCGGCCTCGGCCATACGCAGGGCGCGGTCCCGGTCGTCCAGCATGCGCCGCACGGCCAAGGCCAGAGCGCGCGGATCGCGCTGGGGTACCAGCAGGCCGGTTTCCCCGTCGCGGATCACCTCGGCGATGCCGCAGACGTCCGTGGCTACCACCGGCATACGATGGGAAAGGGCCTCCATGATTACATTGGGGATACCGTCGCGGTCGCCGTTGCTGTGCACCACGCTGGGCACAACCAGCATATCGTGGCTGAGCATGAATTCCCGCAGCCGGTCGTGGGGTATGAAACCCGGCATGTCCACGCAATCTGTCAGGCGCAGGCGGCGGCGCAGGGACGTGAGTTTGCGTCGCCAGCTTCCGTCGCCCACCAGAGTGAGGCGCACAGGCATCCGTTCGCGGCGCAGCCGGGCCATGGCCGTGAGCAGTTCGGGAAAACCCTTGGTGCGCGCGAAGCGGCCCACAGCCAGCAGGCGGTATGGCGGACGCATGGGCAACGCGCATTCCGTACGCTGGGTGAAGGTCAGGCTGTTGTAGATCAGGCGCACTTTGTCCCGTTGCTTCGGCGGGCAGAAGCTTTGCAGCCAGCCCACATTGGCCAGATTGTTGGCGCGGATGAAGAGCGCGTCGCGCGATTTTTCACGCAATAGGCCGTCCTGGGGATAGATGTCGCCGGCTCTGCCGGTGAAGGCGAAGGGGATGCCCGTCAGGCGCGAGGCCACCCAGGCCGCCGTGGCCGGGCCGTTGGCCCAGGAGGAGTGGATCAGCCCGACGCCGTCGGCCCGGCATTGCTCGGCCAGCAGAAAACCGGCCATAAAGCACCAGAGATTTTCCCCCAGAGATTCCAGATTGCGCATGCTGCGGAAACAGCCTTCGCGCAGCAGTCGCCAGACCTTGCCCGGCTCACGGCCCAGGGCGCGGAAAAAGGCTGCCAAGATCCGGAAAAAAGCCGATGCGCCCATGCGGCGTACCGGGCCGGGAAATGCGCGCATTTCCCGGGAGCATCCTTTCAGGATTTTGCCGTACATGGTGTAGACACGGATAGGCAGGCCCAGAGCCATGAGCTGTACGATTTCCCTGAAAATAAAGGTTTCCGAGGAAAGCGGAAACCAGAGCAGCACGTAGGCCAAGGTGAGCGGCGGAACAGGGTCGCCCCGCCGGGGCGTGTTTCCGGTCTCTGCGGGGGAAGATGCGGTGGATATGGCCGCAGGGGTCGCCTCGGACAGGGGCATGGCTTTCTCCATTGAAAATGCAAAAGGCCGGACCGGTTTTGCCGGTCCGGCCAAGGCTGCTGTCAACGCCGAATCGGACGGCCAAGACGAAGCACAGCGTTTAGACGTCCTGCCTTTCGGCCTGATGTTCACTCCGGTATTTTTCCACAATGGCCTGGGCTTTGGGAATTTCTTCCACCACGGCGTCCAGGGCTTTGCGCACATGTTCCTCGGTGTGGGCGGCGGAGATGAAGAAGCGCAGACGGGCCGTGCCTTCCTTTACCGCCGGGAAAGAGACGGGCATGACGTAGATGCCGCGCTTGAACAATGCTTGGGACAGGAAGCCGGAAACCATGGAGTCGCCGACGATCACGGGCACAACGGCATAGCCCTGGGCCGAGCCTGTATTCAGACCCTTGCTCTGAGCGTATTCAAGAAAGTAGCGGCTGATGTTCTGGAGCTTGTGCACGCGTTCCGGCTCACGCAGCATGATTTCCAGAGCCTTGCGGCAGGCTGTGGCGATGACTGGCGGCATGCCCACGCTGAAGACGAAACCCGGCGAGCCGTACTTGAGAAATTGCACCACGTCGCGCCGGCCGGCGATAAAGCCGCCGCAACCGCACATGGCCTTGGACAGCGTGCTCATCCACATGTCCACATCTGTGGGATCGATGCCGTAATACTCGCGCGCGCCGCGACCAGTCTTGCCCAGCACGCCCAGAGAGTGGGCTTCGTCTAACAGCAGCATGCAGTCATATTTCTTTTTGAGCGCTATGATTCGGGGCAGGTCCGGGATGTTCCCGTCCATGCTGAACAGACCCTCGGTGGTGATGACCGCGTACTTGTGCCCGTTCCGGTGGGCCTTGAGCGTCTCTTCCAGTGCGTCGCAGTCGTTATGGGTGTAAGAGTAACGTGTCGCGCCGGAAAGGCGCGCGCCCTGAATCAGGGAGTTGTGGGCCAGACCGTCGTGAAAGATGGCATCGCGCGGGCCGAACATGAAGCCCAGAGTGGAGACGTTGGCCGCATGCCCGCTGACATAGATGATGCAATCCTCCACTTCATAGAGATCGGCCAAGGCGCGCTCCAGCTCGCGGTGGGGCGGGCGCTCGCCGCCCACGAGGCGGCTGGCTCCTGCCGAAGTGCCAAAAATGCCAGCTGTCGCGGCCACGGCTGCGGTGATTTCGGGATGGGCGTTGATATCTAGATAATCATAGGTGGAAAAGTTGATGTATTTCTTGCCGTTGATCAGCGTGGTGGCCTTGGCCGCCCGCTCGTGGCAAACGAAAAGAGGATTGTCCATCCCCATTTGACTGGCCATTTCCACACTCCGTTCAAAGGAGAGCTTGGAACGCATGCGGTTGAAGCCGGAAGCGCAGACTTCTTGCGCGACAGCGTGCTGCTCCGCCATGGGGCCGGTCTGACAGGAATGGTTGTTCTTCATGCCTTATCCTCAGAGTTGTCCGGGATTTGCCGGATATGGGACCGGCGTGATGATGCGCTGCCCAATTCAGTACAACTTTGTAAGAATTCAATATAGTCGAAGCCGCAACGCAAAGCAAGCGCGAAATGCGTGGGAAGCAGGGAAGACGCATTTTTATCGTGATTTCCGCGAACGCCGCCGGACGGCGTAAATCCGCGCGGGCTGGACAAGGCGCATAATATGACCTAGCATTTTGGGCACGATCCGCAAGCCCGCTGCCGGATGCCCCGCGCGACCTTGCGGCACCACCACAGAGGCCATGCAGAATAATAATTCCACAGCTTCTACGACGTCCTCCTTTGCCGAGCCCCGCGCTTTTCTCACGCTGGAAACCTTCCGGCGCGTCCCGTTGTCCGTTGCCGCTTCCGATCCGGAAGCGGCGGCCGTTCCGCTGTCGGTTCCCTGCCGGGAACTGTTGCGCCTGGGCGCGCCGCGCGTTGTGGTCACGGATTTCAGCCCGGCCCTGCTGGAAGATGCCGAGGTTTTTCTGGCGGAGCATGCCGGCACGCTGCTGGCCCTGCTGGTTTGCACCGCGCCGCGTACCGCCGCCGCTGATGTCGGACTGAGCTGCGAGCCTTTCCTGTTGTATCGATCTGTGGCTGGCGAGGAGGCTCTTGCCGCGCCGGTTACGGCCTGTCCGGATCGCGCTCCGGCACTTTCCAGAGAGATGGGCGCGCTGGGCGGAAACGCCGGGCAAGAGGCCGCGCCGCCGCTGGCGGTGATGTGCTGCGGCTTGGGATCGGTCTGGCCGGGTATGGGGCGCGAGCTGTACGACAATTTTCCGGCGGCCAGAGCGGCCATGGAACGCATCGCGGCGGTGGCTGACTGGGACGTGCTCGCGCTTATGGACGAGACGGACGTGGAAAAGATCAGCTTGACCCGCTGGCAGATTCCGTATCTTTTTCTGCTGGAATACGCCCAGTGGAGCCAGTTCGTTTCGTTGGGCCTCGCGCCGGCCCTGATGTGCGGCCACAGCCTGGGCGAACTTATCGCGCTCTGTTTCGCCGGCATCTATGAACCGGAAGTGGCATGGTATATTCTGGACACCCGCGCCGCGCACATGGCCGAACTGGAGGCCAGGGCCACGCGCGAAACCGGCATGATGGCCGTGCATGCCGACGCCGACGTCATTGAGGAAGCCCGCAAAACCTGGCCCGCGCTCTATGTTTCCAACTACAATACGCCCCTTCAGTTCATCCTGAGCGGGCCGCGCGAAATCCTGCTGGAAGTCCGTAAAAGCATGCGCAGGCGGCGTATTCCGGCCATCATGCTCAACGTCGGCTTGGCCTTCCACCATCCGAGCATGCGCGTGCTGCGGGATCTTTCCCTGCGGCGGCTGAACGCCCTAGAAATGCGCGCCCCGCACCTGCCCATGCTCAGCGGCATCACCACGGGCTTTTATCCTCAGGATCAGCCCTCCATCTGCCGCTATATCACGGATCTGGACGAAAATTCCGTGCGCTGGGTGGAAGGCGTGCGAGCCATGTGGGAACGGGACGGCATCCGCCATTTTCTGGAACTGGGCCCGCAGGACACGCTCTGCGGTCTGGTGGGCGACATCGAGCCGCGCGCCCTTTGTCTTTCCGCCAGCCGCAAGGGCAGGGAAACAGAAGGTCTGCGCCAGGCCTGTGCCAGACTGTGCGCGCTGGGCCATCTGCCGCGCGCAGCCATCCGCGCCGGTGCGGCGGTCGCGAAACGGGAGGGTTCCGCGCCTTCCGCGTCCTTGGGAACGTCTCCGGCCGGTGCGGCGCGCTCGGCGGCAGATTCGTTTTCCGGCCCTGTTTCCGGGCGGATGGGCATAGTGCTGGAAGTGCTGGCCGAAGCCAGCGGCAGACCGGTGAAAGACCTGCGGCCCGAGATGGATTTGCGCTACGATCTGGCACTGCGCTCCAGCCGTTTTCCACTGATCATTCACGAGGCCGAACAGCGTCTGGGCCTGAGCGTCAATTTTGAGGAGCTGCTCCAGGTCTCGACCATCGGAGATCTGGCGCGCGCTCTGACCGGCACGCGGGCAGACTCGCGGACCGGCATGAAGCGAGGGGCCGGAAGATCCGCGCCCGCGCCCGAATATGCGCGGCGCCGTCAGCGCGCGCCGCTGTGTCGTTTCGCGCTCAGCGCGTCCCGCGTCCGTGGTGACGAAGGCGGCGATGTCGCCGCCGGTTCGCCGCCCCTCCCCCCCC
>APFI01000119.1 GCA_000403945.1 Desulfovibrio sp. Dsv1
CGCTCTGCGTTTTTGATCCGGATCTTCTGCCGGGGCTTTTGAGCGGGCTTGCGCCCCTGGGCTGTACGCTGGCCCTGCCCGCCGGGCTGCTTGAAACCTGCGCGCCTCTGGCGAAGGCAGGCGCGCGTCTGACACCGCTGGCGCTTCCCGCCGCCGGAGAGGACGGAAAGCCTAGCGCTGAGAGTCTGCGCGCGGCCTTTCGCGGGCTGGCCGGAGAGGAAGGCCGAGTGGACGGTGTATTTTTCGCGCCCGCTCCAGGGGATGCCGCCGCATCCTCCCCGCTGGAAAATTGCCTGCGTCCGGCCTTGAACCACGGTCTGCGTTACGCGTGTTGCTTCATCCGTCCGCCCTTGACGTCCGAGGTTGTGGAGACGACTCTGGCCGATGGCGGCCCACTGGTCGGTAGGCTGGCGTATCTGGCCCGGGAGGGCGGCTTCGCCTACCGCGCCGTTGTTTTGTTGGACGACGGTCAGGGGACCGGCCCCAATGAGCTTGGAGATATGCTGGCCCGCGAGTTGCTGCGGGGGGACAGTGAACGAGTGGTCTGGGCCCGCGAAAGCGGCCTTTATCCCGGCTGCACGCCGCGCGGGCCGCGCTTGGTGGAAAGGCCGGAATTTTTCCCGCTGGTTTTTCCGGATCCCCAGCCCCCCCTCCGACCCACGGCCACCTTGTTTCAGGGGGCCTGCCAGTTTTCCCGTTTCGCGGACCCGGCTCTTGCCGTACATGGCGGAGGGGCGGGCAATGCCGCAGCGCCCCGGCTACCCGTCAGCCGTGCCCTTCAGGCCCTGCTGGAAGGCTCCCGCCTTCTGTTGCCCTGGCTGGCCGTTACCGGCCTGTCCGACGTGCGCTTTCATGAACCGCCGTTGCTGCCGCCGGGTGTCACCCGCGAATGCCGTCTGAGCGTGGAAGCCCGGCCCTGGCTGATGCACGACCGGGTTATGACCCGCATGTGCCGCGCGGATCTCACGGTTCGTGAACTGACGGAGAACGGCCGGCATACGGATCACTACGCCCCGGTGGCCGAAGGCATGGTGCTGCTGTCCGCCGCCTCCGGCGAGGTGCCTCCGCTCTGGCCCGCCGCCGGGCCGGATGCCGTCTGCCGTGAGGATGCGGCAACAGGCGGGGGCGGTGAGGAACTGGCCGTATTTTACGACGTGCTGGGCCTGTCCGCGCCCTGGCAGATGTTGTCCGGCTTTGCGGCGCTGCCCGGCGAGATGTACCGGGCGGCCCTGACCACTCCAGAAGTGCCCATTGCCCCCGAAGGCAATTGGGGGTATGCTGATTGCCTGCACATGGTGGAAGGGATAGTCCAAGCCGCATCTCTGGCTCTAGCCCGGCAGGGGGTCGGCGCGATGCGCCCATGTGGCGCGGACGCCGTTGCCATGGCGGCCGAACTGCGGCGCTGGCGGCTTAATGCGGCGGGTTTTATCCGCTTTGGCGGAGAGCGTGGCGCGCGAGGGCTGTGGCGTCTGCAATTGCGGCGTTCTTGGGCCGATGGCAGGTTGCTGCGCTTTGACGCCCAGATTTCCGACGCGCGGGAGCGCGTGCTGCTGACCCTCCATCATCTGGAATTTGACCGGCTGGAACCGGCGTCTTCTGCGGAATAATCGCCGGTCGCCGTTGAACAATCTTGACATGGCGCGCCGTCGCTCTCCGGCGCAAGCCCGCAAAGGGGCGATCACCGATGCCGTATTTCGCATCATCCATGCCGTCAGCGCGCGCTTTTCTGCCGCTGTTCTTGGTTTTGACCCTGTTTTTTCCGGCCTGCGCCTCCAACAAGGCCGGGCTCAAATCGCCGGAACTGCCAGCCAGACACTGGCTGGAGGAAGCTCCGGGCGTTCCCGTGGAAAACAAGGCCAAACTGGAAGCCGCTGTGCCCAACCTGTATGACGCGGGCAAGATCTTTAGCTTTGAGGATTGCGTTTTTCTGACCATCCAGCAGTCGCCCCTGCTGGTCAACAGCGCCGTGGACTTGGAAATCAAGCGTGTGGCCCTTACCGACGCGATCTGGAAGTATCTGCCCGAACCGCGCATGACGTTCCAGGTTTCCAATAATCTGACCCGCCTGAACATGGATAATAAGGACACGCCCGGCGATTACGGGCGGACCAAACTGCGGGTCGGCTTTTATGCCGCTTTTCCCAATCCCGTGGCTACCTATTTCGAACATCAGGTACAGAAACTCATGGTCAATCTGGCCATTGCCACGCATCGCAAGGCCATCGGCGAGGCTGTCTATAAAATCGCCCAGACTTATCTGAAGCTCCAGGCCCAAAGCAAAATCGTGGCCGCCCAGAAAGAGCTTCTGCCTGTGGGCAAGGAGTTGATCTCCTACTGGCAACAGGTGGAGGCCGTGGAGGGGCGTCAGGGGGTGTCGCTCAATCTGGCCACACAGCACCAGCGCGAATTGGAACTGACCATTGAGAAGACCCATATGGAAGAGATTATGCAGCGCACCCAGCTCAAGATTCTGGCTGGGGTGGAGCCGCAACAGTGTTTGAACGTGGACACCGAGAGCGCTGGCGATATCCTGACCGGTTTTGACGGGCACAAGCTGAAGTGGGAAGAGCGCTGGCCCGCCACAGAGGATGATCTATTGCTGCGCGCGCAGGTCAAGTTGTTCGACTACAACATCATGGTGGCCTGGGCTCAGTATATTCCGGACATGTCCATTCAGGTCAACAACAACCCGCCGGTCGGCCAGTACCAGCCGGTCAGCGGCAGTGAAGACACTTTTCTGCACCTGACCTTCGACTTCCCGTTGTTGGACTGGGGCCGCCGTTACCGCGGCGTACAGACCGCCCGTATGCAAAAGGCTCAAGCCTTCCACGAAATGGCCCGCAAACGCACGGATTATTCCAATACATGGCTGCAGGCCGAACAGCGTGTGGCTCTGGCCGAGACCGAACTCAAACTGGCCAAAACCCGCTTTGACACGGCGGAACTGCAGTACAAGGAAGCGCGTATTTCCTTCAACGAAGGCACGGAGCAACTGCCTGTGGTAGCCGACCGCCAGGAGTCCATGGTCAATGCCCGCATCACATACATCAATGCAGAGCTGGAATACAAATTGGCCAATCTGGAATGGATGTATGTGGCCAATCTCCTGCAGGAACGCTTCCTGGGCCTACCCGCCAAGGAGTTCATCTGATGTTGTCCCTTGTTTTCTCTTCCCTTTTTTCCTGCCGGGCGCTGAGGGCCGCGCTGTGCTGTGCCATCCTGTGGCTGTCTACTTCCGGTCCCGCCTTGGCCGCCGAGGCCGCCACAATCCTGACCGGCAAGGTGGTCACCACCGTGACTCGCGCCGTGCCCATCCCCTTTAACTCAATAGTGGACGATGTGCTGGTCAAACCCGGCGATGCGGTACAGAAAGGCTCGCCCCTGCTCCGTTATCATCTGCAGGAAGAGGCTGAACGGATTCTGCAGCGCGAAGTGAGAACCGGTGCGGGCACCGAAGACCTCAAAGGGCAGGTGCTGGATTTCGAACGGCGCCTGGCCGAGACCACGGCCCAGCGCAACAAGGCCCGCCAGTTGGTGGCTTCGGGTTTGGGTTCGCGTCAAGCTCTGGCCCGGCTGGAAGACGATGTGAACTCTCTCAAAAGCCGCATTGCTCTCTTGGGCGGCACCATCCAGAAGGCCGAAAAAAATTTCGCCGCCCGGCTCAAGGAACTGGCGGGCTATTACGGTATGCCCATCAAGGAAGGCGAGCAACTGCCCGCCACCCTGGTGCTGACCTCACCCATCAAAGGCTATGTGCTTTCCCTGGACGCGACGCTCAATCCCGGCACGGTCCTGGCCGCCGGCATCATGCCCATCCGCGTGGGGCAGCTCAATCCCGTGCTGATCCAGGTGCCGGTCTATGAGGCCGAGGTGAGCGGCATCAAGGAGGGCAACACCGCCGAAGTGGAAATTCCTTCCTTGGGCAACAAGAAGTTCACGGCTACGGTCAACGAAATATCCTGGGTTTCCAATGACATGAACGTGGGTAATCCGTCCTACTACACGGTGGAGCTGACCGTGCCCAATCCCGACCTTGAACTGAAGCCCGGCTTCAAGGCTATTGTGCGTTTCAGCGGGAGCAGGTAAGCCGCCTCCATGAAGCTGAAAAACATCCCCCGGCGGCTCGGCTATGTTTTGGGCGCGCAATGGATGCGAGATCTCTCTTGGACCCTGTTCACCATTTTGCTGGCCCGTCGCAGTCCGGACATTCTGGGCCAGATCGTACTGGCCCTGACTTTCGGCTATCTGGTCAAAACCGTGGCCGACGTGGGCCTCAACGACTTTCTGCTTTCCACCTTCGCCCGGCGTGAGGGCCGGCCCCGCGCCCTGCTGGGCGAAGTGAGCTGGCTCAAGATCGTGGTCTTGTTGGTGGCCCTGTGTGTCACTTGGCTGGTTACCGGCTGGCAACAGTACACGCCAGAACTGCGTCTGATCGTGCTCTGCGTCGCCGCTGGCCTGGGGCTGGATGCCGTCAGCGATTCCTTTTTTGCGCTCTGCCAAGCCCGGGGGCGGCAGGATGTGGAAATGCGCATCCGCGTGCCGTCGGCTCTCGTCGGCATCGGCTACGGCATCGCCTGCGTCCTGCTGGGTGCGCCGTCCCTCCTCATCGCACTGTACAAGCCCGTGGAATCTCTGCTTTGCATTGTTCTGGTGCTCGGCGCGCTGGGGCGTAATCCCTTGGCCGGGGTGGGTATGGACGGCATGCTGGATCTGGCCCGGCGGATGAAGAGCGGTCTGATTTTTACCTGCATGGCGGCCTGCGCCATGTTTTACAACAAGATCAATGTGATTTTTCTCAAACAGTACGGCGGTGACGCGGATGTGGGCGGTTACGGCGTGGCTTGGGAAACTGTGGAAGGCCTGTCCGTGCTGGTCTCCAGCGCGCTGTTGGGCAAGGTGATCTTTCCGCTGCTGACCAAACTCTGGCAGCAGGACCGCGCGGGCTTCCGGCGGCTGACCGGACAGACCGCGCGCACGCTCTGGGCGGCCTCTCTGCCGGTGATCTTTCTGATCTGCGTGGAGAGTGACCGCTTTTTACCCCTGATTTACGGCCTCAATTACGCGAGCGCTGTGACGGCCCAGTGTCTGCTTACGCCCTGCTTGGCCACGGCTTTTCTGCACAACCTGGCGGCCTATGCCATGATCGGCATGCATCGGCATAAATTGCTCCTGGGCTTTTATCTCAGCGGGCTGGCGCTCAATCTTGTTTGCTGCTTTACTCTGATTCCGGCCATGCCACTGGAAGGTGCGGCCCTCTCCCTGACAATTACCAAGGTCTGGGTCGCCATCCTGACAGTCAGCTTTTTTCAGTGGGCGGCCAGACCCATGAGTCTGGTCCAGTGGGTTTTGATGCTCGGGGCCGCCTCTGCCGCTGTGGGCTTGTGGTGGGGAATGGGTCTTGTTTTGCCGCGCGAAGTGGCGGAACTGGCCGGTCTGCTGCCGTTGCTGGCGCTGTTCTGGTTCTGGCGGCCGCCGCCGCCTTTTGAAAAAGATGAGGCCGCTCCGGCACCGGCGGGTTGACGCCGCCGCGTCGGTTGTGAATCTGGTCCGGGGGATAAAATTTATGGGGAATAAATAAATATAGGTAGTCCCCCGGTTTTGTCGGAGGACTCCGAAAGCTTGGCTTATGCGGCAACAGAAAAGACCTCCAGTCAGGGAACCGCTCAAAGCGCCAGGGCGGGAGGTCCTTAATGGAAAACAAAAGTCTAAACTGTTCAAGCCGGTTGTGCAACTCTCATATAGTCTGGATTCAAGAATACGGAAAACAGAAACAGTCCTGTTTAATACGGGAAGAACTGGGGGTGTCTGCATAAGTCGGCGGAGCGAAAGCACAGCAAAATACCAGTGGGGCATCTTTTAGGCGGTCATATCCATATCCTGATACCAATATCACCCAAGATGGCGGCGTCTTCAATGGTATATAAAAGGCAAGAGTGCCATATACATGGCAGGAAATATAAGTGGCCATCGAAGGAATTTTACTGAGGGGTCTTGGACCTAGATAGTGTTTACACGAATCTTATGTTGCACGAGGACGCCATATAGCGAGGGTGTTCTCATGAAAAATGCACAACGGCGGCACGATATATCCGGTGCCGTTTGGACAAACCGGACAGCGGGGCGGCAAAAGATAATCGCCTGTTTATCAACGCCGTTTTCCGGATCTTGCGGACAGGAGCGCTGCGGCGCTATTTGCCTCCTGAATATGGGAAAATAGGGAACAGCACGTCGGCGTTTCATTCGCCGGCGAGATGAACGGATATGGGAAAAACCGCTTGAAATATTGATTGGTGAACCGGATTTTGAATGGCTGATGACTGATGCCGGTCACCGCAAACTCCGCCCGCGCGCGACGGGAACCAGATGCGTAAAACAGGGAATGAGGCGCACAAAAGGAGGCCCGACAGTAAAATACACCTGGCTGCGGATGCGCATGGCATGCCGGTCCGGGTTATTGTGACGGCGGGCGCCGGCCTTGACTGGCGGCATCGCCGCCCGGCATTTGCCGACGGATCGCGGCAGCGACACAGGTGGACTCAGAATCCGGCTGCGAGATTGTTATTCCGCCCAGAAAGAACCGCAGGAATCAATGGGATACGATAAAGGGATCCGCCGCGTCCGCCACTTGGCAGAAAACGCCTTTTCACACCTCTGCGCGGCCGCCCAAATCAGGCGCATTGCCCTGCGGTTGAAAGCGTTAGCATGAACTTATGTAGGCACTGTTACAAGGTACAAGCCCATACCTTCACGCCGGAAAACAGAAAATCTCACCGGGCAGGATATCTCCATGATCAACCTCCTCAATCTCACCCTTCCCGAACTCACAGACTGGATGCAGACTGAACTGGGGGAACCCAAGTTCCGGGCCGTGCAGGTCTGGCAATGGATCTGGCAGAAAATGGCCCGTGATTTCGAGGCCATGAGCAATGTCTCCAAGGCATGCCGGGAGCGTCTGGCGAAAACGGCGCGCATTGCCTGGCCCGAAGTGGCTCAAGTACAGGAAAGCAGTGACGGCACTACCAAGTTTCTGCTCCGCTTGGAAGACGGAGCGCTGGTTGAAACCGTGCTGATTCCCTCTGATTCCCGCGAGGGCGTGCGCCGCTGGACCCAGTGCCTGTCCTCCCAAGTGGGTTGCGCCATGGACTGTACCTTCTGCGCCACAGGCGGCATGGGCTTTGAGCGGAATATGAATATGGGTGAAATTCTGGGCCAGATTCTGGTGGCTCGCGAGCATCTGGGCGACAATCGGCCCGACCGGCCCATGCTGCGCAATCTGGTTTTCATGGGCATGGGCGAACCCCTGCTCAACCTGCGCGAGGTCATGCGCGCCCTGCAAAGCCTGAACAACGACAAGGGACTCAATTTTTCGCCGCGCCGGATCACGGTCTCCACCTGCGGCATTGAAAAGGGTCTGGCCGAGCTGGGTGAAAGCGGCTTGGCCTATCTGGCCGTGTCCCTGCACGCGCCCAACCAGGAACTACGCGCCAGAATCATGCCCAAGGCCGCGCGCTGGCCCCTAGGTCAGCTGCTGACCGCGCTTAAATCCTATCCGCTGAAGACGCGGGAACGGATCACCTTTGAATACCTGCTGCTGGGCGGGGTCACCGACAGGCCGGAACAGGCTGCGGAACTGGCGCGGATGGTGGCCGACATCAAGGGCAAACTCAACCTTATCGTCTACAATCCCACCAAAGGCGCGCCCTACGCGGCACCGGACGAAGCGCGCGTGCTGGCCTTCGAGCAATGCCTCTGGAAGCGCCATATCACAGCCATCATCCGCAAAAGCAAGGGGCAGGACATCAAGGCCGCCTGCGGCCAGCTCAAGGCCGCGAGAGGCTTGACGCCGCTGCAATGAAAAAGCGTAGAGGGCTTCCGGGGTGGTATTCGAGGAAACGCTTTGCACCTTACGCCGAGCCGGTTTGCCGCCGTCCCGCCGCCAGCAAGACAACCGCCGCGTAGGTACCCGGTAACAGCAGGGCCGCCGCCGACAAGTAATACACCACAGTGGGCGAGGCACGCCAAGGGTTAATCAGGCCATAAAGAAAAGCGAAAGGCAGATGGACACCAGCCCGCTGCCAATGGCGGCCAGCATGACGGCCACCCAGAGCAACTTGAAAAAGAACGGAAAACAGACAAGGCTCTTTTTTCATGGCAGCCGCCTTTTCTGTTTTTTCCGCCAGAGGCGCACACCGGTCAGGGCGGCGCTGATCAGAGGTTCCCGCAGCATCGTGCTCATCAGGAGGTTTTCCTTGTTCATGCTGACCCCGGCCGATCACAGACTGGGATGGTCGAAGCTGATCTGGTCTTTGCACAGCAGTTCCGCTTCACCTCGCGGAAGGACTGCAAGGAAACATAAAAAGTGTTGGTGCCGCTGTTTTCATTGAGACCGAAAATATTTCCCTGACGCTCTGCGGCTGTAATTCCGGCCTTACGCACGATCTCCTCGCGCGGCTCTATGCTCTGCGCTTGGCGGGGCAGACCGCGATGCAGGCGGGCCGCGTCCGTTGAACAGAGGTTGGTGCAGGACGGATTGATGCAGTGCATGCAGCGTCGGGGCAAAAAATCCTACGCGTGCCCCAACCGTCTGTACTGTGCAGGATTGAATAGAAGTCATTTCATAATTCCAGAAAAAGTCATGAAAATCGTGTAATCGAATTTCATGAGC
>APFI01000120.1 GCA_000403945.1 Desulfovibrio sp. Dsv1
TCGTTCGTTTACCTGGCAGCCTCAATGATTTGGATCAGATGGTTTGCAAACATACCCTAGGTGTATTGATTATCGTCTTGGCCATCGCGCAGGTGTGCGCGGCATGCAATACGGACTGGAACAAGGCCGCGGGCGCGGCCTCCGACTTGGGTGCCGTGGCGTCGGTCAGCGATGATGAATTGGGTGTAGGGGAACAGCGCGGCCAACATGGCTTCCGACAAGAGCAAACACGGTAAGTACCTTGCGCGCCTGACGAACAAGCACTGCATGAAAACGGCCAGTTGCTGAATTTTTTATAAAGCTCCTTGCCATAGAAAACAAGCTGTTTTCGGTTTTAGTTGAGTGGGGAACAGGGCTTTTCATGCGCGGTCCGACGCTGTAGCATGAGCGCGCGGCCCCGGATGGGGACGTAGGAGACAAAGAATATGCAAGCAATCTATGCCGCCCGTCGTGACCGGTTGCGCCGGGCCATGCGCACCAGGGGTTTGGACGCCCTGCTAGTCAGCCAGGCCGCCAATCGTTTTTACCTTTCTGGTTTCGAACTGCACGATCCGCAGTACAATGAAAGCGCGGGCCGCCTAGTGATTACGGCCGACGGCCGAGACTGGCTGGCCACAGATGCCCGCTATCTGGACGCCGCCGCCCGCCTCTGGGACAGCGGCAGCGTATTTATTTACGGCGGCGACGCGGCCAAAGATCTGCACGGTCTGCTGCGGCGCTGCGGCGGGCGCGTGGGCTTGGAGGCGCGGGGCGTCAGCTTGGCCTTCGCCCGCGCCCTGAGCCGGGCCGGGTCCGGCCCGCGCTTCGAGGCCGCCGACGGTTTGGTGGAACGCTTGCGCCGGATCAAGGAACCCTGCGAAATCACGGTCTTGGAACGTTCCTTTGCGCTCAACCACAAACTTTTGCAGTGGGTGGAAGATCAACTGGAACCGGGGAGGACGGAAGCTGAACTGAGCTGGGCCATTGAACGTTTTTTTCGGGAGAACGGGGCCTCAGAGCTGGCCTTTGCCAATATAGTGGCCGTGGGCCGCAACGCGGCCCTGCCCCACGCCATCCCTGGCGCGGACACGGTCACGGAAAACTGCCCAGTGCTCGTGGATGTGGGCTGTCGGGTGGACGGCTACTGCTCGGACCAGACCCGCACCTTCTGGGCGGGCGACGCGCCCGCGCCGGAATTCAGGCGCACCATGTCTCTGGTGCGCGAGGCCCAGGAAGCGGTCCTGAAGAAAATGCGGCCCGGCCTGCCCCTGGCTGAAGCCTATGCCCTGGCCCTCGCGGTCTTTGAAAAAGCCGGCGTGGCGGACGCCTTCACGCACGGCTTGGGCCACGGTGTGGGCCTGGAAACCCACGAGGCCCCCAGCCTGTCCCCGCGCGCCGAGGGCGTGCTGGAGCCGGGCATGGTGGTCACGGTGGAACCGGGCCTGTATTACCCGGCCTGGGGCGGCGTGCGCTGGGAGTATACCGTCCTAGTGGAAGAGAACGGTGTGCGTATTTTATAAGGGAAGAAGTAAAGGAGCCCATATGGCGGCGATCTTTCTGGTGGGCGCCCGCGCGGCGGGTAAAACCACGGTGGGTCTGGAACTGGCCCGTCTGCTGGACTGCCCTTTCACGGATACGGATCAGCACCTGCGCGAACGTCTGGGCCGCACGGCGGCTGAAATGGTGGCCGCCGAGGGCTGGCCGGGCTTCAGGGCACGCGAAAGCGCGGCCCTGCGCGAAGTGACGGTTCCGCGCGACGGCGGCGACATGGTTGTGGCCACGGGCGGCGGCATGGTTCTGGACGCGGGAAATCGCCGCTTCATGCGCGACCACGGCACTGTCTTTTATCTGGCGGCATCGGCTGCGGTCCTGGCCCGGCGGCTGGCCCGCAACCCGCTGGCGGCGCAGCGTCCTTCGCTGACGGGCATGGATATTGTTAAGGAAGTGCGACAGGTGCTGGTCGAGCGCCGCCCTCTCTATGAAGAGGCCGCGCACCACATTCTGGATGCCGCAGCGGAATCGGCCGACGTCTGCGCGGCAGCCCTGCGCCTGCTAAACGTGGCTCCGGGCAAAGCCTGAGACCGGGCCAATCCATGTCCGGCGGCCCCCCTCATTTCCGTCATCATGCCCGTGTACAACACCGTCCCCGTCTTGGAAGGCGGCGTTGGCCGGATTATGGGCTCAGCGCCCCGCACCGGACGCACCTCTGCCCCCCCCTTGATAGTAATCGCCGTGGACGGCGACTCCACGGGTGACGGTCCGGCAGCGCCTCCGCAATACGCCGGTCTGCCCCTTTTCGGACATGTTCCGGCGTGAAGCCGTGGAACGCTGGGGCGGCTACGCCGACGGAGAATTTCCCGAAGACTGGGGGCTGCGCTGGCTGGACGCGGACGCGCGCATGGAGAAGCTGTCCCCGCGCCTGCTGACCCGGAATGATCCTCCGGGCCGAGCCACTCGCGTCGGCGCCCGCTACCGCGAGGCCGCCTGTAACGAATTGCGCGGCCTTCTGGCTGGCCCGCGCCAACCCCTTTCATCCCGAAGTCTGGACGCAGGGCGCATGCCCCGGCGGCGTCTGGCTCCGCTCTGGTGGCACGGTATACGGTCCGCAACATATATCGGCATTGATCCACGCAAGATCGGTAACTGAGTGAACAACGTGCTCTGCCCCCGCGCAGCCCTGTCGAAACCGGGATGCGACCGCATCCTCAATGCCCTCACGACCCACGGCGCGGCGGAAGAGGCGGCCCGATGCCTCGAAAACTCGGTACACGGCCCGGAATGACTGGTTGCTGGTTTAAAGCCCGAGCCCTTCTGCTCCACAGACAGAAAATCTTTTTCCGACGCCCAGTTCTCGCTCTCCAGACCCGCTGCCAAGCAAACTTTTTTGTAAACTTTGCGAAATTTGTCACCAATACCCTTTGACATAACATGCCTGTAGGGCTATGGTGCAAGGGCTTTATGTATCAAATCCTTCACACTGCCATTTCTTAGGGGGATGGGCATGCTGGATCTCAATATCACGCTGGTTTTTCAGCTGGTGAACTTCTTTATCGCCATATTTGTGCTCAATACCCTCCTGATCCGGCCTATCCGCACCATTATCAAAAAACGCAATGGTGTTATGGACAACCTTGCCGGTGAAGCCGACAATTTTGAATCCCAGGCCGCCGAACATCTGGCCAACTACGAAGCCGAACTGGCCCACGCCCGCCAGGATGCCAGTCTCACCCGTGAAGAAGGCCGTAACGCCGGTCTTATGGAACAGCAGGACATCGTGGGTACCGCTCAAAAGAGCGCCCGTGAAATTTTGGCCGACACCCGCCGCAGTCTGCGGGAGCAGGCCGAAGCCACGTTGAGCGAACTGCGCAATCAGGTGAACGATTTTTCCGCCCGCCTGGCCGACCGTCTTATCAAAAACTGAGCTTCGTTTTTAGCGCGGCTTCCTGTGGGGACGGCGTATCCGCCGGTCCCGGTGGAGACCTGTAACCCGCAGCCGCAAGGCAGCATGTTTACAAGGTACTGTGGTGCTCCGCAGGATCATTATCCCAGACCGTAGGGGGTGTGTTTTGAGCAAATGGAAACACTTCGGGTTTGTCCTGCCGCTGGCGCTGGCCGTTACCGTGATCGCCACGGAAGCCGCCGCCGCTGAAGCCGGGCACGCCGCGCCGCGCTGGTATGATTTTGGCTGGCGCGTGCTCAATTTCGTGGCTTTCGCGGGCATCCTCTGGTATTTCGTGGGCGGGCTGGCCAGGAGATTCTTCAAGGGCCGCCGTCAGATGATCCGGGAAACCTTGGATGATCTGGAAGAACGCCGCGCCAAGGCCAAAGAGCATCTGGCCGCCGTGGAGGCGCGCATCGCCCGTCTGGATGAGGAGCGTAAAGCCATCCTGGAAGAAAGCCGGGCGCAGGCCGAGAACCTCAAACAGGGCATTATGGAAGAGGCGCGCCGCCAAGCCGACCAGATTGTGGAGCAGGCCCGCCTCACCGCTGAGAATGAAGGGCGTTCCGTGCTGGCCGAGGTGCGTGCCGCCCTTGCCGACGAAATCGTGGACGCGGCTGAAAAAGCTCTGCGCGACAAGCTGGGCGACGCTGAACACGACAAACTTATCGCCAACTCCCTTAACAAGGTGGTGCTCCATTGACTGACACCGTGGTTGCACGCAGATATGCCAACGCGATATTCGCGTTAGGCCGGAAGGAAGGGGGCGACGCCCTCACCCGGCACGGGGATTGCCTCGCTGCCCTAGGTGAAATGATCACCGTCGCGCCAAGACTGGACATGACGCTGAAAAGTCCGGTCATCAGCGTGGATGAAAAAAAGGCGGTCATGGGCAAATTGCTAGACAAGCTCAAAGCCGACCGGATCATGCGCAATTTCTGTTTCCTGTTAGCCGACAAGGAACGCCTAGCCTTCCTGCGCGAGATCGCCAACTGGTACGGCAAGCTGCTGGACGAGGCCAAAGGCGTAATCCGCGGACGGATGACCACCGCCGTGAAACTTTCCGCCGCCAAACAGGCTGAGCTCAAGGCCGCGCTGCAGAAAAAAAACGGTGCCGACATTGAGCTGACATTCACCGTGGACAAAGACATCCTTGGGGGTATGGTGCTCAACATGGGAGATCGGGTGCTGGACGCAAGTCTGCGCGCGCAATTGGGGATCCTGCGGGAGACTTTCAAGAGGGGTGAATAGCACATGCAGATCAAAGCGGAAGAGATAAGCAAGATCATTGAGGATCAAATCCAGAACTACGAGCAGCGCGTGGAAATGAGCGAGACCGGCACAGTCCTCTATGTCGGTGACGGCATCGCCCGAGTCCACGGCGTACAGAACGCCATGTCCATGGAACTGCTGGAATTTCCCGGCGGCGTCATGGGTATGGTGCTCAACCTCGAAGAGGACAATGTGGGCGTCGCCCTGCTCGGTTCGGACGTGGGCATCAAAGAAGGCGATCCGGTCAAGCGTACCGGCAAGATCTTCTCCGTGCCCGTGGGCGACAAGGTCATGGGTCGCGTGCTCAACCCTCTGGGTGAGCCCATCGACGGGCTCGGCCCCATCGAAGCCACAGAAGTGCGTCCTGTGGAAATCAAGGCCCCCGGCATCATCGCCCGCAAAAGCGTGCATGAGCCCATGCCCACAGGCCTGAAGGCCATCGACGCCATGACGCCCATCGGGCGCGGCCAGCGCGAGCTGATTATCGGCGACCGCCAGACCGGCAAAACCGCCGTGTGTATCGACGCCATCCTGGCCCAGAAAGAAACCGACATCCACTGCTTCTACGTGGGCATCGGTCAGAAAAAGGCTTCGGTGGCCTTGGTGGCCGACACCCTGCGCAAGTACGGCGCGCTGGAATACACTACCATCATTTCGGCCACGGCCTCCGACCCGGCTCCGCTGCAGTACATCGCGGCCTACACCGGCTGCACCATGGCTGAGTACTATCGCGACAGCGGCAAGCACGCCCTGATCGTCTACGACGACCTTTCCAAGCAGGCCGTAGGCTACCGCCAGATGTCCCTGTTGCTCCGTCGCCCCCCGGGACGCGAAGCTTTTCCCGGTGATGTCTTCTACCTGCACTCGCGCCTGCTCGAACGCGCGGCCAAGGTCAACGACAGCTTGGGTGCCGGTTCCCTGACGGCTCTGCCAATCATTGAGACCCAGGCCGGCGACGTCTCCGCGTACATCCCGACCAACGTGATCTCCATCACCGACGGTCAGGTCTATCTGGAACCAAACCTGTTCAACGCCGGTGTGCGTCCGGCCATCAACGTGGGCCTTTCCGTGTCCCGCGTGGGCGGCGCGGCCCAGATCAAGGCCATGAAACAGGTGGCGGGCACCATGCGCCTGGATCTCGCCCAGTACCGTGAACTGGCGGCTTTCGCCCAGTTCGGTTCGGACTTGGACAAGGGTACCAAGGCCAAGCTGGACCGCGGCGCGCGTTTGGTGGAGCTGCTCAAGCAGCCCCAGTACCAGCCGATGCCCGCACAGGAACAGGTGGCTTCCATCTGGGCCGCCACGCACGGTCACATGGACGATGTGGCGGTGGACCAGGTCCGCCGTTTTGAAACCGAGATGCTGGCCTTCCTGCGCGACACGAGAAAGGGCGTGCTGGACGCCATTAAAAACAAAAAAGTCATTGACGAGGCTGTGGAAAGCGCGCTCACCGAAGCCGTTGCCGTCTTCAAGCAGGGCTGGCAGGCTTGAGGCCGCGCCAAACGGGAGACCTAGCATGCCTTCACTCAAAGACGTAAAAATGAAAATTGTAGGGGTCGGCAAGACAAAGCAGATCACCAAGGCCATGAACATGGTGGCCTCAGCCAAGCTGCGCGGCGCCCAGTCCCGTATTGAGCGCTTCAGACCCTACGCGGCCAAATACCGTCAGGTGCTCGCCGAATTGTCGCGCAAGGTGGAGGGCAACGCCCACCCCCTGCTGGCCGAGCATGAGGAAAAGAAAAACTGCGCCATCGTCATGGTCACTTCGGACCGCGGTTTGTGCGGCAGTTTTAACGGCAACATCGTCAGCGCCGCCCTGAAGCTCGCCAAGGAGAAAACCGAGGCTGGCATGCAGGTCAGTTTTATCTGCGTGGGGCGCAAGGGCCGCGATGTGGTGCGCAAAAGCGATTACGCCATGCTCACTGCCTGCGGCGATCGCATGGGCAGCATTGACTTCCCCTTGGCCAGCTCTGTGGCTCAGGAAGTCATCCACGGCTATGAGACCTTGGCCTTTGACGAAGTCTGGCTGGTCTACGGCGAATTCGTGTCCATGGGGCATCAGCCACCGCGCACGCTTTGCCTGCTGCCGCTGAAGACGCCGGAGGCTGAAGAAATCGCTGAAGAAGCCGGAGAAGTCCGCTGCGAGTACGTCTACGAGCCGCATGAGGAAAAGCTGCTGGCGGAACTTCTGCCGCGTTACGTCAAGGTGCAGGTCTACCGTGGCCTTCTGGACACCTCGGCCAGCGAGCACGCCGCTCGTATGGCCGCCATGGACAACGCCACGCGCAACTGCAACGAGCTGATCAACATGCTGACCCTGCTCTACAACAAGACGCGGCAGGCATCCATTACCAGCGAACTCATCGACATCGTCGGCGGCGCGGAAGCGCTGAACGGTTAAGGAGCCAAACATGAGCAAAAACATCGGTAAAGTCGTTCAGGTTATCGGCGCCGTGGTGGACGTTGAGTTCAGCGACGGCAACCTGCCGAATATCTTCACCGCCCTGGAGATAAAAAATCCGAACAACAGCGACGCTCCGGAGCTGATCTGTGAAGTGGCGCAACATCTGGGCGACAATGTGGTCCGCACCATCGCCATGGACGCCACCGAAGGTCTGGTGCGCGGTATGGAAGTGGTGGATACGGGCAATCCCATCATGGTGCCCGTGGGCAAAGCCGCAGTGGGCCGCATCCTGAACGTCATCGGCCGCCCGGTGGACGAACTGGGTCCGGTCAATGCCGAAAAGTATTATCCCATCCACCGGCCCGCGCCCAAGTTCACGGACCAGAATACCAAGGTCGAACTGCTGGAAACCGGCATCAAGGTTGTGGATCTGCTTGTGCCCTTCCCAAAGGGCGGCAAGATGGGCCTCTTCGGCGGTGCCGGCGTGGGCAAGACGGTTATCCTTATGGAAATGATCAACAACATCGCCAAACAACACGGTGGTTCCTCGGTGTTCGCCGGTGTGGGCGAACGCACCCGTGAGGGCAACGACCTTTACAACGAACTCAAGGAAGCAGGCGTTCTGGAACGCGCCACGCTTGTCTACGGCCAGATGAACGAGCCACCGGGAGCCCGCGCGCGCGTGGCCCTCACTGCTCTGGCCTGCGCCGAATACTTCCGTGACGAAGAACATCAGGACGTGTTGCTGTTCATCGATAACATCTTCCGCTTCACACAGGCCGGTTCGGAAGTGTCCGCCCTGCTCGGGCGCATGCCTTCGGCCGTGGGCTATCAGCCCACCTTGGGCACTGACTTGGGTTCGCTGCAGGAACGCATCACCTCCACCAATTCGGGTTCGATCACTTCAGTACAGGCCGTGTACGTGCCCGCCGACGACCTGACCGACCCGGCCCCGGCCACGACCTTCTCGCATCTGGACGGTACCTTGGTGCTTTCCCGCCAGATCGCGGAACTGGGCATCTACCCGGCTGTGGACCCGCTGGACTCCACCTCGCGCATCCTTGCCCCCGATGTGGTGGGCGAAGAGCACTACAGCGTGGCCCGGCGGGTGCAGATGGTGCTGCAGAAGTATAAAGAACTGCAGGATATTATCGCCATTCTGGGCATGGACGAACTCTCGGACGAGGACAAGCTCACCGTGGCCCGTGCACGCCGCATCCAGCGCTTCCTCTCCCAGCCCTTTCACGTGGCCGAAACCTTCACGGGTACGCCCGGCCAGTATGTGAAGCTGGAAGACACCATCAAGGGCTTTAAGGGCATTTTGGACGGTGAATACGACCACTTGGCCGAAGGCGACTTCTATATGCTCGGCGGCATTGAGCAGGCCGTGGCAAAATATGAGCAGCGCAAACTGCAGGAAGAAAACTAGTCCCGTCGCGAGTCAGGGAAGCTAAGGAGTCAGTATGGGCACGCTGCAACTGGAAGTGGTGACGCCGGACAAAACCGTGGTCAGCGCCGAGGTGGAAATGGTTGTCTGCCCCGGAGTGGAGGGCGAATTCGGTGTGCTGCCACAGCACGTCTCCCTGCTCTCGGCCCTGAAAATCGGCGATCTGCGCTACCGGCTCGACGGCAAGGATGAGAACGTCTTCATTTCCGGAGGCTTTGCCGACGTGAACAACAACGTGCTGAGCGTGCTTGCCGAATCCGCCGAACTGGCCGGTGACATTGACGCCGCCAGAGCCCATGCCGCCAAGGAGCGGGCTGAAAAACGCCTCGCCGCCCATGACGAGAGCGTGGATCAGACGCGGGCCGAGGCCGCCCTGCAACGCGCGGTCACGCGACTGCAGGTGGCGCAGTTGCGCTGACGGTCGCCGGCATGAAATAAAGAACTGGAAGAGCCGGAGGCATTACCTCCGGCTCTTCTTCATCAGGAGGACATCATATATACGGACAGGAGCGCTGCGGCGTGATTTGCCTCCTGAATATGGCAAATGGGAAACAGCACGCTGGCGCTTCATTCACCGGCGAGATAAACGGATATGAGAAAAGCCGCTTGAAATATTGATCAATGAACCGGATTTTGAGTGGCTGATGATTGATGCCGGTCACCGCAAAGTCCGCCAAGTGAAAATAGAAAGTCAATGCTGTCCGGCTAAGGCCAACTAAAAAGTTGCCATGCGTTACGACCGGCGCGTTCATGCCTTCTTTTCGGTAATATGCCTCGCCCGCGCCGTTATCTTTTAGGGTCATGACTAGAAGTCATTTCATAATTCCAGAAAAAGCCATGAAAATCGTGTAATCGAATTTCAGATGAACAATGGGCAATTTTGGAACCTCTCCCTGCAAGTGAGGCTT
>APFI01000121.1 GCA_000403945.1 Desulfovibrio sp. Dsv1
TTCCCCAGTTCCGCGGCCAGGCCGGGAAGGCCGGTCTTGTGCTTGATGACGCTTTGGTTAAAGCTTTCCATTGGGAACCCTTGGGCATGATGTCCGGTTGATGGGTTGTGTGCACTTCCATCAAAACGGAGTTCCCTTTCCTTTTCAAGGGGCTACTGTCAGATCAAGTCGCTAGGGCAGCTGATGGCTTCGCCCGCCCCTCAGAAGCCTATGCGCGTTGTTAAGTCTGGTCATCAACTGAAAGGTCTGTAGTGCGATGCAAGCTGTTGCCGCGCCGGGCTTCTGCGCTCTTCTTCTGCGCGTCGAGCCAAGCGTTGGCTTCCTCCAGATTCAAGGTACCCTCGTACAGGGCGCGGCCGCTGACGGCCCCGGCCAGATTGCCGGAGCGGCTGAGCGGATAGAGTTTCTGCACGTCTTCCAGCGTGGCCACGCCGCCGGCGGCGATGACCGGCACGCGGGCGCTGTGGGCCAGATGCCCCAGGGCGGCCAGGTTGACGCCGCTCTGCATGCCGTCGCGTTCAATGTCCGTATAAATGATGAAGGCCGCGCCGTAGTCCTGAAGCCGGGGCAGCACGTCGTCCACGCCCAAGCCCGTGTCCGCCACCCAGCCCCGGCTTTTGAGACGCCCGGCATCGGCGTCCAGAGAGACGCCGATTTGGCCGGGAAAAGCGCGACAGAGGGAGGCGAACAGTTCCGGCTGCTCCAGGGCCAAGGTGCCGATGATCAGACGGCTCACCCCGGCATCCAGATAGGCGCGGGCTGTGGCTTCGTCGCGGATGCCGCCGCCCAGCTGCACGGGAATGCTGATCTCCCGGCAGATGCGCCGCACAATGGCCCGGCTCTGGGCCGCGCCGGCAAACGCGCCGTCCAGATCCACCACATGCAGCCAGCGCGCGCCCCGCGCCTGCCAGCTACGGGCCGCTTCCGCCGGGTCCTCGGCGAAAACCGTGGATTCCTGGGCGCGACCCTGCTTGAGGCGCACTGCCTTGCCGTTCTGGATGTCGACTGCCGGGAAGATGATCATAAGCCCAGATCCTTGACCGCCTTGCGCATGCCGTCCACGGTGAGGTTCTCGGCTGTGACCCAGGTGCCCCTGCGCTTGAAGAACGAACCCACTGTGAGTAGGTTTTCCGTCAGACCCACCTGTTTTTCCTCAAAGATGGAACGGTTCATCAGCGTGCCGTCGTCCACCTTGAGCAGAAAAAACTCCACGTGCACATGGGCCGACCGGGTGACGCCCGCCTTGGAACCCTCGCGCTGATGCCAGTCCAGCACCTGGGGGATCAGCAGAAGCTGGGCGCCCTGTTTTTTGCCGTAGGCCTCCCAGAGGGGCAGGGCCTGCGGCTGCTCGGAACTGTGAAACTCCGTCAGGTCCGGCGGCAGATTCTGACGGACGATAAAATTATACTGGCGTTTGGTGTCCGTCAGCAGCACTTCGCGCAGTTTCATGTCCAGAGCGGGCAGCATATCGCCGGGAATGCGCCCCTGATCCTCGGGAATACGGCCCACAATGAGCTGGCTGGCATTGGTGGGCTGCGTGAAGGGAGCCACGGAAATCTTGAAGCTGGAGGAAATGGGCCGGGGTACCTCGGTCGTGCTGCGGGGGCGGCGGGCGCAGGAAACGGCCAGAGCCAGACAAAGGACGATCAATAAGAGTATATGCAGGCGAGTACGCATTTAATCAAGGCCTCCTTTGGTGCTTCTGATGGTTGTGCCCTGAATCCGCACGGCCTGGTGCAAGGCCAGACCCAGCCCCTTGGCTGCCGATTCCAGTAGATGGTGGCCGTTTTTGCCGTACAGAAAGGCAATGTGCAGATTGCAGCGGGCGCTGCTGGCCAAGGCTTTGTAAAATTCGCGCCAGAGGTCTTTTTCCTCTCCGGCCATGACCGGCGGCAGCAATTCGTCGCCGCGCCATTCCAGCCAGGGACGGCCCGAAAGATCCACAGTTACTTCACTGAGGGCTTCGTCCATGGGCACGCGGCCATAGCCCACGCGGGCAATGCCCGTTCTGTCGCCCAGAGCTTCCAGCAGGGCGCGGCCCAGAGTCAGGCCCACGTCCTCCACGCTGTGGTGGGCGTCCACCTCCAGATCTCCCTCACAGGAGAGTTGCAGATCCATACCCGCCCAGAACATGGTCAGGGTCAGCATGTGGTCCAGCAGGCCGAAGTCGGTCCGGATCCGGGTATTGCCTTCGCCGTCCAGGTTCAGGCGCAGGCTGATACGGGTTTCAGCGCTGTGCCGTTCCTGCGCGGCTTTACGCGGGGCGTTCGCGTTCATGCTCCCTCCACGGGTTTGTCTTTGGCGCCATCTTCGGTTTTTTCCGTGTTGTCGGCATCGGCGTTTTCAGGCGTTTCGGATTCGGGCGCCGCCTTTTTGCGGCCGAAAGCGGCCGCCACCAGAATGCTGATCTCATAGAGCAGGAGCATGGGGCAGGCCATCAGCAGCTGCGACACCACGTCCGGCGGCGTCAGAATGGCCGCGACGATGAAGATGCCCAGAATGGCGTAACGCCGCGTTTTGCGCATCAGGGTGGCGGTGATCAGCCCCATGCGCGCCAGAAAAAGAGCGAAGAGCGGCATTTCGAAAATCAGGCCGAAGGCCAGGATCAGCTTGAGCACAAAATTCAGGTAGTCACTGATCTTGGGCATGACCACGATTTCGCTTGTGGAGAAGCTCACGAAGAAGCTGAAGGCATAAGGAAAAACCACAAGATAGCAGAATGCGCCGCCGGTCACGAAAAACAGGGCCGATAATATGGCCACCGGAATGATGTAGCGTTTTTCCTCATCGTAGAGGCCGGGCGCGATAAAGGACCAGACCTGGTAGAAGATGACCGGGCTGGCCACAAAGACGCCCGCCACGAAGGCGATGTACATGCGGGTGAAGAAACCTTCGGGCAAGGTGGTGTACTGGGCGTGAGAACCGGGAGGCAGAACCGCCAGCAGCGGGTTCACCAGAGCGTTGAAAATGGGGTCCACCACAAACCAGCAGAACAGAAAACCCAGGCCCACGGCAATGCAGCAACGCACCAGACGCACGCGCAGTTCGCTCAGGTGGTCCATAAGACCCATGGGCTTGCCGGCGCTCTCGTCGTCTTCCGCGCCTTCCGCAAGAACCGGGCTGCCCTCCGGCCTGGGGACGGGAGGTTCGGCGGCTGCGCCTGCGGGAGGGGAGGAGGGCAGCGGCGGCGCGCCTGCCCCGTTTTCATCCGTATGGGCCAGTTCGGCGGCCAGGCGGGCAGCCATGTCCGGGTCCACGGGCGGAACGCCGCTTGCGGAAGCCTCCGGCGCGGCGTCGGGCCGCCATTCCGGTCCGGAAAACATGGAACTTTCAAAAGCGGCGAAGTCGGCGGCGTTTGCGTTATCCGCGACATTCGCATCGCCGGACCCTTCCGGCTCACCAGACTCGGCGGGCTTCCCGGATTCGGCTATTCCCGTCGTTTCGGGCGCGCGTATGCCTGCCGGATCGCTGTCGGGCAGGGCATCGGATCCAGCGCCGTCAGCCGTTACGGCGTCGACGGGCACGGCGTTTTCCACCGGCGTAGCCGGGGAAAGCAGCTTGTCTTCCGGCCCGCTCATGCCTTGCCACCGTTCTCTGCGGCCGGGGCGGCTTCCCCGTTTTGTTGCACAACGGCCTCGGCTTCAGCCCTGGTTTTGGCCAGGGCCGCGGCCAGGGGGCTGTCCGCCGGAGGGGACGGCACTGTCGAAACGCTAATGGCTGGGCCGTCGCCCGTCGGAGAGGATGCGGAAGCCGCAGACGGCGCGGGGGAAGCAGCAGCTTCGGTCGTCGCTTCAGGCCGGGTTGCGGATGTGGAGGGTGCGGCGTCAGCCACAGGCGTTTCTTGGGTCGAAGCGGGCTCTGCGGCAACCGTTTCGCCGGACGCGGAACATTCAAGTCTGTCGATCTTAGCGGCTTTGGCGACCTCGGCTTCAGCCGCGGCTTTCTTGCGGCGCGCATCTTCTTCCTGCGCGGCCTCGGCATTGAGGGTGCGCTGGAACTCTGTGGAAACGCGCCGGAATTCGCCCATGGCCTTGCCCAAGGAACGCGAGATCGTGGCGAGACTTTTTGGGCCCAGCACCACCAGCGCCACCACCAGAATGATCAGGAGTTCCGTACTGCCTATGCCGAACATAGAGTCTCCTTATTCCCATTCAATAGTGCTGGGCGGCTTTGAAGACACATCGTAGACCACGCGGTTGACGCCCTTGACTTCATTGATGATCCTACCGGACATACGCGCGATGAGATCCGGGGGCAGGCGCGCCCAGTCGGCGGTCATGGCGTCCACGCTGTCCACCACGCGCAGGGCGATAACATGCTCGTAGGTGCGACCGTCGCCCATGACGCCCACAGTCTTGAGCGGCAGCAGCACGGCGAAGCCCTGCCAGACCGTGCGATACCAGCCGGATTTGCGCAGTTCCTCCCGCACGATCTTGTCAGCCAAGCGCAGGATGCTCAGGCGCTCTTCGGTGATCTCACCCAGCACGCGGATGGCCAAGCCTGGACCGGGGAAGGGATGCCGCCAGACGATGGCGTCGGGCAGGCCCAGCTCCGCCGCCACCTTGCGCACCTCGTCCTTGAAGAGTTCGCGCAACGGCTCGATAAGCTTAAGCTTCATGCTGTCGGGCAGGCCGCCCACATTGTGGTGGCTTTTGATCACCGCGCTGGGGCCCTTGCGCGAGACGGATTCGATGACGTCCGGATACAGGGTACCCTGAGCCAGAAAGTCCACTTGGGGCAGTTTCTTGGCTTCTTCGTCGAAGATTTCAATAAAGGTGTGCCCGATGATCTTGCGTTTTTTCTCCGGATCTTCCACGCCCTTGAGGCGGGAGAGGAAGCGCTCCCGCGCCTGCACGTACTTGAGATTGAGGTCGAAATGCTCGCGCAGGTAATTGACCACATCGTCGCCTTCGTTGAGGCGCAGCAGGCCGTTGTCCACAAAGATACCGTGCAGGCGCCTGCCGATGGCCCGGTTCAGCAGCGCGGCCACCACCGTGGAGTCGATACCGCCGGACAGGGCGCAGATCACATGTTTATCGCCCACCTGCTCGGCCATGTCCTTGACCACGCGTTCCACAAAGGAGGACATGGTCCAGTCCGGCGTGATCCCGGCCACCTTGAACAGGAAGTTTTGCAGCATGCGCTCGCCGTCCACGCTGTGGTACACTTCGGGATGGAACTGCACTGCGTAGATCCGGCGCTGCTCGTCGGCCATGGCGGCCACGTCCAGGGTGGGCGTGCGACCTGTGGCCGCGAAACCCGGCGGCGGGGCCAAGACCTTGTCGCCGTGGCTCATCCAGACTCTGGAAGGATTTTTCGCGTCCAAGCCGTCCCAGAGCTGACAGGGGGCGCTGAAGGTCAGTTCCGCCGGGCCGTATTCCCGCGTCAGGGACTGGGCCAGCCGACCGCCCATGTTTTGGGCCAGAAGCTGCATGCCGTAACAGATGCCCAGCACCGGCACACCCAGTTCCAGAAAGCCGGGGTCCAGGGCCGGGGCGTCGGCCTCGCCCACGCTGGCCGGGCCGCCGGAAAGAATCAGGGCCGAGGGATGCATGTCCGCCACCTGCGCGGATGTGGTCACGCAGGAATGAATTTCGGAATACACCCCGGCCTCACGCACGCGACGGGCGATGAGCTGAGTGACCTGGGAGCCGTAGTCGATGATGATGACTTTGCTGTGCGGCATGTTTCATCCTCTCCCGTGCGGGCTAGTTCTCAATGCGGTAGTTGGGCGCTTCTTTGGTGATGACCACGTCGTGCACGTGGCTTTCGCGCAGGCCGGCGGCGGAAATCTCACAGAATGTGGTGTTCTCGAAGAGATCGTCCAGAGTTTTCGCCCCCACGTAGCCCATGCCCGAGCGCAGGCCGCCCATGAGCTGGTACACGGCTTCCATGACCGGCCCCCGGTAGGGCACGCGCCCCACAATGCCTTCGGGCACCAGTTTTTTGCTGCGCTCTTGGAAATAGCGGTCCGAGCTGCCTTCCTTCATGGCGTCGATGGACCCCATGCCGCGGTAAATCTTGTAGGTGCGGCCCTGATAGAGAATGGTTTCGCCCGGGCTTTCCTCGGTACCGGCGAAGAGGGAGCCGATCATCACCGAATGCGCGCCCACCACCAGGGCCTTGACGATGTCGCCGGAGAACTTGATGCCGCCGTCGGCAATGCAGCAACGGTCCGCCTCGCGCGCGGCGCGGCTGCCATCCATGACCGCCGTGATCTGGGGGACGCCCACGCCCGCCACGATGCGAGTGGTGCAGATGGAGCCGGGTCCGATGCCCACTTTCACACTATCGGCTCCGGCCTCCAGAATGGCGCGCGCGCCTTCATAGGTAGCCACATTGCCCGCGATGAGCTGGCAGTTGGGAAAGCTCGTCTTGACGGCGCGGATGGCGTTGAGCACGTTGACCGAATGGCCGTGGGCCGAATCCAGCACCAGCACGTCGGCCCCGGCATCCAGCAGCTGTTCGGCCCTGGCCTCGGAATCCTTGCCGATGCCAATGGCCGCGCCCACGCGCAGGCGGCCGTTGGCGTCCTTGCAGGCATTGGGATATTTTTGGACTTTGTCGATGTCTTTCATGGTGATCAGGCCGCGCAGGCGCTTGTTTTCGTCCACCACCAAAAGCTTTTCGATGCGGTGCTCGTGTAGATGACGTTTGGCCTCGACCAGAGAGGTGCCCATGGGCACGGTGATCAACTTGTTGCTGGTCATCACGTCGGCCACACGTACGGCCTGAGCGTCTTCCACAAAGCGCACGTCGCGGTTGGTCAGGATGCCCACTAGGCGTTCGCCGTCCACCACCGGCAGACCCGAAACGCGGAAGTCGGACATCAGGTCCAGGGCTTCCTGCACGGAGTTACGGGGAGAAATGGTCACCGGGTCCAGAATCATGCCGCTTTCGCTCTTCTTGACCCGCTCCACTTCCAGGCGCTGGCGTTCCACGGGCATATTCTTGTGGATGATGCCGATGCCGCCCATCCGGGACATGGAAATGGCCATGGCCGATTCCGTCACGGTGTCCATGGCGGCGGAGAGCAGGGGAATGCGCAGGGGAATGGAGGGTGTGAGCCAAGTGGTGATGTCAACGGCGTCGGGGGTTACGTCGGAATAGCCGGGAATCAGCAAAATGTCGTCGAAGGTCAGTGCCTTGCCGCGATTGGTGAACATGATTTCCTCATAATAAGCTAAAATAATTGTATAAACTTTAGCAAATTATCTTATCCGCTTGCAGGGCCGCTGTCAATGCGGGTTGCGGTTTCTGTCAGGGCCGACACGCGTGAAAGCACGCTGTTGTAAAAGTTGAGGGTATTAACAATCTGATGTAATCAGGTTATGGCCTTCCTGTAGAGGAGAGATATGGAAGCCAAGCCCAATTGCCCCAAGTATCATGCCCGCGCGGCATACCGGAGCGGAAAGGTTCCGGGAAGGCAAAGGCATCGTTGCGGGGATTGCGGATTTCAATTTGCCCGAACCGCTCGGCAAAGTAAAAAACCGGATTATAGCAACGGCATCGAGGCGTTCTGGAGCTTTCAAAAAACGTCATCTGGCAAAGTTTAATGGCGTGAAGCAAAAGTTCGAACTCCACCTCAAAGAGCGCGAATGGCGCTATAACCGGGCGCTGCTCCAGTTTATCGCCGGGCTCAACCGCTTGGCGGCAAAAAACAAAAAACTGATGGGCTATGCTATAAGCAATAAATCGTGTACCTCCGGTTCGGGCCTCAACACACCGCCGAGCATGCCGACATGGCGCTGTGCTTGTGTTCCGGCATGGTGAACGGCGAAAGATACCGCCGAGCCCGGCCACAGGCGATTAGGCATTGTTCTTGGCGGCCTTGCCCGCGATCTGATAGCGTCGCAGGGAGGACAGCTCGGCCTTGCGCAACCGGATGGACTGAGGCGTCACTTCCACCAGTTCGTCCTCGCGCACGAAGTGCAGGGCGTGCTCTAGGGTCATCTTCTTCACCGGCGTGAGGATGACGTTTTCATCCTTGCCCGCGGCACGCAGGTTTGTGAGTTTCTTTTCCTTAGTGGCGTTGACATCAATGTCGTTGTCGCGGTTGTGCTCACCCACGATCATGCCCTCGTAAACCGGGTCGCCGGGCTCCACAAAGAGCGTGCCCCGCGGCTCCAGATTGAACAGGGCGTAGGCCACGCCCACACCGGGCCGGTCGGCCACGATGGAGCCGGAAAAGCGCGTGGGAAAGTCGCCGCGCCATTCCCCATAGCCCTCCAGATAGGAGTTCATGATGCCCGTGCCCCTAGTGTCCGTGAGAAATTCGTCGCGGTAGCCGATCAGCCCGCGCGAGGGCACGGAAAACTCCAGGCGCACCCGGCCCGTGCCGTTGTTGGTGCAGTTGAGCATGCGGCCCTTGTGCTGGGCCAGCTTGTCCGTGACCACGCCCATGAAGATTTCGTCGCAATCCACATAGAGGTGTTCGATGGGCTCCAAGGTCTTGCCGCTGGCATCCTTTTTCAGGATCACCTCGGGTCGTCCCACGGACAGTTCAAAGCCCTCCCGGCGCATGGTCTCGATGAGAATGGCCATCTGAAATTCGCCCCGGCCCTTGACCAAAAAGGCGTCGCGGTCTGCGGTCTCTTCCACGCGGATGGCCACGTTGCGTAGGCTTTCCTTGATTAGACGGTCCTGGATGGCCCGACTCTGCACGATTTTGCCCTCGCGCCCGGCCAGGGGCGAGGTGTTGATGCCGAAGCGCATAGCCACAGTGGGCTCGTCCACGCGGATGCGCGGCAGGGCGCACGGGCTCTCGCGGGTGCAGATGGTGTCGCCGATGGTCACATCCTCAATGCCCGCCAATACCACGATGTCGCCGGGCTGGGCCTCTTCCACTTCGGAAAGCTGCAAGCCGTCGTAAACCTGAAGCCGGGTGGCGCGCAGGGATCGCGCCGCGCCGTCCTCGCCGATGCAGACCAGAGATTCCTTGGCGAACACCTTGCCGTGCATGATCCGGCCCACGGCCAGCCGCCCCAGATAATCCGAATAATCCAGATCGGCCACCAGCATCTGGAAGGGCTGCTCCGGATCGTAGGACGGGCCCGGCAGCCTAGTGAGAATGGTTTCGAGAAGCGGGGACAGGTTTTCCTGTGGGTCGTCGACATTGTTCATGGCCACGCCCGCGCGGCCGATGGCGTAAAGCACTGGAAATTCCAGCTGATCTTCGCTGGCCCCCAGGTCAATGAACAAATCATAGATTTCGTTGAGCACTTCCTGGGGCCGGGCGTCCTTGCGGTCGATCTTGTTGATGACCACCACCACGGGCAGGCCGGCTTCCAAGGTTTTGCGCAGCACGAAACGGGTCTGAGGCAGCGGGCCTTCCGAAGAGTCCACCAGCAGAATGGCCCCGCTGGCCATGGAGAGGGAACGTTCCACCTCGCCGCCGAAGTCCGCGTGGCCCGGCGTGTCGATGATGTTGATCTTCACGCCTTTCCAGCGCACGGCGCAGTTTTTGGCGGCAATTGTGATGCCGCGCTCGCGTTCCAGATCCATCTTGTCCATGACGCGGTCGTCCACGCGCTGGTCGGCGCGGAACACGCCGCTCTGTTTGAAAAGGGCGTCCACCAGCGTGGTCTTGCCGTGGTCGACGTGGGCGATGATGGCCACATTGCGGAGAAAATCATTCTGCTGCATGGGAAAAACCTTACATTAAGAAAGAATAACAACGGCGGACAAAACGGTCCGCCGTGGGAGCCGCGCAAGCGCCTTTGCGCCGACGCTCTGGAACATTGCGCAAATGAACGAGGACGATTATTTGTCGCATGCTCTGAAAGAGCTTCGGTCTGTACGCATTTTTCAGAGTTTTGTCACCAAGGCCCGCAACAGCCGGGCCAGATTTTCGCCCGCGCGTCCAGCCACTGCGATTACCTCCGTAAGGGGCACGGGCACCATGCAGTCCGGCAGATTTTTATTGGACAGGCAGGAAACACCCAACACCCGCATGCCCAAATGCCGCGCCGCGATGACCTCCAGCACGGTGCTCATGCCCACGGCATCGGCCCCCCACTGACGGTACATACGCGTTTCCGCCGGGCTTTCCATCTCAGGCCCGTGCACACCGATATAGACTCCGCGTTCCAGGCGGATGCCCAGTGCCCCGGCCGTTTCCAGAGCCAATGTCTGCAGGACTGGGTCAAAGGGCGCGCTCATGTCCGGAAAGCGCTCGCCCCAAACCGCGTAACCGGGGCCAGCCAAGGGCGACGCGCCGGTGTGGTTGATCTGGTCGGCCATGCACATCAGGGTTCCGGCCTCGAAGCGCGGGTTCAGCGCTCCTGCGGCATTGGTGATGATCAGGATCCTCACGCCCAGACCGGCCATGACCCGCACGCCCATGCAGACCTCGTCCGGGCTTCTGCCCTCGTACAAATGGCAGCGGCCCTGCTGGGCCAGCACCGGCACGCCGTTCAGGCGGCCTAGCACAAAAGCCCCCTGGTGCGAATCCACGCCGGACAACGGAAAACCGGGTAGGTCCGCGAAAGGCACGCGCGCGCCCGACGCGTCCCCAGACGGCCCGTCGGCCGGGGAACCGGTCAGCAGTTCGGCGGCCAAGCCGGACAGCCCGGTACCCAGAATCAGGCCCAACAAGGGCGCGCCCTTCGCTGTGGAAGCGGGCAACGCGGCCCGTAACGCGTCAACGGCAAGCTGGACTTCTTGCGAATTTTGCATAAGATTATCTCTCAACTTCTGGTAAATTTCGGGTCCGACAGCCCGCCCACTGTAGCCCGTGTGTATTCCACCCACAAGAGCGGCGCGGGCATGACACGAAGGGAAGAGCACTGTTCCCGGGGAGAGAGGCTTGAACAAGGTTCAGGGCAGCAGCAAGAAGAAGGGCACCAAGGATGCGGCTGCGGAAATCACGTTGAGTGAGCACAAGGTTCTGGTGGCCAACCGGGGCGAAATAGCCATGCGCATCATGCGGGCCTGTCGCAAACTGGACGTGGCCTTCACGACTGTCTACACCGCCGAGGACGCGGCCTCTGGCCATGTGCGCCTGGCCCGCGAGGAAGGCGGCGAAAAAAGCCTCTTTCAGGTTTCCTCCTACCACGACGCCAACGAGCTGATGGCTGTGGCCGATGAGGCGGGCTGCACCGCCGTGCATCCGGGCTACGGCTTTTTCGCCGAGGATTTCCGCTTCGCCCGCCGGGTCACCAAACGCGACCGAAAGCTGATCTTCATCGGTCCCTCCTGGAAAATCATCCGCGAGCTGGGCGACAAGATCAACACCAAACGCTTGGCGCGCGGCCTGGGCGTGCCCACGGTACCCGGCTCCGACCGCCCCATTTACGACGAGATGGAAGCCGAACGCATCGCCAAGTCGGTTTTTGAATTTCAGGAACAGCAGGGCATCCAGCGTCCCTTGGTGCTGGTCAAGGCTTCGGCTGGCGGCGGCGGCATGGGCATCGAGGAAGTCTACGACCCGGACCAGTTCCGCTCGGTCTACCGGCGCATCCGCAATTACGCCCTGCGCCAGTTCAAGGACGAAGGCGTGCTCATCGAGCAGCGCATCACGGATTTCAACCACCTGGAAGTGCAGATCGTTTCGGATCGCTCGGGCACGAATCCCGTGCATTTTGGCACGCGCAACTGTTCCATCCAGTCCACAGGCCTGCAAAAACGCATTGAGGTCGCGCCCGGCTTCGTGCCGGACGAGCTGGAGTACACCTTCAACGCGGGCCGCGTGCTCACGGCCATTGTGGACTACTCCCTAGCCATGGCCCGCAAGGTGAGCTATGACAACGTGGGCACTTGGGAATGGATCGTCACCCGCAAGGGCGAGCCTTTCCTCATGGAGGTCAACACCCGCATCCAGGTGGAAAACGGCGTTTCAGCCCGCATTTCGCGCTTGCACGGCAAGGAGGGCGTGGACCTCATCGCCGAGCAGGTCCGCATCGGACTGGGCCAGCCGCTGGGCTACAGCCAAGCGGATATCGCCTCCGAGGGCGTGGGCATTGAGTACCGCCTCATCGCCGAAGACCCGGACAACAATTTCACGCCCTGGGTGGGCCGCATTGAGCACTTCCAGTGGAAAGACCAGCCCTGGCTGAACATGCTGACCCATGTGCCCCGCAACGAACCGTACGAAATTCCCACGGAATTCGACCCAAATCTGGCCTTGGCCATCATCTGGGGCAAGGATCTGGACGAGGTCAAGGCGCGGGGGCTGGAATTTTTGAACAATCTGCGCCTGGAAGGCCAGAACGGCGCGGGCAAGCCCCTTAAATCCAACGTGGATTTTCTGAAGGCCAATACCGGACGCATTCTGCGTTTTTAACCGCAACCGGATTTTCCGCATGTACGGCGCTTCTCCCCTGCCCCATTGCACGGGCTGTCCTTTCAAACGTGAGGAAAGGCTCTGTTACGTGCCCGGCGGCAAATATCCGCCGGACTGCCCTTTGGCGGTCCAGCAAGAACTGGTGGAGCAAAGCCGCCAAGCCTACGCCAGGTCGGACATCCGGCATTTCGCACGTCAGGCCGCCAAAGTGGAATGGCACAGCTACGCCCGGCTGCCCAACGGCGGGCGCATGCCCTGTCGTCCCCGAATTCTTGAAATCGTGGCCTTTGCCGAGGCCATGGGCTATCAGCGTTTGGGTCTGCTCTTTGCATCGACATGCGGCGTGAGGCTGCGGGCGCGGCGGAAATATTCAAGGCCCAGGGCCTGGAGGTTGCTTCCGTGATCTGCAAGGCGGGCGGCCTGTCCAAAAGCGATGTGGGACTGACGGGCGAGAATCTACTCAACCCGGAGCACCCGGAAAGCATGTGCAATTCGCTGCTCCATGCCGAACTGATGAACCGGGCCCAGGTGGACTTCAACGTGCTGCTGGGCATCTGCGTGGGACACGACACACTGGCCCTGCGCCATATGGAGGCCCCGGCCACGGTGCTGGCCGTCAATAACCGCATGCTGGGCCATAACCCTCTGGCCGCTGTCCAGTGCGGTGACAGTTATTTCAACTACCTCAAGGCACCGATGTAACCGGCGCACTCCAACTTATGGACAACAATATCGAAAAACGCATCCAGAGTCTGCGCGACAGACTGACCTACATGCAGGACATTTTCGCGGGCAAACACAATGACAACGCGGACTTGCTGGAAGAGCGGCTCTCGGCCTTCGCCGAACGCGCCCGTTCCGGTTTGCTCAACGATCCCTATGCGGATCTGGCCACAGTCGAGGATCTGTTCGCCTATGTGGAGCGTCGACTGGAAAGCGGCGTCATGCCCATGGACCGGGTGCGCATCGTGCGCCACCCCCAGCGCATCTGCCTGCGCGACATTCTGGAAAACGTCTACGACAACTTCACGGAAGTGGGCGGCCAGGACGAGCACAGTTTGGACCCCAGCATGCTCATCGCCCGCGCGGTGATCACCCGCCGCCGGGGCAAGAAAACCTATACCCAGTCTGTCATGGTCATCGGGCAGGAAAAGGGCCACGGCGCAGAATTCCGCAACGGCGGTTCGGTCAAGCCCTGGGGCAACGCCAAGGCTCTCCAGTACATGCGCGTGGCCGAAACCGAAGGCATTCCCATCCACGCCTATATCTTCACGCCCGGATCCTTCCCCATTGAGGACTACCCCGGCGCGGCCCAGCAGATCGCCCGTAACATCTATGGCATGGCGGGCCTGCGTGTACCCATTGTGGCCGTGATTTCCGAGGGCGGCTCCGGCGGGGCCGAGGCCATCGGTCTGGCCGACAAGCGCCTGATGCTCTCGCACGGCTATTATTCCGTCATTTCGCCGGAAGGGGCCGCAGCCATTGAAGGCCGGCTCGAGGCCGGGCAGCGCGCCACGCCCGAGCTCATCGAGCACTGCGCCGAAAACCTGCACATCACGGCCCAGGACAATCTGCGCTTCGGCTACATCGACCGCATCGTGCAGGAACCACCCCTAGGGGCGCGGCCTTGGCATTTTGACTTTTTCCGCCATCTGCGCCAAGAGATCATCCGGGCCACCGACGAGGTGGTCATCTCCACGCGCAAGCTGCCCGGATTCCGGGGCTTGACCCTCTCGCGCCACCGCAATCCGGACGTCAATCTGGACGAGCTGCACATCCGCTGGGGCCTGTCCACGGCGGCCCAAAACCGCCTGCGCGAGCGTCGCCAACAAAAGTTCCTGCGCCTTTCGCGTCAGGCCGCGCGCGACCGCCGTCCCTTCCTGACCAAGACCACCGCCGCTTTCTGGGACTGGTTCTCCAAGCCTTGGGTCAGCTTCAAGTATGATTTCTACCGCAAGCACCAGCGGCAGATCCGGAGCTTCATGGAAGAGGTGGACAACGAATGGGAAATGTTCAAGGGCCGCCTGTTCGCACCCTGGCGCAAGCTGACCCGCAATCTGCCCAGCCGAACGGACAACAAGGCCAGGGAACTCACCGCCCTTTCGGCCTGGTCGGACGATTCGCGTCGCCACAAGTGGAATTACCTCTCGCCGCGCTACAAGATCGACCGCACCCTGACCTGTCCCAACAGCGCCTCCTACGGATGTCTGGACCTCTGGGGCCCGGACCTGTTCGCGGAATTTGCGGGCGTGTGCAGCCACTGCGGCTACCATTTCCCCATGGAGCCCGAGTGGTACGTGAAAAACGTCTTTGACCCGGGTTCGGTTTTTGAGTTCAACAGCGAAATCGAGGCGGGCAATCCTCTGGACTTCCCCGGTTTCACCGAGCGCATCGCCGAAGCCCAGAAAAAAAACGGGACCAAGAGCGGCTGCATGACCTTCGAAGCCCGCATCGACAATATCAAGATGGTGGTGGCCATGCTCATGGGCACCTTCCGGGGCGGCTCCGTGGGCGCGGCCGAAGGCTATAAATTCGTGGAAGCCGCGCAGCGCGCCGCCAAGAAGCATTACCCCTTCCTAGCCTACGTGCACGGCACGGCGGGCATCCGCATCCAGGAGGGAACCCACGGCGTGATCCAGATGCCGCGCTGCACTGTGGCCGTGCGCCGCTATATCGAATCCGGCGGCCTGTACATGGTGCTCTACGACACCAATTCCTTCGCCGGGCCGGTGGCCAGCTTCCTGGGCTGCTCGCCCTACCAGTTCGCGGTGCGCTCCTCCAATATCGGTTTCGCCGGGCCGGGCGTCATCAAGGAAACCACGGGGATGGACATTCCGCCCAAGTACCACCGCTCCTACCGTGCCCTGTCGCGCGGCCACATTCAGGGCATCTGGGACCGGCGGCAGATCAGGGCCAACCTCAAACAGGCCCTGCTTACCATCGGCGGCAGAAACTTGTATTATCGGTAGCATTGAATTGGGGACTCCTCCCCCGGCAGGGGCATGCCCTGCCCCCCCATCGCCGACATCGTGTTATGCGGCAACACAATGTCGGAAGCGGAGGGCCGGGGGAATCATTCTCCCCGGACGAGGTTTGGGACGGTAAGCCCCAAAAGAGAACATACGGACAAAAAATGATCGACATTTCCGCTTTGCTGGATGAAATCAAGGCATCGCCCTATCGCGAGATAGTCATCGCCACGCCCCACACCGGGCAGGTGACCTTCGCCGGTCTGAAAACCGGCGACAAGGTCATGGGCCCCCAAGGCCAGTGGAAGGAAAAACCCGGCACCCAGATCGCCACACTGGAACGCGAGCGCAATCCGAAGCCCATCTGCGCGCCGGAAAAAGGCGAAGTCAGCGTGCTACACAGCGATCTGGAAGGCCGCTTCGTGGAGGCGGGCACGCCTCTGGCGATGCTGCGCCACATGCTCACCCGCGAGGAAGTGCAGCGGGCCATCCTGCAAAAGACCCTGCATCTCTTCCGCGCGCCGGAGCGGGCCAAATACTATTTCACGCCCGAAGTGGACAAAAAAATACGCGCTTCGGACGCGCATTCCGTGGCGGTACGGGACGGCATGGAGCTGTTGATCATGTCGCGCATGAAGCGCGAGGTGCCCCTGCACTACACGGGTCCGGACGGCGTTATTTACGCCGTCTACTTCAAGTACAACGAAAACATGGAGACGGGCGCGCCGCTCATTGGCGTCTGCCCGCAGGACCAGTTTCCAGCTATTCAAAATGTGATCATGCGCGTCCAGACCGAATGGACGGAAAAAGAGTAACGGCAGCGGCTCCGGGCCAGTTGACGCGGCCCGGCGACATGCCGCCCCACCCTTCATATGGTACACTAATTATGGGAAAAGTACTGCAAATCCGGGTCGGCGTCGTTACCTGGAATGAAGATCTGTTGGAAGAACTCTGGCCCAAACTGGCCGAGCTGGCCTTCAGCGTGCCCATCAGGCACGAAAAGCGCGGCGTGTTGGAAATGGTGCGCGCCCTGGACGAGGGCCTGACCTTCATGAAGTGGCCCAAAGCCCGCCAAGAGGCCCTGGGACCGGGCATCCGCAAGGCCGCGCGCCTGAAGCAGAATCTGGAAAAGGCCCTGGCCGACTGGCGACCGCGTGAAGCCAACGTCCTGAGCGATCAACTGGAAGACGTGCTTGATCAGCTGGAACAGGCCTTCGTGGCCTGAACTGACGGCGGCCGTCCTGTATCCGTATTTATCCGGGAGCACAGCAATGCTGAATAAAGTCATGATCATCGGCCGACTGGGCCGCGACCCCGAACTGCGTTACACCCAGAGCGGATCGCCGGTGGCCAGCTTGAACGTGGCCACTGACGAATCCTATACCGACCGCGACGGCAACAAGGTGGAGCGCACCGAGTGGCACCGCGTGTCGGTGTTCCAGCACCAAGCCGAAAACTGCGCCAACTACCTCTCCAAGGGCAGTCTTGTCTATGTGGAGGGCAGCCTGCAGACCCGCAAATGGCAGGATCAGCAGGGCCAGGACCGTTACACGACGGAAATCAAGGCCCAGCGGGTGCAGTTTCTGGACCGCAAGGGCGACTCCCCGCGCGGAGGGCAAGGCGGCTATGAGGATGAGCACGCGGGCGCTCCCGCTGGCGGCGCGCCACGACAGGCCCCGCGCGGACAAAGCGGATCGGCCGGACAGAGCGGCCAAGCCCCCCAGCGTCCGACCCCGCGCCGGCAGCCTCAGGATGAGGATCTGGGTCCGGCCTTCCCCTCGGAGGCATCCAATATGGACGAAGTGCCCTTCTAGAAGTCATTTCATAATTCCAGAAAAGGTCATGAAAATCGTGTAATCGAATTTCATGAGC
>APFI01000122.1 GCA_000403945.1 Desulfovibrio sp. Dsv1
CTGGTATTTGCGCATGAAATTCGATTGCACGATTTTCATGACCTTTTCTGGAATCATGAAATGACTTCTAATCCCACAGATTATAGCGGATTTTATGATTGGGAAATGATTTAACATATAATAAAGATATTTTTCCATGTGGATATATTTTTCTTGGTGCCCATAAGAAAAGAGTTTGTGACCTCATTAAATATCCAAAACAGTTTCTACACCGAAATCTTTGATGCCTATTTTTGAAGCAGAATTTGGTAATATTTTCAACACATCCACATTTTGGGCAATATAAACCATTAGAAAATTTAGTTGAGGCTAAATTTTCATTAGATTATTGATTGAAGAATATGAAGAAGTTGAGATTTTTGGTCTGAATTGAGTGATTGGATGAATTGGTAGAGATTCATTTGGTTAACTCTTTGAAAATATTAGGTAAGTAAAATACATCAAGGAGTTAGCTTTTCGTAAACCCTTTCTTAGTACAGAGCCTTGTTTTTTCTGTAACAATGGCTCACCGGGGAGGAGCGGTTCTCGGATCTGGAACAAGGAGGTCGTCCGCACGCATCTGGGCCTGCGGCATGGAAGAGTCTAGCTGTGGTGCGGTGGCCCCGCTGTTCATCGTTCCGGTGTGCTATTCCCACGTCTTCTTCTCCCCGCTTGCGAACCGGACGGGGGGACGCGTCCTGTTCATGCGTGATTGCGGCGGGGTACGGCGAATTTTTTCACCTGTCTTGTCATAGGCGCATGTCAAGCTTATCAGAAAGGATAATTCTTTTTAAGAAATGTGGAGGCGGATATGGCGGAACGGTTCTCACGCCGCTGGATGGGTATTTTCCCATCCCGGCCGCGTATTTCGGCATGGTGCTGGGCATCATCGGTATGGGATCGGCTTGGCGTTTCGCCGCGGCGCACTGGGCCTTGCCCGCCTTGGCGGGTGAATGCCTGATGGCGTTGGGCGTGGCCGTCTGGCTGGTTCTGGCCTGTGTGTTCATCTATAAATGGCTGTTCCGCCGCGCGGCGGCGCTGGCCGAGGTGCGGGACCCCATTCAGTGCTGCTTCATCAGCCTTTTTCCCGGCACCACCATGCTGGTGGGCGTAGCTGTGGCTCCCTACGCCAAGCCGTTGGCCTTCTGGCTGATCGTGCTGGGCACGGTGGGGCAGCTGGCCTTTGCCGCCTACCGTAGCGCCGGACTCTGGCGGGGGCGTCACACGCCGGAAGCCACCACGCCGGGCGTGTATCTGCCCACGGTGGCCAGCAACCTGATCAGCGCCATTGCGCTGGGCAGCCTCGGCTACGGCCATTGGGGCTTCCTCTTTCTGGGCGCGGGCATTTTTTCCTGGCTGAGTCTGGAACCCGTGATTCTCGCGCGCCTGCGCACATTGGGAGAACTGCCCAAGCCGGTGCGCCCGACCATCGGCATCCAGCTCGCTCCGCCCTTGGTGGCCTGTACGGCCTATCTGTCGGTCAACGGCGGGGTGGCGAATATTTTCGCTCAAGTGCTTTTCGGTTACGGCATGCTGCAACTGATCTTCTTGGCCCGGCTGCTGGTCTGGACATTTGAGCAGCCTTTTTCTTCTTCCTTCTGGAGCTTCTCCTTCGGCGTTTCCGCCATGTCCACATCCGCATTGCGTTTTCTGGTGCACGATCCCGGCAGTCCCATCGCCCTGCTGAGCTGGCTCATTTTCATCTTTTCCAATCTGGTCCATCGGACTTTTGATCGTCGGCACGCTGGTCCGCATTTTTCAAGGCAGATTTCTGCTCCCCCGTCCGGCAGCGGTCCCGCAGCCTGATTCCGGCGAAAAACGCCGCCGTGCCCGCACGTAAAAAGCGGCCGCGAACAGGCGGCCGCTTTTTACGTGCGCCGTATGATCCCAATGTGCCAAAAGGTGAGGCGTGATTGAGGCTTGAGAAGCGCGCGTGCCGGGTGTACATAAAAAAGATTATGCGCACGGCCCCCCCCTGTGCGCCGCCCACCGGCACGGGATTCCGGCCCTCTGGGCGCGGTTTTTACCCAGTCGAGGACATATCTATGCACGATCACAGCGATTATCTGAACCGCATTCTTTTGAGTCGCGTCTACGACGTGGCGGTGGAAACGCCCCTGGACGAAGCCGTGAGCCTGTCGCGGCGGATGGGCAACAAAGTGCTGCTCAAACGCGAGGATTTGCAGCCGGTCTTTTCCTTCAAGCTGCGCGGCGCGTACAACAAGATGGCCCGTCTTTCGCCCGAGGAACTGCGGCGCGGCGTCATCGCCGCCTCGGCTGGCAACCACGCGCAGGGCGTAGCCCTTTCGGCCCAGCGCCTGGGCTGCGAAGCCACTATCGTCATGCCCGTGACCACCCCCGCCATCAAGATTTCGGCGGTGCGGCGGCTGGGCGGGCAGGTGGTGCTTTCCGGCGAGTCCTTCAGCGACGCCTGGCGACATACCCGGGACCTCATCCGCCAGAGCGGCGCAGTGTTCATTCCTCCCTTTGAGGACCCGGACGTGATCGCCGGGCAGGGCACCATCGGCATGGAAATCCTGCGCCAGCACCCGGACGATATCCACGCGGTTTTCGTACCCATCGGCGGGGGCGGCATGGCCGCAGGGGTGGCCGCCTACATCAAGCATCTGCGTCCGGATATCCGGCTCATCGGCGTGGAGCCTGTGGATTCCGACGCCATGCGCCGCTCCATTATGGCGGGTTACCCCGTGGAACTCAGCGACGTGGGTCTGTTCGCCGACGGCGTGGCCGTGAAGCTGGTGGGAGAGGAAACCTTCGCACTCTGCCGCGACCTGCTGGACGACATCATCACTGTGGACACAGACGCCATCTGCGGGGCCATCAAGGATATTTTCGAGGATACCCGCGTAGTGGCCGAGCCCGCCGGAGCCTTGTCCTTGGCCGGTTTGCGGGCTTATGCCGCTGGCGGGATCAGGGACGCCACCCTAGTCGCCATCGTCAGCGGCGCGAACATGAATTTCGACCGTCTCAGCCATGTGGTGGACCGCTCGGAAATTGGCGCGGAACGCGAAGCCCTGCTGGCCGTAACCATACCGGAAAAGGTGGGCAGCTTTCGTCATCTCTGCGCGACCATCGGCAAACGCAGCATCACCGAACTGTGCACCCGCTTCGCGGATCCGGAAAAGGCCCGGGTGCTGGTGGGCATCAAGATCAAGGGGCGCGGTGACGCGGCAGAGGTGCTGGCCGATCTGCGCGAGCAGGGTTTCAGCGCCCGCGACTTGAGCGACAACGAACTGGCCAAGCTGCACCTGCGGCATATGGTGGGCGGCAACGCGCCGCAGATCGCCAACGAGCGCCTGCTGCGCTTCGCTTTTCCGGAACGGCCCGGTGCGCTGCTGGATTTCATGGACGCCATGCGCGTGGAATTCAATATTACCCTGTTCCAGTACCGCTATCACGGGGCCGACTACGGCCGGGTGCTGGTGGGCTTTGACGCGCCCGAGGACCAGCGCGAGGCCTTCGAGGATTTCCTGGCGCGGGTGGAGCGCATGGGCTATCCGCATGTGGATGAGTCGGACAATCCGGCCTACAAGATGTTTCTGGGCTGGCACGACGCATAGGGGCCGCAAACGCGGCAACAGGCGGGTACGGAGCAAGGGGCTGTGCCGGAAGAGTGCTTCTTTGCTCCACATTCGCCTGTTTTTTACTAACTGCGGCTGGCAGTTGACTGCTGGCATGCTATCTTCCCAGTATGGCTCTGGCCTCGGACGTCACGCCCCTGAGGCTGTCCACAACCTTGTCCGCGCCGATTTGGTCCGGATCCTGGGCGATGATGATCAGAATCCGTTCCGTTGTGGCGGCGACCTTGGTGACGGCCCGGCCTTTGAAGGTCTGGTTGCGGGGCACACCGCTGAACGTCCAGAAGCGGCCTTCCTGCGCGGGTTCGGAGGTGTCGCCCTGCAATCCGGTCATTTTGCGGGCGAATTCCTCGGCGGTGGACTTGGGCGTGTTGGGCAGCAGATAGATGCTGATCTGGGCCAGAAAGCGCTCCTGATCCTGTCTGCCCAGCACCAGCATGTATTCGTCTTGGCTGCCAGTGCTGAAGGCCGTGCGTTCTTGTCCGTCCCATCCGTCGGGCAGATCTGCGCTGAACTGGGCGAAGTCGCGGTTTTCGGCCTGGGCCGGAATTGCGCAGCAAAGCAAAAGCAGAAGCAAACAAAAACGGCGCGCCATGTGGTCCCTCCGTGGCGGTAAAATGGAACGATCCTGCGTCAGGATAAGCCCTTGTGCGCCGCCGGGCAAGCGCGGGCGGCCGCTTACTCGTCCCAGTGCTAAATGGCCGCGAAAATATGGCGGTCCGTTTGATTTTTGTGGGCACCTAGTTCAGGACTCATTATTGTAAAAAGTAAAAGGGGCTGTTCTGGCTAAGACTAGGGTATGTTTGCAAACTATCTGATCCAAATCATTGAGGCTGCCAGGTAAACGAAAG
>APFI01000123.1 GCA_000403945.1 Desulfovibrio sp. Dsv1
GAGGTCCCAAAATTGCCCATTGTTCATCTGTTAATCCCTGGTATTTGCTCATGTAATTCGATGACACGATTTTCATGACCTTTTCTGGAATTATGAAATGACTTCTAGTTACGTTTTGCGGCATTTCCGGACTTGAAAACCTGAAAAAAGGTATTATTTACTGGAGTAACGCTTTTTTCAGGAGGTTCGTCATGGCCGAAGCCGGCAAAAAGACCCGCCAATTCCGCGCCGAAGTGCGCAAGATGCTGCATATTCTTACCAATTCCCTGTACACCAACCGGGAAATTTTTCTGCGTGAGCTTATTTCCAACGCCTCGGACGCCTTGGACAAGCTGCGCTTCCGTGTCAACCGGGGCGAAAGCCCGTGCGGGCCGGATCTGCCCCTGGAAATCCGGATCAGTATTGACAAGGACGCCAAAACCCTGACCATCGTCGACACCGGCTTGGGCATGAGCGCTGTGGAACTGGCAGAAAATCTGGGCACCATCGCCAAGTCCGGCTCCGAGGAGTTTCTGGCTGGTCTGGCCGCCGAATCCCAGACCCGCAGGGAAAAGGGCAACGGCAAAGGTGGCGACGCGGCGGATGGCGAAGCCGCAACGGCCGACGCGACCAACATCATCGGGCGTTTCGGCGTGGGGTTTTACTCGGTGTTCATGGTGGCCGACAGAGTGGAAGTGACCTCGCGCCCAGCTTTTGAAAAGGACGCCCAGGCTCATGTCTGGATCAGTGACGGTCTGGGTTCGTACAGCGTGGAGCCTTCCGACGCCGGAGAGCCCAAACGCGGCACTGTGGTCAAGGCCCATCTCAAGGACGACGCCGTGGAATTTCTGGAAAAATTCCGGGTGGAGTCGGCCATCCACAAACATTCGGCCTTTGTGCCCTTCCCGGTGTTTGTGGACGGCGAGCGCGTCAACACCCAGCCCGCGCTCTGGCGTGAGCCCAAGTCCTCCGTGACCAAGGAGCAGTACGACGATTTCTACAAGGCCCTGAGCTATGACGCCAAGGCTCCCCTGGACGTGCAGCATATCGCCGTGGACGCGCCCGTGCAGTTCAACTCCCTGCTGTACATCCCGGATTCCGGCCAAGACTTTTTCGGCGCGGACCGCGACTTCTGGGGCCTGGATCTCTATGCCCGGCGCGTGCTTATCCAGCACCGCAACAAGGAGCTGATCCCCGAATACCTAGCCTTTCTCAAGGGCGTGGTGGACACCGAAGACCTGCCCCTAAACATCTCGCGCGAAACGCTTCAGGAAAACGTGCTCCTGCGCAAGATCAATCAGGTCATTGTCAAGCAGACCCTGAGCCATCTGGAAAAAATGGCCAAGGATGATGCGGAGAAGTACAAGCGCTTCTGGCAGCTGCACGGCAAGATCTTCAAACTGGGCTATCACGACTTCCCCAACCGGGAGCGGGTCAGCGCCCTGCTGCGCTTCAATTCCTCCACCCTGCCCGACGCCGAGGCCCTGACCAGCCTGGACGAATATATGGCCCGCGCGCCCGAAGGTCAGAAGACTTTCTGGTACGTGGCCGCGCCCAACCGCGAGGCCGCGCGGCTCAATCCGCACATGGAGCTTTTCCGCAAGAAGGGCATTGAGGTGCTTTACCTTTTTGAACCCGTGGACGAGTTCGTCATGGAAGGGCTGGGCAAATACAAGGAATGGGACTTCAAGGCCGCTGAAAACGCGGCCGACGACGCACTGGCCTCTTTTGTCGACAAGGAAAAGCCGGAAAAAGAGGCTGCCGCGCCGCTCTCCGAGGAGGACAATGCTTCTTTTGACAAGCTGCTGGCCCGGATGAAGGAAATTCTGGGCGACAAGGTGACGGAAGTCCGCGTGTCGCACCGTCTGGCCGACAGCCCGGCGGTGCTGGTCTCGCCCGACGGCGGCATGAGCTCGTCCATGGAAAAGCTGCTCAAGGTCATGCAGAAGGACGACTCTCTGCCGGTCAAGGTGCTGGAGGTCAACCGGGATCATCCCCTGCTGCGCAACATGCTGCGCATGTTCAAGGCTGAAGGGCAGGACCGGATCCTGGCGGAAATGACCCGGAGCCTTTTTGACGCCAGTCTGCTGCTGGACGGCTACCTCAAGGACCCGCAGGCCTTGGCCGCGCGCACCAATGGGCTGCTGGCAGAAGCGGCGGCCTGGTATACGGAACTCAGGAAAATATAAGGCGTTTTTTTGAAAAAGCGCCGCCGTCTGTGGAACCCATGAGCGGCGGCGCTGTGTCTCTACAGTACGCCCGGATCGGTATCGGTACAGAAAGCCTGAAACCGGCGTGTTTTTCTTTGCCTTCCCTGAACTTGACACCACGCTCTAGATAGACGTGCGGCACAGTGAAAAACGGCACGCCTTCCAGCGCCTTGCGCCCGCCCATGGTGTCAAGCTCCAGCAGTACGGCGCAGCCCGCGACGGAGGCTCCCAGCCGCCGGACAAGGCTCATGGTCGCCGCCGCCGTTCCTCCCCGGTGGCCAGAACGTCATCCACGATCAAGCACCCTGTCCTGCGGCGTCAGGGAGTGTCCGTATGCATATTTAGCGTGGCGGAGCCGTATTCCAAGATCATAGGACGCGGAGATGGTCTTGTACAAGAGTTTGCCAAGTTTACGCACGGGCACAAGCCCCACGTCCAGACGTTGGGCAAGCGGCGTGGCCTCTCAGGCCGCGTGGTGGCGGCTATCGTGCAGGAGATGAAAGGAAAGGGGCCGATATACGGAAATCAGACACATGGAAAGGATGATGGCCAGTTGCAACGCGCCCTCCCATATGCTTTCCGGCAGAATGCAGGCACGCACGAAACGCAGTGGTCCGTCCATGCCCAAGGGAACAAGACGTGCAATGAGGTCATCACCCCACGGTCCCCAGAACATGGTGCCCCAGAAGCCCGCGCAAAGGCTGATCAGCCATTTGTAGCCGATCCAGGCAAATTTGAAAAAGCCGATGGCCGTGCAACTGGAGTAGAACAGGCCGCTCAGCAGGCAGCACGCCAGTCCCGGCATGACCACCCAAGTGTCCACAAAATGCAGGCATACGACCACTTGGGCTGCAAATTCCGGATTATCGGACGAAAGCCTCAGAAAGCTGAGCGCCTGCATGGAAAGCGCGCCGCCGGCCCAAGCTGTGGCCGCGAGCAGATGCAGGGCCTTCATGCCCTTGATGATAATGTTGTCCCGCGCGCTAAGTCCTTTGCCCAGCGTGCCGTAGTTCCTGACCATTTCGTTCAGCATAACTCTGCTCCACAGACGGGAAGCCCCACCCAAAAATGGGCTTTGCCGTTGATTCTGAATACATCCCTTGCGCACTCGTCCGTGCGATTTGTCCGAAAGTTTTCAGTATATACTTTTCTTATCTGTCAGCAAGATTTGCTTGTTTACCCAAACAATATTGCCGAGGTATGGGAAAGATCGAAAAGAGGGCGGTGTCGCGGCATGGTGACGCCGCGCGGTCGGGGATGTGCTGAAGACCCGATCGCTTCAGGGGTGCTGGCGCCGCTGGCGCGAAAACACTGGGGATCGTTCGCTGGATATTGTTTGGTTGGTCAAATGGTTCTTGCTGGACAAGCTTTTCCTTCAAGTCCATGGTGCCCCCGCCGTCCCACTGTCGCGCGTTGCGGCAGCAGCGAAAATGCGTCCGCCAGGCGACGCGGGGGAGAAGAGCATGCTGGACTGTTTGCGGTTGTTCCCATTTTTCCGATCATCGGTATGGGCGTGCTGCTGCGCGCGGGACGTGCTGCCCGAGGATGTCGCAGTCACGGCGGTGCTCTCCAACGGCCTGAGCATGTTCACTCTGACCGGCTTTGTCTGGCTGTTCATGAAACTGGGGATGATCTGATGCCGTCAGCGGGCGAGCGCGTCCGCATCCTGGGACAGGTAGATAAGCTCTTCCGCCATGTCCAGCAGCTCTTCCATGATGCCGCCGCCGTGCATGGGATGCCCGAACAAGGCCTCGCGCTGATTGTCTAGGCCGCGTTTGTCCACGGCGTCGGGCAGGGTTGGGGAGAGGGTTTCGGCCAGGCGACAGGCCAGCAGATAGCCCTCGGCCCCGGACGCGAACAATGCGGCCAGTTCCGCGAAGCGGGGGCGGATGCCGCGCCAGTAGTCCAAGGCCCGTCCGGAGGGCGCGATGCTCACGGCGGTGCAGAGCGCCGCGTGCAGATTGTTGCAGGCCGCGCCGGGCAGGCCTGTGCGCCAGCCCCAGAGCCAAGGCGCGCGCCGGAAAAAAAGGTGGTGCTCCACAGCCAAGTCCAACAGGGCACGGGTCCGGCGCAGGGCGTCCAGCAGAGGCGCGGCGGACTTGTAGTCCGGCCAGGCCGGGGCGGGCTCGCCCAGCTCCCAGCCCGGCACCAGTTCCCGCCGGGGTTCCAAGCCGGCCAGACGTCGCAGCAGATGGGCCAGCCAGGCGTTGGCGTCCGGGCTCTGCGGGGTTTCCAGATGCGAATAGCTCAGCACGTAGCGGCCCCGTCCGTACGCGCCGCTGACCACTAGGGACTGGTTGGTCAGAAAATCCGCCGACAGATTGATTCCGTAGAGGGCCTGCCAAGCCTCGAAAACGTGCGCCGGGATGTGTTGCAGAGGCAGGTCCGCCAGCCAGAAGTCCGCTTCCGGCGCGGTATAGGCCGCCAGCACGCGCACGCCGTCCGTATTTTCCGACGCGAAGCGCCCCGGCCACCAGACCGGCAGGGAGAGGACCGCGCCATTTTTGTCGCGGGTGCCTCCGGGTGGGACCAGTTCTTCACCGGCGCGGGCCCGCACCCGCACATGGCCGGAAATCAGATGGTGCAGACGCTGGGGATAGGCGGCGCGGGACCAGGGGCAGAGTTGCAGGCCCTCGCGCGGGTCGCTGTGACTGAGGGCCAGACCTGCGCCGCCGCAGAAACCCAGATAGCCGCCGCCCCGCTCCACATAGGCGCGCACGGCGTCACGCCCCGCCCCGCCCAGAGCCAGAGCCTTGAGACGGGCGTTGCCGCCGGGGACCAGCAGCAGCGGGGGGAACGCGTCGCACCCGGCGTCCCGGCGGGAGCCCGGCTTGCCTAAAAGTGCGCCTTCGGCTATCTCTTGTCCTTTAACTAGGCGGCAGGACAATCCCAGCGCGCGCAGCGCGCGCCAGGCCATCAGGCCCCAGATGTGGGACGCGTCCCATAAAATATGGATCGGCTGCGCGGGCTGCATAAGTCCGCACTATCGTCGCCTTTTACGGAGAAAGCAAGATGGCGGATACCCTCCCCAAGGGCTATGAGCCCCATGATGCGGAAGCCCGGTGGCGCAAGCACTGGGAAGAGGCAAAAACTTTCACGCCCGATCCGGATGCGCCCGGCGAACCCTATTCCATCGTCATTCCGCCGCCCAATGTCACTGGGGCGCTGCATATTGGCCACGCCCTGAATCTCACGCTTATCGACGTGCTCTGCCGCCACGCCCGCCAGAAGGGCAAAAACGTGCTTTGGCTGCCGGGCACGGACCACGCAGGCATCGCCACCCAGAATGTGGTGGAACGCGCTCTGTCCAAAGAGGGCAAATCTCGTCGGGATTTGGGCCGCGAGGCTTTTGTGGAACGGGTCTGGGAATGGCGCGAGGATTACGGGCACCGCATCTTGGATCAGATCCGCGCCTTGGGTGCTTCCGTGGACTGGACCCGTCTGCGTTTCACCATGGATGAGGGTCTCTCGGCGGCGGTACGCAAGGTTTTCGTGCAATTGTACCATGAGGGCCTGATCTACAAGGGCGATTACATCATCAACTGGTGCTCGCGCTGCCATACGGCCTTGGCCGACGACGAAGTGGAGCACGAGCAGAGCAAGGGCAGGCTCTGGAACGTGCGCTACCACCTTACGGACGGTTCCGGCTCCATCATCATCGCCACCACCCGGCCCGAAACCATCCCCGGCGACACGGCCGTCTGCGTGCATCCCGAGGACAAACGCTACGCCAGCCTGGTGGGCAAGATCGCGCGCGTGCCCGTGCTCGGCCGCGAAGTGCCGATCATCGCGGACAGCTACGTGGACCGGGAATTCGGCACCGGCGCACTGAAGGTGACGCCCTGCCATGACCACAACGACTGGATGCTGGGGAAAAAACACAATCTGGAATTCGTGCAGGCCATTGACGAAAACGGCGTGATGAAGGCCGAGGCCGGGCCTTACGAGGGCCTGTCCAAGCAAGAGTGCCGGAAGAGGATCGTGGCCGACATCAAGGCCGCCGGCGATCTCGTGGGCGTGGCCGAACTGGAGCACGCTGTGGGGCACTGCTACCGCTGCCATACGGTGGTGGATCCGCACGTTTCCACACAGTGGTTCGTGGCCACCACCAAGATGGCTCCGGCCGCGCGCGCCGCCGTGCCGGAACTGACCAAGATTTTTCCGGAATCCTGGCTCAAGACCTATTACCACTGGCTGGACAACATCCGCGACTGGTGCATCAGCCGCCAGATCTGGTGGGGCCACCGCATCCCGGCTTGGACCTGTAAGGCATGCGGCGAACTGATCGTGGCCGAGGAAGCGCCTGACGTCTGCCCGGTGTGCGGCTCGGACCATCAGGAACAGGACGAGGACGTGCTGGACACTTGGTTCTCCTCGGCGCTCTGGCCGTTCTCCACCATGGGCTGGCCGCAACAGACCAAAGAGCTGGCGCGCTGGTATCCCACCTCGGTGTTGGTCACGGGCTTTGACATCATTTTTTTCTGGGTGGCCCGCATGATGATGATGGGCCAGCATTTCATGAAGCAGCCGCCTTTCCGCGACGTCTACCTGCACGCTCTGGTGCGCGACGCCACGGGCCGCAAGATGTCCAAATCCACGGGCAACGTCATTGACCCGCTGCTGATGATCGAAAAATACGGATGTGACTCCCTGCGTTTCACGCTGACGGCCTTCGCGGCTATGGGCCGGGATATCCGCCTGTCCGAAGAACGCATCGAAGGCTACCGCCATTTCGTGAACAAGCTTTGGAACGCCGCTCGCTTCGCCCTGATGAATCTGCCGGAGCAGGTGCCTGCATCCGTGAACCTGGAAAGCATACAGGGCCTGCACCATCAGTGGATTCTGCACCGTCTGGAGATGGTCAAGTTGGGCATGGACCAGGCGCTTACGGACTATCGTTTCAACGACGCAGCCCAGCTCGGCTACAAATTCCTCTGGAACGAATTCTGCGACTGGTATCTGGAACTGGTCAAACCGGATATGGGGCCGGATATGCAGTCCGATGGTCCCGTGCGCAAGGCAGCGGCCCAGTATGTGCTCTGGCTGGTGCTGCGCGAACTGCTGGTGCTGCTGCACCCCATCATTCCTTTCGTCACCGCCGAGATCTGGCGCGCCCTGCCCGTGCCCGCCGGGGAGCAGCAGCCCACGGATCTGGCCTTGGAGTCCTATCCGCCCTTGCGGCCCGGCTGCGTGCGCGAGGCCGAAGCCGGTCGCATGGAACTGATTCAGAGCGTGATCGTGGCCGTGCGCACCATCAAGGCCGAGCTGGGCATCAGCCCCAGCCACAAGGTGAGTCTGCTGCTCCATCCCGCAGATGAGGAGCAGGCCGCCCTGCTGGAAGAAAATCAGGACCTGATGACGACACTGGCTCGTCTGGAATCCTTGGCGCTGGGGACGGAGGTGCACGCGCCTAAAGCTTCGGCCTCGGCCGTGGTCCAGGGCTGCCAGATCATCGTGCCCCTGCGCGGGGCCGTGAATTTGGCCGGTGAGCTGGCCCGTCTGGACAAGGAACTGGCCAAGCTGGAAAAGGACGTGGTGGGCGTGAACATGAAGCTGAGCAATGAGAGCTTCGTGAGCCGCGCCCCGGCCGAAGTGGTGGCGCGTGAGCGCGAACGCGCCGGACAGCTGCTGGACGCCAAGGCCAAATTGCAGGCCTTGCGAGCCCGTTTCGCCGAGGCTCTGGCCGAAGAGTGATCATGACGGCCCGGCCCTGAAAAGAGCCGGGCCGCGTCATTAGTGGGCGTCTTTAAAGGATGTGCCTTTTTAACGGTAATCTGCTCCAGTGGCGCACGGACCCTGCGTGGATGGACCGGCGCACTCGCCCGGAGGAAGCATGCCGCGTTCCGCATTTTATTTCCCATGTCTTGCCTTGATGCTTTGTCTCGCCCTGTGTCTGGGTTCGCCGGTTGCACCCGCGCGGGCCGCCGCCGGTCTCGACGCGTCCACGTCGGCCGCGCGGGAGACGCCGGGCGGGCAGTCCGCGTCACGCGCCGGAGGGACCGTCAGCGCGCAACACCGCGAGGCGCATCCGATCCCGGACTGGGACAGGGATGCCGCCCTTGCGCCGGACACCGACGACCCCGGTTCCGGTCTGGAAGAGGGCATCGCCCTGCCTTCCGTGAACACCGCCAGATCCGGCGAACATGCCGGACCCGCCGCCGTGGTTGCGGAGATGCGTCCTCTGCTGGACATCCGCGCGTTGCGCCAGAGCCTGGATGATATCGGCCTGCTCAAGGCCGCGGGTTTCGCTTATCAGGCGGAGCTGTCCGTGCCCAACGACATCTGCCCCCAGCCCGGCGATTGGGATCAGGCGGCGGTGCTCAGCGGCATGGCGGCTTCGGATCATGCCTGTGCCCTGTTCTTCGGCAAGGCCGAGGACGCGGCGCGCGAAAACCGTCTCTTGCGCAAGCTGAGTCCCGCGACCCATCTGCCCGCTCTGACGCAAAAGGAAAAAAACATCCTGGGCAAAAATCCCACCAGCGCCGCCGGGCAGGAAATCATCGTGCGGCGCAGCGAGGCCCAGGTGCGGGCCATGTTGCGGGCCGCCGCCCAAAGCGAAGCCAACCTGCGCCTGCTGGGCGCGCATTTGTACGGTCTTTTTCTGGAACGCCTGTACACCACGTCGGTCATGGTGCTGGCCGCCGCCGAAAGCGACACTCTGGAGCCGCTCCACAAGGTGCACGCGGCGTTGAGCACCAACCAGGGCAAACTGGTGGAACTGCTGGCGCGGCGCGGCCTGCTCGGCGACGCGCGCTTCGCCGCGACCCGTCTGGAGACCGTGGACAGCCTGCTGCGCCTGCTGGCCGGCAACCACGGCCGCCCGAGCCTAGCTCAGTTGGAGGAAGTGCTGGGCATTGTGCGCGAGGAGCGGGCCTCATTTCTGACGCCCTGTCCGTAATCCTGTCTTCCGCGTCTACCCTGGCGAACGCCGCGTTGTGCATTGACAAAGCGCGGCCTATCGCTATGTTGAGGGAAGTCTTTCGGCGCAACAACGGGATATCTCGCTGTGGGGTGTTCCGATGTGTCATTTTTACGGACAGCCGCGCCGGGCGTCCACCAACCGAAGTCAGCCCCGCCAGGGTTGTTGCCATGGCTTCGCCCGTCCAGCGCGGGATGTCCGCCGCGCCCAAGGGTTCCCGTGAATGTGAAACTGACGGATGCTGCCGCCATCCTTCGAAACCGCCTGGTCAGCCCGGCGCTCTTTCTGGCCGACAGGGCGGCGGGCATTCCCACCTTGGCCGCTGTCCGTTCGGCGCTCATCGTCATGTTGCCCTTCATGTTCCTGGGCTCTCTGGCGATTCTGCTGAACAGCTTTCCCCTTGCCGCCTACAAGGATTCATGGTCCGTTGTTTCGGTCCGCGCTGGCCCCTGTTCGGCGAGACGCTCTACAGCGGCACGTTCGCCATTATGTCCCTGAGTCTGGTTTTTTCCATCGGCCAGCACCTGGTGGTCCAGTTCAACAGCGGCAGCCGGATTTTCCGGGCCAACCCGGTCATTGCCGGGCTTGTTAATCTGGCGGCCCTGTTCTGTCTTTTTCCGCAATCGACCTCACCGGAATATCTGCGCTGGTTCGGCGTTACCGGTTTTTTTGGCTCTTCGTCGTTTGATGTGGAATTGACAGCGCCCCCAGCCAGTTTGGATAAAAGTCATTTCATAATTCCAGAAAAGGTCATGAAAATCGT
>APFI01000124.1 GCA_000403945.1 Desulfovibrio sp. Dsv1
AGCTCTGAACGAAAAGCTCGGACAGCTTAACTAGGCGGACAGGCAAAACCTCAAAACGGAGAAAACTGTCTGATCAAGTCTGAACTACTACAGTTTAGTCTTACGCTAAGATTGCTTTAATGCGGAGGAGGGCTAAACAGGCAGGTAAGACGCGCCGCCAAAAATTCCAGAGTCTGTTCCGGCGTGCGGCGGCCGCTTTTGACCTGCCATTCGGCGTCCGCCACAGCCGCCATGGCTTCGGCCAGACCGCGCGGACCGAGGCGCAAGGCCAGCTGCTTTTTCAGACCGGCCTCTGACGGATGCATGCGCACTTTTTCTCCGGCTTGGGTCTGCCAGAGTAGCCGCAGTTCGCGGGCCAGCAGCGCCAGAAGGGAAAAGAGCAGGTTGTCGCTGTCCCGGCTACGGGACAACTCCTTCCAGACGGCGGCCAAGTTGCCGGCTTCCATATGCCGGATACAGGCAAAGACGTTGCACTCCGGGCTCCAGGCGGCGGTGGCGGTCATGGCGGCCGTGATTCTGTCGTCTGCCCCCCCCCC
>APFI01000125.1 GCA_000403945.1 Desulfovibrio sp. Dsv1
TCAATGGCTTGGGCGTCCGGCGGCACCGAGGCGCAGAACTGTTCCAAGGCGTCGGCTTCAAAGTTCAGCCCCAGATCGCGGGCACGCTGCTGCACATGACGTTTGACACCGCGTTCGGTCAGCCCTTCATGCCGCCAGATCCAGCCCTGCTGGTTGGCAAAGGCCAGACAGCGCAGTTTGGCGATATGGGCCGGGATCTTGGGCTGCCCCTTCTCCCAGTTTACTTCCAGGCAGAAAAAGGGCCAGCACTGGGCCGAAGGCCGGGCTAATGCCTGAGAAATCTTTTTCCAGACGGCTGCGGGCCAGAGCTGGGCCTGACGGAGCAGCAGGAGGCGCGACGCGCCGAACAGGCCCTGCAGACTGAGCTGTTCCCAGAAACGCGGCGGCGGCTCCTCGTCGCCCCAGTAGACATGGCGTTCCCATGATCCGCCCGCCGGCGGGAAGGCAGCCAGTTGCTCCATGAGACGGGTGCGGAGCAACCGGCTGTCCGGGCAGATCAGAAAGCTGAAGCCGGGCCTGTCGTTTCTGTCGCTTCCGTTCCGCGGGCTCATGCCAATGCGCGCGGCCTAATTGGCCACGATGTTGACCAGTTTGCCGGGAACCACCACCACCTTGCGCACGGTCAGGCCGTCCGTGTGGCGCAGTACCGCTGGATCGGCCAGGGCGGCATGTTCCAGCGCGGCCTTGTCCGCTTCGGCGACCACTTCTAGGGTACCGCGCAGCTTGCCGTTGACCTGCAGGGCCACAGTAATCATGTCCTGAGCCGTGGCGGCCTCGTCCCAGTGGGGCCAAGGCTCGTCGGCCAGCGGTGCGGGGTGCCCCATCCGTTGCCAGAGCTCCTCGCAGAGATGCGGGGTGATGGGCGAAAGCAGGGTCAGTACCGTGGCCATGGCCGAGGAAAAGACGCGATTCTCGGCATCGCTCCAGCCCAGTTTTTCGCGCGAAAGGTACATGGCGTTGACGAGTTCCATGACGGCGGCGATGGCCGTATTGAATTGGAAGCGGCCGCCCATGTCTTCACCGGCTTTTTTGATCGTGAGATGCTCCTTGCGGCGCAGGTCGTGGCTTTCCGCGCTGCCCGCATCCACAGCGGTCGCTCCGCAGGCCTTGAGAGGGAGCAGTCGGGCTTCCTCTTCGGTGAAAAGCCGCCAGATGCGGGCAAGAAAACGCGACGCGCCTTCAATGCCCGAGTCCGACCAGTCGAAATCCCGCTCCGGCGGAGCCGCGAAGAGGCAGAACAGGCGCACGGTGTCCGCGCCGTATTTGTTGATCATCTCTGTGGGATCCACCACGTTGCCCTTGGACTTGGACATCTTGCCGCCGTCCTTGAGCACCATGCCCTGGGTCAGCAGGTTGGTGAAGGGTTCGGCCAGATCCTTGGGGAAGAAGCCCAGATCGCGCAGCACCTTGGTGAAGAAACGGGAGTAAAGCAGATGCAGAATGGCGTGCTCCACGCCGCCGATATACTGGTCTACGGGCAGCCAGTATTGCAGAGCCTCGGGCTTGAAAGGAGCCTTGTCGTCGCGAGCGCCGGTGTAGCGGGCGAAATACCAGGAGGATTCCACAAAGGTGTCCATGGTGTCGGTTTCGCGCCGGGCCGGGCCGCCGCAGCGGGGGCAGGCGCACTCCGCGAAGGATGGCGTTTCCGGCAGAGGAGAGCTGCCGTCGTCGCGCACCCTCACATCCAAGGGCAGGAGCACAGGCAGATTTTCTTCCTTTTCCGGCACCACGCCACATTTGTCACAGTAGATCACCGGAATGGGCGCGCCCCAGAAACGCTGGCGCGAGATGTTCCAGTCGCGCAGGCGGAACTGTGTGGTGGTCTTGCCCTTATTGCTCTTTTCCAGCGCTTCGGCCACGGCCTTCTTGCCCTCTTCATTGGGCAGGCCGTTAAAGGATCCGGAATTGACCATCAGACCGGGGCCTGTCCAGACTTCGGTCATGCGCTGGGGATCAAGCGCTTGACCCTCGGGGCTGATGACCACTTGCACGGGCAGGCCGTACTTGCGGGCGAAATCGAAATCGCGCTGGTCGTGGGCGGGTACGCCCATAACCGCGCCGGTACCGTAGTCGGCCAGCACGAAATTGCCCAGCCAGAGCGGGACGCGTTGGCCGGTAAAAGGATGCAGGGCATATGCGCCGGTGAAGACGCCTTCTTTTTCCAAGTTGTCGGACTGGCGGTCCAGGCGGTCCATATTGCGGATGCGCTCCACAAAGGCGCGCACTTCGTCGGCTTTTTCGTAACCTTCAATGAGTTTTTTCACCAGCGGATGTTCCGGGGCCAAGGTCATAAAGGTCACACCGAAGACGGTATCCGGCCTAGTGGTGAACACATCAATGCCGTACACGCCCTCAACAGCTTTTTCCAGACCGAAGCTGATGGCCGCGCCCGTGGACTTGCCGATCCAGTTGCGCTGCATGGCCAGCACGCGGTCCGGCCAGCCGCCTTCCAGCAGGAAGAGGTCGGTCAGCAGCTCGTCGCCGTAAGCCGTGATCTTCAGAAACCACTGGGTCAGATCCTTCTGCTCCACCCGGCTGTCGCAACGCCAACAGAGGCCGTCGATGACCTGCTCGTTGGCCAGCACCGTATGGCAGGAGGGGCACCAGTTCTGCGGGGCCTTTTTGCGGTAGACTAGGCCTTTTTCCAGCAGGCGCAGAAAGAACATCTGTTCCCAGCGGTAGTATTCGGGGCGGCAGGTGGCGATTTCGCGCGACCAGTCGTAGGAATAGCCCAGGCGTTGTAACTGGGCGCGCATATTGTCGATATTGGCGTAGGTCCACTGGGCCGGGTGCACATGATGCTTGATGGCCGCGTTTTCGGCGGGCAGGCCGAAAGCGTCCCAGCCCATGGGATGCAGCACGTTGAAGCCCTGCATGCGTTTACAGCGCGCCACCACGTCGCCGATGGAATAGTTGCGCACATGGCCCATATGGATGTTGCCCGAGGGATAAGGAAACATCTCCAGCACGTAATACTTGGGTTTGTCGCTCTCGTGCGTGCTGGCGAAGGATTTTTCCTCCCGCCAGCGGGTCTGCCATTTTTTTTCGATAGCCTGCGGATTGTAGCGTTCTTGCGTCATGTGCGGATACCGGGCCGGATTAAGGGTTGGTGGCGCGGGCGGCGGGCGGAACCGGTTCGCCGCTCTCCAGAGCCTTGGCCGCCGCGTCCAGAATACCGTTGATGAAGTTTTTGGCGTTGCCTTCGCCGAACTGGCCGCTCAGTTCCAGAGCCTCGTTAATGGCCACCTTGGGCGGCACGTCCTGGCGGTAGAGCATTTCAAATACGGCCAGACGCAGCAGGGTCAGCTCGATGCGGCCCATGCGGTCCACCCGCCAGTTGTGGGAAAAGCGGTCGATGGCCGCGTCCAGCGCCTTGCTGTTGTTCCAGACGCCTTTCACCAGCTCCCAGGCGAAGCCTGTGGGTTCGGCGGACAGATCCTCCTCGTTCATGGCCGTGTTATGGGGGGAGAGCACAAAGGCCCGGCGCAGTTCCCCGGGGTTTGTCGCCGGAGTGAAGGAAAGTCCGTACAACACCTGAAAGGCCAGTTCGCGCGCGCCCCGGCGGGTAGCGTTCTTACCCTTGCCCATGAATTACAACTGCTCCAGCACGCGGATGGTTTCCAGCATGGCTGCGGCGGCCTCCACGCCCTTATTGCCGCCCTTGGACCCAGCCCGTTCAATGGCCTGTTCAATGCTGTCGCAGGTCAGCAGACCGAAGCCGATGGGCGTGCCGGACTGCATCATGGCCTGCGCAATGCCCTTGCTGGCTTCGGCGCAGACATAGTCGAAATGCGGGGTACCGCCCCGGATCACCGCGCCCAGAGCCAGAATGCCGTCATATTTGCGCGCGGCGGCCAACTTCTGACAGACCAGGGGCAGTTCGAACGCGCCGGGAATGCGCACCAAGGTGATGTCCGCCGGATTCAGGCTGTGGCGTTCCAGATAATCCTGAGCCCCCCCCACCAGACGGTCCACGATGAAGTCGTTGAAGCGGGTGGCCACGATGGCCACCTTCAGACCTCTGGCGTCCAACCGGCCCGCGATGGTTTTGATTGCGTTCATGCAAACTCCTGTGCTGTAACAACGATGGCAAAAAAAAATTAGGGGCTGTCCTGGCCAGGGGTAGCGTCCAGCCCGCCTAAGCCAATAAATCAACAGTGTCAGCGGTTGGTTGTGGTCGCCTCCATTGAAGCGCCGCTCACACTCCTTCAGGAACCCGTGGAAGTGATCCGCCCTGATTCCGTTGCATCGGCGCGGGCGCCTCCCGGCATGGTTCCAAAAGTTTGCCATCCCGTTGGCATGATTGCCCCGCAATACAAAAATCCCTGAGTGACTCATGCGATGATGAAACGCGCCGACATTTGATGCATTGCATGCCGTGAATGTATCTGTGTATACAATGCCGTCCGGTTCAACCCGCTCCCCAGTGACAGGCATCAATGTCCCGGTTTGGGCATCGGGAATCACCGCGGCATAAACCTTGCCGCGGCGTTTCGGCGGACCAGCTGTTGTCGCGAGCTTAACCCGCTTCGTCTTCCGTACTTAAGCTATCCCGACCTATTCGGCCTGGCCAGAAAGCCCCTAAAGTTAAATAAAACCGTTGCGCAACAGCAGTTCCCGGCTGACGCCCGCACGCGTTTCCGCTGCGGCGGCGGAGCCGTCCTTCCGTCCGATTTTTCCGGGTATTCCGACCTTTCCAGACCAGGGGCCGAGCAGGCTGCGCACATATTTTCCGATAAGGTCCGTTTCCATATTGACGCACGCGTCAGGGCGCCATTGGCGCATGGTGGTGCGCTTTTGCGTGTCGGGAATGATGTTGACCTCCAGAAAATCGGGGCCGCAATCATTGACCGTCAGACTGATTCCGTCAAGGGTCACCGAGCCTTTGGCAATGACTTCGGGGCCGAAATCCGCCGGAAATTCCAGGCGGCAGCGCAGGGATTGCCCGGTGGGGCGCACGTCGCGCACTGTGGCTAGGCAGTCCACATGACCGCTGACCAGATGCCCGCCCAGACGGTCACCCAGCGCCAAGGCGCGCTCAAGGTTGACCAGATCGCCGTTGCGTAGCGCGCCCAGCGTGGTGCGCGTCAGGGTTTCCGTCGAGGCGTAAGCCGTAAAGCCGTTCTGGCTGTGGCTTTCCACCGACAGACAGACCCCGTTAACCGCGATGGATTCGCCGCCGATGACGTCCGGCAGGGTACACATAGGCCGGATAGTCAGACGGCATTCTGCGCCGGTTTTACGCAGGGAACTGACCTCGCCCTGCCCCTGGATGATGCCCGTGAACATCCTCTACTCCCCCTGGCCGGCATCGTCCGCCGCAAGGGGGCGCAGCAGAATATGAATGTCATCGCCGCGGAGGCTGGTCCGGCTGATCCGCAGGCGCAGGGCTTCGCTCAGGCTCTGGGGCGCGCGTCCGGCGAACAGGGGGCGCGCCTCGTTGTCACCCAGAACCAGAGGCGCGAGATGCAGGCGGAATTCATCCACAAAACCAGCTTCCAGCAGGGCCAGCGCCAAGCGGCCGCCGCCTTCGCAGAGCACATAAGGGCAGCCCAAGTCTTGGCGCAGGGCGCGGAACATCTCGGAGAAATCCGGACCGCCGTGCGGACCGGGGCCCAGCGCCAGCACGCGCGCGCCTATCTGACGCAGAGCCTGTGCCGCCGTGGATGCCGCAACGGCCGGTGATGCCAGAAAAACCGTCTGTTCGGGTCGTTCTTTGAGCAGATGAAAATCAGCGTCCGGCTTGGGCAGGCGCGAGGTCAGCAGGCAGGCTAGGGGCTGCGGGCCGTCGGCGCTGCCGGCGCGCGCCGTCAGGCGGGGATTGTCCGTCCTGAAAGTGCCGCCGCCCACCAGCACCGCGCCGCCGCACAGGCCCAGACCCGCGCGCAGGTCCTGCGCATCCCGGCGCGAGGCTTCGCAGGTGATCCACTGGGAATGCCCATTGCGCGTGGCGATGCGACCATCCAGCGTGGAGGCCATCTTCAGAATCAGATAGGGCCTGTCCGCGCTCTGCCAGACCAGAAAATCCGCCACCAGATCGCGGCATTCCGTTTCGCAGACCGGCCCCAGCACCTCTACTCCGGCGTCGTGCAGGCGGGCCGCGCCTCCGGCGGCCAGGGGATTGGGGTCGGCCAGTCCCATGACCACCCGGCTGATGCCCGCGTCCAGGATGGCCTGGGTGCAGGGCGGCGTCTTGCCCTGATGGTTGCAGGGTTCCAGCGTGACCACCAAAGTACAGTCTTTTGGGTTCATGCCGTGCGCCTCAGCGTCTCTCAGGCAGTCTACCTCGGCGTGTTCCTGTCCGGCTTCATGGTGCCAGCCGCGCGCGACAATCTCGCCATCGCGCACCAGCACCGCGCCCACTGTGGGGTTGGGGTAGGTTTTCCAGCGCCCTCGTTCGGCCAAGGCGATGGCCTCACGCATGAACGGAGCGAAATCCTGTTCAGTCATGGTTCTTTTCTCCGCTCATGGGCTCAGGCATGCCACTGACGCGGGGCGGGGTGAAGGTGAGCTGTTCCACAGTGACGCCTGCCTCGCGCAGCATAGTGGAGGCCAGATCGTCGCGATAATCCTCGGCGTAGTGGATATGGCGGATGCCGCAATTGATCAGCATTTTGCTGCAAAGCACACAGGGATGTGTGGTGCAGTAGAGTTCCGCGCCCGAGATGTTGATGCCGTGCACCGCTGCTTGGATGATGACGTTCTGCTCGGCGTGCAGACCGCGGCAGATCTCGTGGCGCTGGCCCGAGGGGATGCCGAGTTGCTCACGCAGGCAGCCCACTTCCAGGCAGTGGGGCACACCGGCGGGCGCGCCGTTATAGCCCGTGGACAGAATGCGCTTGTCCTTGACGGCCATGGCGCCTACCCGACGGCGGGTGCAGGTGGAACGCTCACTCACTAGGTAGGTGATATTCATAAAATAATCAGGCCAGGGCAGTCGTTGCATAGGGGCGCTCGCAAAAGGATTTGAAGCAGTTTACACAGAGGCGGCCCGAAAGCCAAGCCGCGCGGCCGCGCTGCAAAAAATGAAAAAGGCCGCACAAACGGCCTTTTTCATGCGGAAACGGGAACAGCCTACCAAGTGAACAGCGGGAACTGGCGGGCGAAATCCTCCACATTTTTGCGGATGCGGCCCAGTTCGCGGGCGTCTTCACGCTTTTCCAGGGCTTCCACGATGAAGCCGCCCACCGTCCGCATGTGTTCCTGCCGCAGACCGCGGGTGGTCAGGGCCGCCGTGCCCAGACGGATGCCCGAAGTCACGAAGGGCGAGCGGGTTTCAAAGGGCACGGTGTTCTTGTTCACCGTAATGCCCGCCTGGTCCAGAGCCTGTTCGGCGTCCTTGCCGGTAATGTTCTTGTTGGTCAGGTCCACCAGCATGAGGTGATTGTCCGTGCCGCCGGAAACCAGTTCAAAGCCAGCGTCCATCAGATATCGGGCCAGGGCGGCGGTGTTGTCCAGCACCCGCTGCTGATAGGCCGCGAAGGCCGGGCGCAGGGCCTCGCCGAAGGCCACGGCCTTGGCCGCGATGACGTGCATCAGCGGGCCGCCCTGGATGCCGGGGAAAATCTGGCTGTTCAGGGGGTTGGCATTGTCTTCGCCGGAAAGGATCATGCCGCCGCGCGGCCCGCGCAGGGTCTTGTGCGTGGTGGTGGTGGTGACATGGGCGTGGGGAATGGGGCTCTCGTGCAGGCCCACGGCCACCAGACCCGCGATGTGGGCCATGTCCACCAGCAGTTTGGCTCCCACATCATCGGCGATGGCCCGGAAACGGGCAAAGTCGATGCGGCGCGGGTAGGCGCTGGCCCCGGCCATGATGGCGGCGGGCTTGTGCTCGCGCGCCAAGGCGGCCACTTCGTCATAATCGATGCGGCCGGTTTCCTTTTGCACGCCGTAAGAGACGATGTTGAACAGGCGGCCCGAGAAATTGACCGGGCTGCCGTGGGTCAGATGCCCGCCGTGGGAGAGATTCATGCCCAGAATCACGTCGCCGGGCTTGAGGCAGGCGAAATAGGCGGCCATGTTGGCCTGCGAGCCGGAATGGGGCTGCACGTTGACGTAGCCGCAGTGGAAAAGCTGTTTTGCCCGGTCCTGCGCTAGGGTTTCGGCGATGTCCACGTATTCGCAGCCGCCGTAATAGCGCTTGCCGGGATAGCCCTCGGCGTACTTGTGGGTCAGCACGCTGCCCTGGGCTTCACGCACGGCGGGCGAGACGAAGTTTTCCGAAGCAATCAGCTCAAGCTTGCTCACCTGCCGGTCCGACTCCAGAATAATGGCCCGGGCCAGCTCCGGATCTTGAAGCAGAATTTCGTCCATGAACGCTTGTCCTTTTTACTTAAAGAGTGCTATCCGCCACAGCGGCGGGCGGCGTATTTGTCAGGATGCGGCCGGGCGGCGGACGCCGCACTTATTCGATCCATTTTTTCAGAATCAGGCTCGCGTTGGTGCCGCCGAAGCCGAAGGAATTGCACATGGCATACTCGCAGGCCACATGCCGAGACCCGTCGGCCAGATAGTCCAGATCACATTCCGGGTCGGGATTTTCCAGATTAATGGTGCCGGGCAGCATTTCGTCGCGCAGAGCCAGGGCCGTGAAGACCGACTCGATGCCGCCCGCCGCGCCCAGAAGATGGCCGGTCATGGACTTGGTGGCGGAGATTTTGACTTTTTGAGAGTGCCCGCCGAAGACCAGCTTGATGGCTTTGGTTTCCGTGCTGTCGTTGAGCTGGGTGGAGGTGGCGTGGGCGTTGATGTGCCCCACGGCCTCGGGTGCGATGCCCGCCTCGCGCAGGGCGTTCCGCATGGCGTGGGCCATGCCCTCGCCGGTATCGCAGGGAGCCGTCATATGGTAGGCGTCGCCGGAAGCGCCGTAACCAGCCACTTCGGCATAAATTTTCGCGCCGCGCGCCTTGGCGGACGCCAGACTTTCCAGCAGCAGCAGGCCCGCGCCTTCGCCGATCACAAAACCGTCGCGCTTGGCGTCAAAAGGTCGGGAAGCGTGTGTGGGATCGTCATTGTAGTGTGAAGAGAGGGCCTTCAGAGCCGTGAAACCGGCCACGCCCAGAGGCGTCACCGTAGCTTCCACGCCGCCGGAAATGGCAGTGGTGGCCCGGCCCAGCAGAATTTCGCTGTAGGCCGTGCCCAGCGCGTGGATGGCCGAGGCGCAGGCTGTGGTGGTGACGATGTTGGGGCCCTTGGCTCCGGTGAAAATGGAGATCTGCCCCGGTCCCATGTTGGAAATGAGCATGGGAATCATGAAGGGCGAAATTTTGTTGGGCCCGGCTTCCAGCAGCTTGGTGTGGTAGGTCTCCAGGGTATGGAGGCCCCCGAGGCCGATGCCGAGAATCACGGCCACGTCATAGGCGTTGGTCTCGGTGACTTCAAAGCCGGCATCCTGCAGCAGCATCTTGGCCGAAGCCACGGCGAACTGGGTGAAGCGGTCCATGCGCCGCACCTGTTTGGAAGGCATGTGGTCCTCGGGCACGAAGTTCTTCACTTCACCGGCGATACGCGAATCATAGCCCGAAGCGTCGAACAGGGTGATGGGCGCGATGCCCGACTCGCCGGCAAGCAGGCGTTTCCAAGTGGTTTCAATGTCGTTGGCGAGGGGCGTAACGCCGGCTACGCCGGTGATCACTACGCGGGGACGGGTCATGCGGGCTCCTTTTGGGCGGGGGCCGGAATCCCCCGCTCGACGGATGACTACCGGCCGGGGCGATGCGCCATGCGAGGAACGGCGCGAAACCGCATCCTCTCCCGTCGCGTGTCCGTCTGAACGCCAAACGGCGCGACGGATGCGGAATGGACATGCCCGTTCCGGCTGCGGTCCTTTACGTAAAGGAACCGCCGCCGGGCCGTGACTATTTTTTATCTTCAATATAGGAGATGGCGTCCTGGACCTTGAGAATTTTCTGGGCATCGTCATCGGCGATTTCGATGTCGAATTCTTCTTCCATGGCCATGATTAGCTCGGTCAGATCCAGAGAATCGGCGCCGAGGTCTTCCACAAAAGAGGCTTCGGGCTTCACGTCATCGGCACTCACGCCCAGTTGGTCCATAATGATCTTGGTAACTTTTTCCGCGACGTCAGACATGGTATCCTCCAAGTGATTATTGACTCTTATCGTATGCCCCGGTGACACTAAGGCGTTCCGGGCGCGTTGCCGCAGGGGAGAGGGCATTCTCAGCAGTACATGCCGCCGTTGACTGCCAGTACCTGTCCGGTAATGTAGGCGGCCTTGTCCGAAGCCAGAAAAGCCACGGCCTCGGCCACGTCCTGAGGCCCTCCCATGCGCTTCAGGGGAATGGATTCCACATAGCTTGCGCGCACGTCGTCGTTCAGGTTCGCCGTCATATCCGTTTCAATAAAGCCCGGAGCCACGGCATTGACCGTGATCTGGCGGGAGGCCAGCTCCTTGGCGCAGGATTTGGTGAGGCCCAGCAGACCGGCCTTGGCCGAAGCGTAGTTGATCTGCCCGGCATTGCCCATCTGGCCCACCACTGAGGAAATATTGATGATCCGTCCTTTGCGGTTCCGGCTCATGATCTTGGCCGCTTCGCGGGTACAGACAAAGGCTCCGCGCAGATTGACGGCCAAGACTTTGTCGAAGTCCTCGTCTTTCATGCGCACCAGAAAGCCGTCCTTGGTGATGCCAGCGTTGTTGACCAGCACGGCCAGATTGGTCTTGTCCTTGATCTCGACGGCAAAAAAATCCGCCACAGCCGCGCTGTCGCCCACATTGAGCGCAAAGGCCCGGGCCTGTCCGTTCGCCGCGACAATCTCGGCCACGGTCTGCTCCGCTTCTTCGGGGCGATTCACATAAGTGAGGAAAACCTGAAAGCCGTCACGGGCAAGGGTCTGGGCGATAGCCCGGCCGATGCCGCGCGAACCGCCGGTCACCAAGGCTGTGGAAAAGGCGGCGGAAGGCGTGGACTGCGTTATGCTCATGCTGGTTCTGCCTTTGCTGTGGAAACGTGGAACGCTGTATATAGCTCAGACAAGGAGGAATTTCAATGCGTGCATGTGCCCGGCGGTTAAAAACGCAGCAGGGCTGCGCCCCAGGTCAGGCCGGAACCGAAGGCCGTCATCAGCACACGGTCGCCGGACCTGATCCGCCCGGCGGCGCGGGCCTCGTCCAACGCCAGAGGGATGGATGCCGACGAGGTATTGCCGTACTTGTCCACATTGGTGAACACGTGATTGCCGTCAACATTCAGGCGACTGCCCACGGCTTCAATGATGCGCATGTTGGCCTGATGCGGCACAAAGAGATCCACGGCGTCGATGGAAAGACCGTTACGGGCGAGAATCTGCTCGCAGACCCGCACCATCTGGCGCACGGCGTGCTTGTAAGTTTCACGGCCCTGCATGGTAATGAAAAAGTTTTCGTCCACAGGCTGGCCCATGCCGTAGCGGCAGGTCGTGCCGCCGCCCTTCCGTGGTGGTGCCGGGTGCCGTTGAGGCCGCGCGGATCCATGATCTGCACGTTCTGCTTGTGGGCGATACCCCCAAGCTGGAGGCCGAACTGAACAAGATTGACCTCGCCAACGTGCACTTCAACATTGTCCAGGCCGACGATGTGGTGCACATGAATGAAAAGCCTTCGGACATCCTGCGCCGCAAGAAAAACGCATCCATTCAGGTGGCCTGCCGTCTGGTCAAGGAAGGCGCTGCCGACAGCGTGGTCAGCGCCGGGCATTCCGGGGCCACGGTGGCCTGCGGCATGTTTATCATGGGGCGGCTTCCCGGCGTGGAGCGTCCGGCCTTGGCCGCTCTGCTGCCCACGGAAAAAAAACCTGTGGTGGTGCTGGACGCCGGAGCTAATGTGGACTGCCGGCCCTATCACCTTTTCCAGTTTGGACTCATGGGCGACGCCTTCGCCCGCGACCTGCTCAGCTACGCCGCCCCGCGCGTGAGTCTGCTGAGCATCGGCGAGGAGGAAGGCAAGGGCAACTCGCAGGTCAAGGAAGCCTATGAGCTGCTGAAGATGGCCCAGAATCTCAACTTTATCGGCAATGCCGAGGGCCGCGACATCTTCACCGGCAACATCGACGTAGTCATCTGCGACGGCTTTGTGGGCAACGTGGTGGTCAAGATGAGTGAAGGGCTGGCCGCGTCTCTGGTCCGCATGCTCAAGCGCGTCTTTACTTCAGGCTTTCTTCCCGCTCTTGGCGGCATGCTGGCCAAGGGCGCATTCAGGCATTTCGCCCGGACCATTGATTATGCCGAATACGGCGGCGCGCCGCTGCTCGGCCTCCGGGGTCTGGCCATCGTCTGCCACGGCCGTTCCAATGCCCGCGCCATGAGCAATGCCATCAAGATGAGCGGAACCTTCGTGCGAAAGGGCACCAATGACCGTCTTGCCGAAACCATTCTGGCCAACGAAGAGCTGACCCGTTTCTCCCGCGCCATTTAACTGACAACGGACCCGCCATGACCGCAATCTGCCATCTGCACGCGCTGAGCGCTCACGCGCCAGACACGGTGCTAACCAATGACCATCTGACCAAACTGGTGGACACCAACGACGAATGGATCGTCACGCGCACCGGCATCAAACAGCGCCGCAAGCTGGCGGATACGGACAACGCCTCGGATCTCGGTCTGGTTGTCGCCCGGCGCGCCTTGGACGAAGCGGGCGTGGCGGTGGACGAACTGACCCACATCATCGCGGCCACCTGCACACCGGATATGCTCTCGCCTTCCGTGGCCTGCATTCTGGCCGGGAAGCTGGGCGCGGGTCCGGTCATGGCCTTTGATTTCAGCGCTGCCTGTTCCGGTTTTTTGTACGGCCTTTCCATCTGCCGAGGTATGCTGGCCCAATCGCCCGACGCTCGCATTCTTTTCGTCTGTACCGAGGCCCTGACCCGCCGCGTCAACTGGAGCGACCGCGCCACATGCGTACTGTTCGGCGACGCGGCCACGGCCTGCGTGCTGACCGCTTCGGCGAACAAGGCCTTGGCCGGAGTGGAAGACGTCATCTGTCAGAGCGACGGCAATCAGCGCGACCTGATCACTGTGGGCGGCGGCACGACCTGCCGCTACGGCATGGGCCAGCCTGTGGACGAAAACTTTTTCATTA
>APFI01000126.1 GCA_000403945.1 Desulfovibrio sp. Dsv1
TGGCATTTTCCATGATTTTACTCGGAAGAGTCATCAGGGAATCATGAAATGACTTCTAGAAACGCCCAAACGGCATCGGATATATCATGTTGTTGTGCATTTTTCATGAAAACACCCTCGCTATATGGCGTCCTCTTGTAACATAAAAGGCGTTTCATGCGCCGGTGACATGGGAGCGCCCGGTGGAATCATTCATAGTGCTAGGCATGACCCTTATAACATCCTGTATAACCGTTTTTTTCGCTGGAGTTGCATGGGTGCATTAAAAGCATCTTTGCGGAGCCTGCAAAAATAGCGGGCAATGATGGGCGGTTATACAGGCATTGCCTGAGACGTTCGCTGAGGGATTCGGAAGCATACGCGGAAGAGGTGATGTCATGCAGCATCAGCCAGCGGCACGGCTGCCCGGCCATGCCGCGCGTGAACAGACGCAGAAAAAAGAAGCTTTCTTCCGCGCCGCCCGCAGAAACAAGGTTTCAGCCCCGTTCCCGGCCAGCGCATCTTCCCAAGGGGCCTGAAAGTTTTTTCGCTGCGGTCGTTCAGGCCCGCGCCGAAGAAGCCTCCCACGGGAAAGTGCTCCACGCTGAACGGCGGAGGCAGTTTCGGCCCGGCGGACAGCACGCGCTGCTCCATATCCAGAATCAGCAGCGGGCGGGGGTAAAGACGGAGCAAACCTTCCGCGCCAGGATACACATCGCGCAGAAAAAGTACGCGCCCACTGTCCTGTTCCACCGGCGGGCCCGCAGCCATAGTTTGGCCAATACAAGCCAACAGGCTGATTTTCTTTGCCAATTCCTATAGTTCAGAGGGATGCCCGCAGTCCGGCCCTCCTTTCATGCCGGGGCCGGACCGCTGGGAAACACGAAAAAAATGCCGGGTTATTGCCGCCAGTTAAAGGTGAAGACCTGCTCCACGTCCGGATGCAAACTCAGATGCACGGGGCAGGTATGCGCGGCGCGCTCCATGACGATTTTTTCCTTTTCGCTGTATGGCCGGTTGGGCATGGTGAAGCTCACTTCCACCTTGCCGATGCGACGCGGATCCGCGCTCATGCTCTTGGTGATTTCCATTTCCGCGCCGGTCACATTCACACCGTGATTCTGGGCGTACAGGCCGATGATGGTCATGGCGCAGGCACCCAACGCTGTGGCACAGAGATCCGTGGGCGAAAAGGCCTGGCCTTTGCCGTGATTGTCCATCGGGGCGTCTGTGATGATTTTCGTGCCACTTTGCGTATGCGTGCATTCCACGCGCAGTTCGCCCAGATACTTGGCGCTGATGGTAGTCATGCTCTTCTCCTATGTTGAAGTTGCTTTGTTAACCAGAAGTCATTTCATGATTCCCTGATGACTCTTCTGAGTAAAATCATGGAAAATGCCAAAT
>APFI01000127.1 GCA_000403945.1 Desulfovibrio sp. Dsv1
CGCGGCTCATTAGAGCCGCTACCGATAGGAATCCCCCGACTTTAGGCGGGGGAGGATGTCAATTGCCATACTGGTTTGCCATACGGACAGGTTTTCAAAATCTTACCCTGTTACATCTTTTTGCTTCTTTTTTCTCTTCCAGGCACGTTTCGCGTCTGCCATTTTCTGCAGCTTGTGACGGCAATCAGGGCAGTACCACGGCTGTGGCCCACCCATGAACTCACGCCACACTTTTTTCATCCCTTGTCCTGGGAGATTAAGGGCATGTTCGCAGATTTATCATGCAATGTCGATAAGGTGGGCAAGGTTTCCACAGCAGCCCGCTTTTGATCTGTCGAAATATGCTGGTAGTGCTGGTAGACCATCTGCGGGGAGGAATGGCCAGGGAGCTTCGCTACCGTCCCAACATCCGTCCCCCGCGCAATAAGCCGGGAGGCACAAGCGTGCCTCAGGTCATACGGTCTGATTCTCCGCTCAATCCCGGCGTTTTTCAGGGCGGTAGTCCACGACCGCCTGATGGACGTGACAGGTTCCCCTTCATACGAAACGACGTGCTCGATGCCCTGGGAAGCGTCTTCTTCAAGCCACTCCCGGAAGAGCTTCAGGAGTTCCTGATGAATCGGCACTTCACGCCAGGGTGACTGTCGATTCTTCTTGCTTGTGTCAACGAGAACTACTCCCCGCGAAAGATCGACGTTTTTCCACTTGAGCGCCAAAAGCTCAGATCCCCCAACCCGCAACCCGGGAAAGCCGCCAGGGATAATCACCCGCTTGAGGTGGGGAGGTGACACCTTGAACAGCAACTCCACCTCTTCCGGATCAGGTGGGACCGTTTTGTCGTAATTGGGCGCGGGGACGGGGAGGGGAGGGGAGGGAGCACTTCCGGCATTCCACGGCTGTGTGTCCATCGGATAACTGCCCGGAGTTTGCTCAGGATGCCATGAACGAAAGCATCTGACAGCAGACCTTCCCCGCGTGCCTTTGGTGAGGATCGAAGCTGCCTGGTGATGTTTTCCCAGGCTTCCCTGTCAATGTCTGCCAGACGGATATGGCCGAACAATTCCAGCGGACGCCTGACGGCAACAAGGAACTTTTTGGTGTTGACATCGGGGAAGCGCTTGTCTTTCAGGAAAAGAAATACGGCATCTTCCAGAGTCCGTTTCTCCCCGTCCCGCATCACGGCAGAAGGGCGCAAGTCATCCTGCTCAAATTTCAGCTTGTGCCTGATAAGGGAATCGTGCTTTCTTGCTTCCGCCAAAGAGCCAAAAGTTTTGCATTGTTGCCTGCCCGTGAAGGGATTTTTCCAGTAAACCTGATACGCCAGCCCATTGGCTCCGTGCCTTTTTCTGATTGCCATACCGCTCTCCGACAGTCCTGGCGTCACTGTAGCGTATCTGATTTGAGCACTGCAAGTTGCTCATCAAGACTCCTCCCCACAAGGGGGCGGCGGTGGAGGGGTGGACGTGAAGGCCTTTTCTCTTCCTTGCGGGAAGGATCAAGTATTGCTCCTTCTATCGCTGCCATAACAGCACTATAATTCCAACGCAATCCCAAACCTCTGCCAACGCCGAGCGACAATACCTGAACATTGTTTCGTTCCAGCCATCGTCGCGCACTTGGAGTTCCAGGGCACGCCCGATCACTGGATGGCGTTGAGAATGCTGTCCTGCACGACACTGTTGCTGCCCGATCTCGTCAAAACTGGAAATTTCCGCGAAAATGAGGGCTTGTCGCTGGTGTTCCCCATTGTTATATACAATGGAGGCAAGACATGGAAAGCTCCGCAGGAGGGGGTGGCATTGTTCGCTCCCATGCCGGAGAGTCTGAAATTTTATCGTTCCCAGCACCGGCATTTTTTGTTGGACGAAAGTCGAGTGTCAGGAGATGAACTGGACAAAAGCAAGGGCCTGGTCGCGCAGCTCCTGAGACTGGAACGAGCGCAGGAACCGGAACAGGTCCGGCAGATAGTCAAGGAGTTGATAAGCCGACTTCATGGGCCTGAATACCTGATTTTGCGTCGGGCGTTTACAATATGGTTGGGCCGTGTTGTCCTTAAACGCTCTGGAATAACAGAAGAAATTCCCGAATTTCAAGACTTGCGGGAGGTTGACGCCATGTTGGAAGAACGTGCCGCTCAGTGGAAAAGTGAATATATTAAGCAAGGGGTAATAATTGGTGAGGCCAGATGAAGGGAATATGACTGGTCTTGCGGGATCTGTTGGAAACTCGTTTTTGAACGCTCCCCAATCCGTAACTTCCTATATTGCAAGTTCATCTGATTCAAACACCCTGCGGAAACTGACACTTTCCGCATACCATGTGGAGTCGTTGCAGGCATTTATTGACCAGATCAAAAAAGATGACGACAAGCTGATGTAATTGTATATCCAGTAATATATACTACCGCTTGTGTCTTTATGAGGCAAGTGTCATTTTTTTGTAGGCACGAAAACTCCCCGCTAAGCGGGGAGTTCCAAAAAGGCGAAGCCTTTAAATGATGGATTTCAGGTGGTTGAAATGTGTTTTCCCGGCTTTGCGGCATAGGGTGGGGCTTTTGTTGCGGAACCGTTTCCATCCACGGACGCGACCCGGCCCCGGCTTGTTGCATAGCCGGAGGACGGGGCAGTGCGGATGGCCCTCCCGGAAGGGGAAGGTTGCAGACCGCAAAAAAATGTTTGATGAGCAGGGAGGGGAGAGTACATGCTGCACGAGATAGCTGTTTCCGATATTTCAGGATTTTGCATAGGGCACGCCGGAGACTGTAAAGGCGTTACGGGGTGTACGGTCATTCTGGCGGAAGGCGATATGGCCGCCGGGGTCGACGTTCGTGGCGGCGGGCCCGCTTCAAGGGAGGCGGAGCTTCTGTCTCCTCTGGCCAGCTGTGAACGTATCCATGCGGTTCTGCTCGGAGGGGGAAGCGCGTTTGGCCTTCGTGCGGCCGACGGAGTGATGCAGTTTCTTGAAGAGCGCGGCCGGGGGTTCGATACGGGCTTCGCGCGGGTCCCCCTAGTCTGCGCCTCTTGCCTGTACGATCTGGAGATAGGAGATCCGGCGGCCAGGCCGGATGCGGGAATGGCCTATCAGGCCTGTCTCGACGCCGCTGGCAGGCGGGCCGTCAGCGGCTGCACAGGAGCGGGCGTCGGGTGTACGGTGGGCAAGCTCAACGGCGTTTCCACCATGATGAAAGCCGGCCTGGGATGTTATGCCGTGCAGGCGGGAGAGCTCCGGATAGGCGCCGTGGTGGCGGTCAATGCCCTCGGCGATATCTTCGACATGGATTCGGGGCGGCGGCTCGCCGGCATGCTTACACCGGGGCTCGACGGCTTTGCCGACAGCGAAGCCGCGCTTTTCCGTACCTGCGAGACCCGTGCGGACAATCTTTTTACGGGCAATACCACGATCGGCGCGGTCATGACCAATGCCGCCTTCGGCAAGGCGCAGCTGAGTAAAATAGCCGCAATGGCCCAGAACGGACTGGCAAGGACGATACGCCCCGTCCACACGACGGCCGACGGCGATACGATATACGCGCTGTCGGCGGGAGGGATGCGGGCGAACCTCGACGCCGTCGGCACGCTGGCTGCCTATGTTATGGGAAAAGCCGTGAACAGGGCGGTGACTTCCGCAACGTTTCTTGTGGGGTGTCCGGCTGCGCGGGACTTGCGTTTTGCGCGCTGAGCGGATTTTCCCCGGCGGCGGCCGGAAGGTCCCTGCTCCGTTCATGTTCCGGCAGAAGGGGAGGGGGCGGGCGTGCTCCCCCCACCCGGAACCGGTCATGACGGATCCGGGCGCGTTATAGGAACGAAAACTCCCCGCTAAGACGCGCAATCGTGGGCAGAGCTGCACGAAAAACTGGCGGAAGTCGGTTTGCGTTTCGAGAAAAAAGGCTCCGGGGCTATCATTTTTGTGGGGGAAAAGGCCGTGAGGATATCCTCCGTAGACCGAGCGTTCAGCATGGGAAGGTTGTGCAAAAGGCTGGGGAAGTTTGAGGAAGGAAACTACCCGGATGACCTGGGAAAGATTGTCCCGGAGCCGGTGAGTTTCGTCAATCGGGGAGCATGGAAAATGTATCAGGAAGAGTTCGCCGGAGCTCCGAAAAGGACAGGAACAGCGGAAAACGTGGCGGAACGGAAAAAGCAACGACTGGCTACGATTGTTGGAGCGAATATCACCGCTCGGCGTAGACTCAAGGGGTGGAATCAGTCGGAGTTTGCCGAGAGGATGGGGATAGGGGCGGATTCCCTCTCCCGCATAGAGCGTGGGCTGGTTGCCCCCCGCTTCCCTCGCCTGGAGCAAATGGCGGAACTCCTCGAATGCCCGGTTGCAGAGCTATTTCAGACTCAGGAAGAGCGGGAACGGACAAACCCTGTCGGCCCTTCAGTTGTCTTTAACTCCATTGACCTTTGCACCAAGCGAGAGGTTGTACTGATGGCAGAAAAAATTATTCAGCTCATGCGCTCATGATTTTCTGCGTCAGTCAACGTCGGTCACAAATATATTATCCTTTTGAACAGATATGATAATTCTGCAAAAGTCTCCGTCTTACATGCGGAGACTTTGACTTTTGGTTTATGGTGATAACTTCAGGAGGATATATGGACTCTGTGTATTAATCCCAGGACATCACGGAATTGGCAAAAGCCCTGCTCAATGTGCAGCGACAACTTCAACCTATTCCCAAAGACGCTGAAAACTCCTTCACCAAATCCAGGTACACCAGTTTGAAGAGCGTCATGGCCGTGTGCCGTGACGCTCTTCTCGATAACGGCATCTGGCTCTGCCAGTACCCGGTGCCGGTGGACACGCCGGGCTGCCTCGGTCTCGTGACCAAGCTCACTCATGCGGAGTCTGGACAGTGGCAAAGCTCGCTGGCCGTTGTACCCATGCCCAAAGCTGACCCGCAGGGCATGGGATCAGCCATCACCTACGCAAGAAGGTACGCCCTGACCACCATGTTGAGCATGGTGACCGAGGATGACGACGGCGAGGGAGCTAAATCCGGGCAAAAATCGGAGCCTCGCGTGAAACGGGCCGCAAACAGGCATCAAACGCTAAAAGCGCAAAATCGTAATATTTCAAAGGCGGTGATAATGTTAACGCTTCAGAAGACTTGGCAGCGAAGTTTGAAAAACTGCCGCAACTGGAGGGAATCGCATACCAAATCGTGACAGCCCAGGACGGACGGGACTGCATCATTGCCACGGGCAATACCCAGAGCCGGAAAGAAATTCTCTCCGGTGCGGGCTTTCGCTGGAACGCGCAACGCAAGGTCTGGTGGAAATATGCCGATACGGCGTAATGCAAGCAAGACAGCGCAAAGAAAAGCATGCAGGGAGCCCGGTGTAAACCGGGCTCCCTGCGCTGAAACAAAAGAACGTGAATAACAATCATCGGTTGCCGTTTAAAAACAAAAAGTCAAGGAGGATTATCAATGCCTGAAGGGAACAGCATTACAATTCGTTACGCTGGAATAGACGGATGGGACAGAACGGTACGCTTCTGTATGAAAATCTGACCTTTCCGCAGCTCTGTCGCGAGCGTCTGGGGCCGACGCTTCCGGTTTCCGCGTGCGGCGTGTCGCTGGAAGGCTGGCTGCTCTGCCTCTCCATGAAAGAGGCCAGAGCGTTCGGCCCTTACGTTTGTGAAGCCGAAACGCTGAAACGGGTGCTGTCCACGGCCCGCGAGTTCTGGATGATACTTCAAGCCATCAGACATGGCGAATGCATGCTGGATGACGCGCAGCACGCTCAGGGTTTTTATCCCCTGTGCGTTTGCTGCCAATGTAACACTGACTGCCCCAAGTTCCCGCAGGGCGACTACCAACCACAATGGCAACCCGCGCTCACCCTCCTGGAAAACCTCAAGCAAAATCGCTCGGCTCTGAATGTCGAGATCAAGGAAATGGATGTCGCCCTCAAATTGGCTTGCCACCTTTCCGGCACGCCGGACTGGATCAGCTGTTCCGTTTCGCGGCCACGGCCAACACCAACGGCGGCGGTGATGAAACCGGCCTGTACCAAGGCGCCCAGCGTCAAAATTTGGCCTTTGCCGACAGATTTATCCTCTGCGAAGTCGGCTACCCTGAGCCTGCGGTGGAAGAAAAGCTGCTTCATCAGCGTTTTCCGGGTCTGCCCAAAAAGTTGTGCAAGACGATGGTGGATTACGCCAATGAAGTGCGCAAGCTCTTCATGGGAGAGTCTTCCTCATCCTCATTGACCAACAGTATTGAAGTCACCTTTTCCACGCGCGGCCTGCTGCGCCGGGGCGATCTGACCGTGCGATTCCAGCCTCTGGCGAGGCAGGGCATCCAGCCCGTGACCTATGCCCTGGATCGGGCGCTGGCCTATCGGGCCAGCCGCGAGAGCCGGGCCATGCTGCACGACTGGCGCAACGCATGTTCCCGGAGCATGGAAAGGAACCGGAAACAGGTACGCCTGGGGATGAAAGTCTCACCGGGACCAACGGAATACGTTTTCTGACAGCGAAACTGGCGAATCTGCCGGCAACCGCGAATCCCGCCGTCTACCTCCGCAAGACCTATCGGACGCCAGATGGAGGTTCCGCCAGCAAAGACTGGATGGGGCAGGCGCGCTCTGAAGACATGACGCTGCAATTCGGACGCACAGGCAGCAAGGGGCAACAACGTTTCTACGAGGCCAAAGATTGCCGGCGGAACAATCCTTTCCACGAACTGGCGCTTCGCGCGGGACAAAAGCTGCGCGAGGGCTACCACATCATTCCCGAAAAAAGTTCACTGTAACCGCAAGGAGAAAATCATGACCGCCATTCAATCCGACATCCGTATTCTGGACAGCCTGCTGGCCTTGAATCTGGACATCAGCCTGTGGTCGGCCAGAAAGAAAATGACGCCCGAAGATCTGGGCGGCGCTGAACTGCCCCCGGAAGATCTGGCATCTCTGGGCTCCAAACGCATTGCCGACCCGGAATGCCTGCGTATCTTCGGGGCGCTCAAGGCCCGTGCCTTCAACTATCTGGATCGCCACGGTGTCCGCTTCATGTCCGGCTGGGCCATCCCGGAAGAGAAAGCCGGGGCCATCGTGGAGGAGCTGATACGCATCCGTGATGCATTCCTCAAGGCCAAGGCGGACTTTCTCGCCGACTACGATCAGTGCTTGGAAAGGAAAACCTGGATCGCCAAACACAAGCAGTGGGCGGGCATCATCCGCAATTCCGTGGTGGGCTCGGACTATGTGCGCGCTCGTATGGGTTTCCGCTGGCAGCTGTATAAGGTGGCTCCTCTGGCTGCTCACGAAAACCAGACCGCCGTTACCGAGGCCGGGCTGGCCGAGGAGGTGACCGGTCTGGGCGGCACGCTGTTCGGCGAGGTGGCCCGTTCCGCCGATGAAATCTGGCGGAGGGGCTACGAGGGCAAGACCGAAGTGACTCACAAGGCGCTTTCTCCGTTGCGGACCCTGCACGGCAAGCTCACCGGCCTGTCCTTTGTGGAACCGCATGTGGCCCCGGTGGCGGACATCATCCAGACCGCGCTGAAACGCATTCCGGTCAAAGGGAATATCACGGGCCCGGATCTGCTCATGTTGCAAGGTCTGGTCTGTCTGCTGCGGGACAGCGGCAGCCTGGTGCTGCATGCCCAGAAGCTCATTGAAGGCTACGGTCCGGCTACGGTACTGGACGCCTTGCTGGCCGGAGCCGGATCAACCACGTCCGGAGAACCGTCCGGTGCGGACAACATCGTGGATGGACAGGAGGATAACGTGGACAGCCCGGATGACGCTCCGATTTTGCCGGACATCCTGCCCGCTACGCCCAACCCTGAAATCCCCAGCATGGGATTATGGTAATATCAAGAAATTTCTTGACAGATTTTTCTTTGGTACCGATCCTGAACTAAGGAGGCAGTATGACCCAACAGTCTGAAAAATCTGAACGTGTGAAGTTCGCCAGTCAGCTTCCCCCGGATCTGCTGAAAAGTATGAAGGCCGCAGCCAAGGCGGACGGCAAGCATCTGCAATGCCTACTTGAAGATGCCGTCCGGCAATATCTGGAGCGGCGGGAACGCCCCCGTCCCCGTCGGCATGTGCTGGATGCCCTTGAAGTCAGTATGGCCGAGCATGCCGCTCTTTACCAGGCACTCGCCAAATGAAGGACTATCTGACTGTAGCCGATGTTCTGGGAATGCATGCCATTTTGATACAACGGTATGGCGGCATTGAAGGCGTACGCGATATGGGCGGCCTAGAGTCAGCGATCTATCGACCGCAGAGCGGCTATTATAAGGATATAGTCGAAGAGGCATGCGCCCTCATGGAGAGTTTGCTCATTAATCATCCCTTTCTGGATGGCAACAAACGTACGGCCTTTGCCGCCTGCTCGGTATTCCTGAAAATCAACGGCCATGCCATCAAGGCTGATTCCGCCACGCTGTATGCCGCTATTCTGCGCTGGCTGGAGCTGCCCGTACAGAAGCGTTTTACTTGCATGGTGAAAGAACTGCGGGAAATGCTGTCCTGATCCGGTCCAATCACAATACTATACATTAAAGCTCGGTTCGTGCCGGGCTTTTTCGTTGGGAGCGCTATGATTACGCAAAAAGATATTCTCAACTGCCTGCCGCTGCTGGCCTCCGTTTTGGGCGACCAGTACGGTGTACAGGTATGCATCGGCGGCAGCGAGGCTTGCACGGATGGAAAAATCATCCATATCCCGGCCCTGCCGCTGGACTGCGATGAGGAATTGCTGGCAAAGGCTCGCGGCTTTGTGGATCACGAAGCTGCCCATATCCGGTATGCGGACTTCGTTGAAATGAAGGCGGCGAACATGGATGCCATCACCTTCAATCTGTTCAACTGCCTTGAGGACTGGCGGGTGGAAAAACGGCTTTCGGCCATCTTTCCGGGCTGCCGACAGAACCTGAATCGGCTGATACGAAAATTCCTTATGGACGAGGTGAAGCAAGGGCCGGGGTTCGCACCCCGGCCCTTGCTGTTCTGGACTATGTGCTGCTGAGCGTGCGTTCCTGGGACGTGCCGCAAGTTCCGCCAGCTCCGGCCGATTCAGGTGAGTGACGGCGGGGCATTCCCGCACAAGTTGTCCCCAAAAATAGGCCGCGCCGCGCAGGAATTCGCTTGTTGTCTGGCCAGCCTCGGCGGCATCCTCGCGAATGGCCTTGCCAACAAGCGGTGTGACCTTGAAATTCTGGTTGAAAGTCATGCTTTCGGGAACATCAGCCATTGCCTGTATCCTTCGGATCGGGTTCGGGTGGCGGGGGCCAGAGGTCGGGACGAAGCTCGGAAAGCGGGATGCCGAAAGCGTGATGATATTTCATGGCTGATTCCGCTGAAATTGCCCGGACTCCCTGACAGTGGTGAAAAGTGGAAGACCTGGAACGAAAACCGGCAGCCAGGGCCATCTCATCGAAGGTCATCCCATTAAGCGCAACGGGCGCGAGGGCGTCGGCCAGGCCGGAACCGCTGAAAAAAATCTCACCGGCCTCTGGCGCCGCCGCGCTGATGATTGCCATTGTCTTGTCTGCCGCATCGTGGAAGAAACCGGCGATATCCAGCTGTTTCCAAAAGGATAAACCTTCCATTTGTCCATACAGTAACACCGGGCATTCCGCTTTTGCAAACGCTCCGTCAATCTGCGGGGAGCAGCCTGATCACGCCCTCCACATTCCCGGTCAATGAGTTGACCGGTACCACGACAACGGGCTTTCCATATCCAGGGCTTGTTTTTTTTGATTTCAGAAAGCGCCACATTTCATCAGACTCAACGATGACCACATCGCCAGGTTCAGGCTTTTCATAAGCACGTTCCGCAAAATTTCGCACCCAGCGAAAAACAGCGGGGGGTGAAACATGAAACAGCCGGGCAATGGCGGACAGGGACAGACCCATTGTATAAAGCGTGACAGCGAGAGCTTTTTCATTTGCCGGACGGCCCCGTGGAGTGGTTCTGGTAAATTGGAATCCGCAATCCCTGCAACGATACCTTTGCCTTCCCAGAACCTTTCCGCTCCGGTATGCCGCGCCGGCATGACACTTGGGGCAATTGGGCCTTGTTTCCATATCCATATCTTTCCTCCGCAGGGATGATATAACATGATTGCGCCAGTCGTGCAGCATGGCCCGGCTCTCGCGGCTGGCCCGATAGGCCAGCGCCCGATC
>APFI01000128.1 GCA_000403945.1 Desulfovibrio sp. Dsv1
ACGGCACACTTGCCTTAAGCTTATGTGTTAACATAATACTATATTTGTACCCTTAACGAAAGCCCTGTCTCGCGCGTTCTGCTATTTTTTTCATCGCGCGGGATGTGGTTCCTCTTCGAACCGCATCCTGTGTTTTTTTTCGCCTTTCGTTGTCAGCGCCAGGTGAGGGCGGCGAAGCGTCGCATGCTCAGGTGGCAGACGGCCACGGCCAAGGCGTCCGAGGTGTCCAGGGCCCAGTTCGCCTCGCGAACATTGAGCAGGCGCCTGACCATGAAGGCCACCTGCTCTTTTCCCGCCCGGCCCGTGCCCACCAGGGATTTTTTGACCAGTGTCGGCTCATAGTCGCTGATGTTCAGGCCGCAGGCCGCGCAGACCGCCACGGCCACGCCCCTGGCCTGGCCCAGCTTGAGCGCGCTGGCCGCGTTTTTGGCGGTGAAGACCTGCTCAATGGCCGCCTCGTCGGGCTTGCAGCGCGCGAGCGCCTTGGCCAGATCGTGGTAAATGCGCGCAAGCCGGTCGGAAAATTCCCTGCCCGTCGAGGCGGTACGCACCACGCCGCAGTCCACCAGATGAAGAACTCCGGAAATTTCGCGCACCACGCCCCAGCCCGTGCGCTGGGAACCGGGGTCAATGCCGATGACGGTGACGGGCTGCATACTATATTCTATCTCACGGGAAACAATTGAATTTTGGTCATGACTGGCTGAGAGGTGGTTGTCTGGGCATTTTGAGGAACATCTGACAGGCATCCTCCTGGCGATGGCTAAACCGAAATTCGCATTTTTTCAGGTGGAAGTAAAACATATGCCTGTGGATGCCACGGAAACGTGCATGCCGCGTTTTGGCGAAGGCCCAGGGGCTTTCGAGCCCGTTGATGCGAGAGCGCCTGCCGGCAAACTCGTGGTTGCCGTGTTCGACCCGGAAGTGTTTCCGACATCCCGAATCCACCATGCCGTCATGACCGCGCCGGCCAGCTGAGCAATTTATCGCCACTAATATTTTGGAGTGGAGTGATTTTGCTGAAAATGCACAGGGAGAAGAAATAGAGCGGATGATTAATCATTACAATAAAATTGCAGAAAAAAAAGAGACAGACCTTTCGTTAAGGGTACAAATATAGTATTATGTTAACACATAAGCTTAAGGCAAGTGTGCCGTTCGCCATCATTATGAAACCCGTTTGCGTAACATGTTGAGTCAATAGTATATTTTTAATATATCCATCAGTAGGGTGACTTTTTTTTCGAAATCTAAAAATTTTTTTCTGTAAGTTTCCGGCCTTCGCCGTGAGCGCTTGCATGCCTTTCAGACACAAGGCTTCGATCAACAAGCTGTAGCCCCGTTTCAAATTCACCAAAGCTTACCCCTGCAGAGTCGGCTATTTTCTTAAGGTTCCTTGAGTTTAGGTTTGATTCTGTGTTGATAATTTCGTGTATTAAGGCGAAAATTTTCGCGCCGTCTGAAATACAACTGGGGTATTCATGGGCACTATCAAATTTGCTATGCGTAGCTGAAGGGTTGCCATTCATCTTGGCTAGATGCGCGGCAATTACATATCACGGAGCTTGCCGAATATCTTCATTGGCAAGGCACTCCAGAAAAGTTTGGCTAATCTTTTTTATAAAACCTTCCCAATGCGCATATAACAGTGGTATTCCCGCACGAGACACAGCTTTCTGGTACAAATCCGCGCTGGCAAGGGCCTCTGTCAGCCCCGCCGCCGCATCATGCTTCACAATGCCGGAAATGCGGGCGTAGCGCGTCACCTGTCCGCAGAGTTGCGCCAGTCTGTGCGCCATCTCAATAGCCCCCCGCGCTTCGGCTTTCCGGATTGCCGCGAGGAAGTCCGCCGCCTCCAGGTCCGCAAGCGGCGCTTTGCCCAGATAGGGGAATAGCTGTTTTTCCAGGCGATGCAGGATATGTTTCTGGTGCCCGGAACTCCACGCAGGGCATTTTTTGCC
>APFI01000129.1 GCA_000403945.1 Desulfovibrio sp. Dsv1
AGCCTCGAAGGTTTGCCCCCTGGCGAGCTCCACGGCCACGGCCCTGGCGGCCTTGCGTTCCTCTCCGGGGTCAAGCCCCTGCCGCAGCATGTCCTTGATCTCCGCCGTCCGGCCACGCGCTTCCTTCAGGCCCACGGCGGGATACACGCCAAGGGAAAGTCGCTTTTCTTTTCCGGCAAAACGGTACTTGATACGCCACCACTTGCCCCCATTCTTGCCCCTTTTTTCGTGGTTGTCAACGAACCTTAGTGGATATGAACGAACCCTGAAAATGAAAAAGTCCACTTGGCTCAAGGCGTTGCAAACTTTCTCGAATATCGTTGAAAAATTAGTTGGTACCCGGAGCGGGACTTGAACCCGCACACCGTAACGGCCAGGGATTTTAAGTCCCTTGTGTCTGCCAATTCCACCATCCGGGCATTGTTGCAGCAGCAAGTCGGGTCGTCGCAGGCTTCAGTGCGCCGACCTTCAGTTCTCATTTCCCGTAGCATCCGCTGATTCCGCCGCAGCAGGGGCGGCAGGCACATGCCAGATTTTTAGCCCCGGAGGCGGGTTGACAGGCACAGGGGCCTCTTCTTCCTGCCACTGGCCGGGCTGAATCCAGTAGACATGCAGGGCGGCCAGACTTTTGTCCACACAGAGCAGACGTCCCGTGACACCGTGTGGCAGCAGGGCCGCCGCCTCTTGCGCGATTTTACGATAGACATGGAGCTTGTGCGCCTCAAGGGCGCACTGACACATCAGCGTATCGCCCAGCGGCGTAAAATCCAAGTGCACCGCGCCGACCAGCCGCAGCAGGGCTTCCAGGTTGGCGGTTAGCGCACTTTCCACGTCCAGCAGTTTTTCGTAGGTCAGACTTTCGTCGTAGCTGAACTGCCCGAAAATTTCACTGCGATTTTTATCCATAGCGGCCTCAATCTGCCGGGTCTTATATGTTAAAGCTCGGCATTAGGCAATACGGCGACTGGTCTTGCCGCCGGAAAGCGGGTATATGCGGAGCAGCAGGCCGTTATGGCGGTCCTGTCCTAAACTGAACTGGAGAAACTATGCGTTTCCGGGATGCGTGCGTATTGGCGTTTTGCCGCCTGGGCGTTGCCGGTCTGGCCCCCAGGGCCCCGGGCACCTGGGGCACGGCCTTGGCATGCCTGCTGGCCCCTTTTCTTTTTTTGCCTTTTGGCATGGGCGGGCGGGCACTGGCCCTGCTGCTGCTCTTCGTGCTGGGCGCGCTGGCCGCCACGCGTGCGGAAAAGCTGCTGGGTCGCAAGGACCCCGGCGAGGTGGTTGTCGACGAGCTGGTGGGCGTCTGGCTGGTGCTGTTGCCCTTTGCCGAACCGGGTTTCTGGCTGGTGATCGCAGCTTTTGTCTTTTTTCGTGTTTTCGATATCGTCAAGCCCTGGCCAGTGCGCCCTTCTGAAAACTGGTTGCCGGACGGCCTCGGGGTCATGCTGGACGACGTGCTGGCCGGACTTTGGGCCTTGCTCTGTGTGGGCGTCCTGCATTGGGCTGGACTGTTCTAGGGAGAAACAAGACGCTGGTGTCGTGTTGCGGGCGCACTGACGGAATCCGGCGTAAGAGCTGGGGAAAAATGGGGAAGGAAGAAGTGCCGCGTCCGGTGTTTTACTTCATGCGATAGGTGATGCGGCCGCGTGTGAGATCGTAAGGAGAAAGTTCCACCTTGACGTGGTCGCCGGGCAGGATGCGGATATAGAATTTGCGCATTTTACCGGAAATATGGGCCAGCACTTCGTGGCCGTTTTCCAGTTCCACGCGAAACATGGCGTTGGGCAGGGCTTCCTGCACCACACCGTCAACTTCTATGGACCCTTCTTTAGCCATGGAGCCTCCGTAAAAAACGTATATAAAGACAAGTATCCTTACAAAAAAGCCTGCACCTGTCAACTATATCCGTTCATGTCCGTCCGGCGTGACGTCTCTGCGCAGGAGCAGCCACAGTCCGGCCAGGAGCAGGGGCAGGCAGAGCACTTGGCCCATGGTCAGCCAGCCGAAGGCCAAATATCCCAGTTGGGCGTCAGGCACGCGCACGAATTCCACCATGAGGCGGAACAGTCCGTAGCCTACGGCGAACATGCCGGACACCGCGCCGGACTTGCGCGGTTTGCCGGAATACATCCAGACCACCATGAACAACACCAGGCCTTCCAGCAGGGCTTCATAGAGCTGGGAAGGGTGGCGCGGGTACGGGCCGCCGCCGGGAAAGACCATGGCCCAGGACGCGTCGCTGACCTTGCCCCAGAGCTCGCCGTTGATGAAGTTGCCCAGACGTCCGAAGAAAAGGCCCTGCGGCACCAGCGGAGCCACAAAATCCGAAACCTCCAGAAAGGACTTCTTGCGGCTGCGCGCGAAGTACCAGAAGGCCCCGAGCACGCCCAGCAGACCGCCGTGGAAGGACATGCCGCCGTTCCAGATGCGCAGGATTTCCATGGGGTCATGAATATAGGCCGACAGATCGTAAAAGAGCACATAGCCCAGACGGCCGCCAAGGATGATGCCCAGCATGACACAGGTCAGCAGGTCATCCACATCGGCGGGCCGCCAACCCGAACCGGGGCGTGACACCCGCCAGCGGCCCAGACCCCAGCCCACGGCAAAGCCGATGAGATACATGAGGCCGTACCAGCGCAACTGGAGACTGCCGATGGAAATGGCGACGGGATCAATGTGCGGCGCAATCATGCGGGCAGCTCCGAAACATTGAATTCTCCGCTTTTGCCGCCGCTCTTGTGCAGCAGCCGCACTCGGCTGATGACGATGCCGCGCTGTACGGCCTTGCACATGTCGTAGATGATGGCTGCGGCACTCTGGACCGCCACAATGGCTTCCATTTCCACGCCGGTGTTGCCTACGGTGCGGGCTTCGGCCTCAATGCGCACCTGTGGCGGCATGTCGCGTATTTCAAAGCGGATGTCCGCGTAGCTCAGATTCAGGCTGTGGCAGAGCGGGATTAGCTGGCTGGTGCGTTTGGCTGCCATGATGCCGCCGATTTTGGCGCAGGCCAGCACGTCGCCCTTGGGCAGGGCCGATTTTTTGAGCAGCTCCAGGGTGGCCGGGGCCAGTTCCACCACAGCCTCGGCAATGGCCACGCGTTTGCCGGGAATCTTGTCTCCCACATCCACCATGGTCACGTTGCCCTGGACGTCCAGATGTGAAAACGTGCATTCCATATTACGAATCCTTGCTGAGATGCCATAATTTTTGTCAATATTAACAATGAAGCCGAGCTCATGGACTGGTCCTCGGCACATACTGCAAGTAGGGGCCGGGCGCAAGCAGCCGGGAGGCGGTCACGATTTCCAGCCCGCTTCTCAGCGCAGCCCCACCAGCCATTCGGCAATGGCGGGGGAGCGGGGGGGGCGCGGCTGCTGCCAGTGTGAATCATGTCTGCTGTCTGAAAAGCGCAGACGCTCGCGCAGCAGGCGCGGTTCCCCGTTTACCGCTCCGGCCGCGGCTTCCGTCGGAGCGGTTTCAACCATGAGCTGGAAAGGAATATCCGCGTGGGGGCGCAGGGCCATGAGTCTGCGCACAAAAGCCAGACCGCTGCCGAAGCGCAGATCATGAAACAGAAGAGTTTGCGCACCTTGGACGCTTGGGGGCGTTTTCGGCGCGTCTTCGGCCCGTAGGGGGGACAGGACTGGCAAGAGCGTGAACTGGAAAAATGATTCACAGGTTACGGACTGGCGGGAAAGATCCGTGATCAGCGCGACGGGCATGGCCATATGTGATGTTTCGGGCGCGCGCGGCCGCCCCAGGGCGTCTAGGCTTTGCTCCTGTACCCGCATGCCGTCCGGGCCTTGCTCTTCAAACAGCACTCGCCAGAAAAAAGGCGCAAACGCGTCGGGCAGCACGGTCAGGCGGCTGACCTGACGGTTTTCGGTTTGCAGACGGGCTTCGGCCTGCGCCGCGTGCCGGGCGTTGAACCCCACGCACAGGGTCGGATAGACGAAAACCCAGGCCAGGGCCAGAAGCATGAGCCCGCGCCTGTGCCGCCAGCGCCAGACGGCCCAGAGCAGGGGCAGGGTAAGCAGCAGGTCGATGATGAAGACACCATTGAGCCGTACACGCTCGTGCGAGAAGGGCAGGAAAATCATGGTGCCATATGTGGTCACTGCATCCAGCCAGATGTGCATGAGCACCATGGCGCAGGCCAGTAGCCAGACCTTGCCGAAACTCCAGCACCCCGGTGTGGAGGCACGCCAGAGCGGATAACAGAAGAGAGCCAGCAGCAGGCCGATCACGGGCATGGCGGCCAGGGAGTGCGTGATGCCCCGGTGCAACAGCAGAAATTGCAGGGGCGTGGAAGCGAAGACAAGATCCAGATCGGGAGAAACCGAGGCCAGGGCGGCCAGGGGTACGGCCCAGCGGGTAACGGGGCGGGACGGCAGGGCCAGCATGGCCACGGCGCCGCTGGCGGCATGGGTGACGGGATCCATGTGCGTCTATTGCCGGAAGGGGCTGCGCTGTTTGGGCGCGGCCCGGTATGCCGGGTTTTCGGGCGAGGGCTGGCCGACGGTCAGACGATTGAAGTGGCTGATCCGCAAGTCCTGCCAGTTCATGACATCCGGCCGGTTGTAATAATAGAGCATGCGCTGGGTGTTGCTGGTCCCGGTCATGGGATAGCGCATCTGTTCCGCCGGAGGCGGCAGCGCGCCATGCTCCTCATTCGAGGAGGAGTGCGTTCCGACGTCCTTGGGACCGCACCCCGTTAGCGCCAGCCCGGTCAGCAGCGCCGTTAAGAGTAGAAACGCGAACTTCACCAGAAGAGCGGTGCGAAAATGTGTTGCCTGTGTCTTCATGTTTTCAGTATAGGCATGCGCGACCCTTCCGGCAAGGGCAGGCGCATGGCATTTCGGTATTGGCTTGTGAATGTGGAAGTCATTTCATGATTCCAGAAAAGGTCATGAAAATCGTGTAATCGAATTTCATGAGCAAATACCGGGGATTAAC
>APFI01000130.1 GCA_000403945.1 Desulfovibrio sp. Dsv1
GCTCATGTAATTCGATTACACGATTTTCATGACCTTTTCTGGAATTATGAAATGACTTCTAGCCAAGCGTTACTGCACGCCGCAAGCCGGGACCTACGCGGCATGATTGAAAACATTAATGCTCCAAGTAATATCCTTGTTGCTCATCACCGGATAAATATAGTTGCTGAAACGAGCTTTGTTCCTCGCCGCATGCGTTTCTTCCCATTTATGCACCGTGCGGTCGGCAAACCAAGCGTCCGCAATGGCCTGAAAGGTCAATTCCGAAGCGGTTTGCCGTTCAACCTTCCTTTCTTCGGAAGGATTCGCGCCGCCGTCAATCTGCTTGCGTATCTCATGCGCCTTTTCCCGCGCGTCTTTCAAGGAGACAGCCGGAAAAGCGCCAAGGGAAAGCATTTGCGCTTTGCCGTTCAGCATGTAGCGGAAACGCCAGAGATTGGAGCCTTCCTTTTTGCGCTTCGTGGCGGGCTTTATGGCCAAGGTCAGCCCCGGCGTTTTCGCATTCGTATACCGGACTTCCTTGTCAGTAGGCTTTATACCCTCAAGAAACTTGACCGTAATTTCCAGACGTTTTATGCTAATACAATCGGCTAGAGCCATATTGCACACTCCCCATTTTGAAGATTTGAGTACGGTTTGTTTGTCCTTCCGTACTCAAATTTGTATTCAAAATGGTTGAGTATGTCAGTGTTTTTGGTGTACATTGCTAGACGATAAAATAGTTTAACTTCTTTATTATCAAGACTTTTTTGATGTTACCGGATGGGCTTGGATTATGATTTTGGGGAAACGATTTTCCCCACGAGCTCCTCGCGTTCCGGAACTGAGAGTACAGGGGCGCATACTCTCGCCAGAAAGATTGAGCGCGGGAACCATTCGGTGCGTGCACGGTTCTGGAGCAGATTTGCTTTGAACTGTTGCCATTGCAAGGCGTGAACTCTGGTGAAAAACGCTGCTTTCCCCAGAATTCACGCCGCTTCGCGACACGCAGCGCAATGCGCTGCGACAGGGCATTTCAAAATCAAAATGCCTTACCCGGTATATCCCGAGAAAATACCGTTCCTGCGGCCGTAGTTATTCCGCCTTGCATGCGTCCATCCGGACGCCGTCCGGCAGCGCACAGGGGCTGACCCCGCCTCTGGGTGCTCCCGTATGGTTTCCTCTCCCGAAGTGTCCGGCGGCATGCTCAACGGCGGAATGTCAGCAACAGTCCGGCCAGCACCAAGGCAAACCCCGCCAGTCGCCGCCAGCCGAAGGGCGTCACCGGCAGGCCGAACCATCCGAAATTGTCGATAACGGCCGCCATGACCAGATTGCCGAAAATCATGGCCAGCACGGTAGTCAGTGTGCCGATGCGCGGCACGGCAATAACGGTGTTCAACACCATGACCGCGCCCAGAATGCCGCCGATCCACTGCCATGGCGGCGTTTCCGCCACGCGCGACAACTGGCCCCGCCCGAAAAAAAACACGGCCAAGGCCAGAAAGCACGCCCCGACCGTGAAAGAAATCAGGCTGCTTTCCAGCACGCCCACCGTGCGGCTCAGGGCAGCGTTGATGGGCGACTGCATGGCGATCATGCAGCCAGCCACCAGCATCAACAGAATATACAGCATAGCATTTTTCTTGTCCGCATTTGAAACCGTTTGCACCGGAGCGCATCGTCACAAGATGGATTTTCGTGTTATATCAAGGGAAACGACCTCCTTTTTGGGGTGAGGTTTGACGCAGAGATAACCGAAAAGACGTCCGTGAGACGAGCGTTACGGCAGCAGCCCTTCCGGCAGAGCCCCGAACACGGCCTCATAGCGTTCCCGAAACCGGGCCGGGGTATAGGCATGTTCCTGGGTACCCATTTTTTCCAAGGCGAAACTGGCGCTCACCGAGCCCAGTTTGGCGGCCTCGGGCATGAGCAGGCCGTGCGTGAGGCCTTTGAGCAGACCGGCACGATGGGCGTCGCCCGCGCCGGTGGGGTCCGTCACATTCGTGGGCGCCACCGGCGGGATACGCACTTCCGTGCCGTCGGCCCCGCGCACCAGCGCACCCTCCGCGCCCAAGGTGGTCACCAGCCAGAGCGTGCGCCCCAGCAGTTCGTCCTCGCTTTTGCCTGTGGCCTTGCAGATCATGTTCAGTTCATAGTCGTTGGTGATGCAGGCCAGCGAACCCTCAATGGCCGCCAGCAGATCCTGGCCGGAAAGCACGGGCAGCTGCTGGCCGGGATCATAGATGTAGGGCATGCCCTTCTCCTTGTAGAATGAGGGCAGACGGCGCATGTCCTCCACATTGCCGGGCGAGACAATAGCCATGTCATGCTCCGGATCAAGTCTGGGAAACGCGTAGTCGGCGGGCAGGGTCATGGCACCGGGGTAAAAGCCGGTGATCTGGTTGCTGTTCATGTCCGTGGTGATGTAGCAGAGCGCGGTGAAGATGTCAGCATCGCGCCGGATGCCGTCAAGCGGCAGGCCCAGTTTGCCCAATGCCTCGGCATAGGGCACGAAGTCGCGCCCGGCGGCGGCTACGACAACCGGTTTTTCGCCGAGCAGCGCCAGGGAATAGGCTATATTGCCCGCGCAGCCGCCGCGCCGCTCGTCCATGCCGTCCACCATGAAGCTGACATTGATCATGTGCAGCTTGTCCATCAGGATATGATCCTGAAAATTGCCGGGAAAGGTCATGATACGGTCAAAGGCCAGGGAACCGGAAACATAGATGGACATGTTCACCTCACTGTTGCGGATGTGTCTACGGCACGGGTGGCAGGCTGTTTTCCTCAATCCAACGCAAAAAAGGCTGATGTCCGGCCTCCAAGGGCAGAGCAACGATACAGGGCACCTCATAACTGTGCGCGTCACGCACGGCAGCGCAAAAATCCTCAAAAGCCGCCCGGCTGACCTGGGCCAGCAGCAGACATTCCCCAGCCTCGCGCACTGCGCCCTGCCAGCGATAGACCGAGCGCGCGCCGGGCAGCACATTGACGCCCGCAGTCAGCCGGGCTTCCACCAGCATCCGGGCCAGAGCCAGAGCCTCGCGCTTATCAGGCACAGTGACATACACCAGAAAAGACATGCCCCCTCCGGCGCGCGGCGCCGCCTTTGCGCCCATCGCACGATGCCAGTTTACACATCCTTGCCACAGTGGTCCAGCCGCGCGGGCCGGGAGAAGGGAGGCGTCGGGGCCATACTAGGGTCAGGACTCATTAGAAGTCATTTCATAATTCCAGAAAAAGTCATGAAAATCGTGCAATCGAATTACATGCGCAAATACCAGGGATTAACAGATGAACAAGGGGCAATTCTGGAACCTCTCCCTGCAAGTGAGGCTTCTTCCGTGCGGGGAAGGCCCCCTGTTCATGATGAC
>APFI01000131.1 GCA_000403945.1 Desulfovibrio sp. Dsv1
GCGAACCATGCTGATTGCATACTTTTCCCATACCGGCAACACGGCCCTTGTGGTTGAGAAGCGTGGACGCGATGGAGCGAAAACCATGCACGCTCATCTCGTGTTTCTGATAGCCCATACGCCGGAGCGCATTGAGCATGGTCGCATCGGAAATGGGCCGTTCCTCCGTGCGGATGGAGGGGAAAAGGTATGTCCCCTCCCCGGAGTATTTCTGAAGTTCCCGAAGAATGGACATCGCCTGCCGGGACAGGGGCACAAGATGTTGGCGGCGCATTTTCATGCGTTCGGCAGGGATGCGCCATTCCCCGGCCTCATGGTCAAATTCCTTACCATTGAGCGGCCCGCAATTCCGTGGGACGGGTGAAGACCAGCGGAGCCAGCTTCAGAGCACAGACCAGAGGAAAATACCCCTCATAGTTGTCGATGTCTCGCAGAAGCTGACCGACTTTCTCCGGTTCCAGCACCGCCGCCCGGTGGACGGTCTTTCGCGGCATCAAGGCTCCCCGGAGGTCGGCTGCGACATTGTGTTTTGCTCTGCCCGTGATGACCGCATAACGGAACACCTGACTGATGATTTGCAGCACTCTCCGGGAAGTCTCGTAGTTCCCCCTCTGTTCCAGAGGCTTGACTACCTCCATAACGTCCCGTGTCTCAAGTTTGGCGATATGCGTTTTGCCGATGGCCGGAAAAATGTAGGTCTCCAGCCGGTACATGACGGTTCCCTGATGTTTTTTGGAAAACTCCGCCATACGGGTTTCATGCCATTCTCTGGCAATATTCTGGAAGCTGTCGCGTTCCGCGATGGCTCTGGCCTGCCGTAACTGCCGTTTATGGTCTGAGGGGTCTATTCCCCTGGACAACATACGCTTCGCCTCTTCGCGGCGTTCTCTAGCGTCCTTGAGCGATACGGTGGGATATTCCCCGAAACTGAGCAGCTTGCTCTTGCCGTCAAAACGGTAGGCCATTCTCCAGAGTTTGCTTCCGTTGGCGGGGATGAAGAGAAACAGACCACCGCCATCGAAATATTTACGAGGCTTCACGTCGGGTTTCAGACTGCGGATGTGGGTATCGGTAAGAGGCATGGGCACTCCCTGGCTGTCGTTGGACGAAGAGATACCCACATAGATAAAATATTTTTGATTCCGCGCGGTTATTCATGTAGGTATCGGAAATGTCATACCACATTTCTACCTACGGATATACCCATAAAATGATTGGATGCAAGCGGACGAGGCTGGACTTTGGGAAACTATACTGGAAAAAATAAAGAATGCCAAGGTCTTTTGGACTTTGGCATTCTTCTTTGTACCTAATTGGCGTCCCCAAGGGGATTTGAACCCCTGTTGACGGCGTGAAAGGCCGTTGTCCTGGGCCGACTAGACGATGGGGACGCATATGTTGGCTGGGCTGCAAGGACTCGAACCTTGATTAACGGAGCCAGAATCCGCCGTCCTGCCAATTGAACGACAGCCCAACACGAAACAAAAATGTAGATGAGCAGGGGAAAATTGTCAATAATTTTATTCAAAATCCAAAAAATTTAGGGGCTGTCCTGGATAGTGTGGTCACGAAACTGAAGCCCACAAAAGGATGCATCCGATCCGGACAGCGACCAGGAATGACACCGCATTTTTCACGTATCGGGTCGCAATGTCGCGCCAGCGCTTCAAATGAGGGAACGCGTTCTCCATCAGACATCGGGCCCTGCAAGGCTCCCTGTCGCAATCACGCCGCCCCTTGCGGTTTTTCTTAGGAGGAATGGCCGCTTCCACCCGCCTTTCGGCCCGGGCGAGAATCCCATCCCTGTTGTGGCCCTTGTCCGCCAAAAGTCTTTCTGCTGCAAATCCGTCAATCGGAGCGATTGCCCGAGCGCGATCCGCTGCCGCGCCCCGTGTGGCAAAAGCCCTGACCGGCATGTCATGCGCATCCGCGGTCAGATGCGATTTTGTGTTGAGCCCCCCTTTGCGCGGCTCATGTCCCGGCGGTCTCCTCTCGCGTCCGCCGCATGTGGGTGAACTCCGCAATGACCGGCATCGATCATCAGCCATGCGGGGTCCGGATCGTCAATCGGAATTTCAGACGGCCGCTCCCGCACGCCATTATCGCGCCAGCGGATGAAGCGTCGGCGGGTGTCGCTCCATCCGCCAGGGGCGGGGGGG
>APFI01000132.1 GCA_000403945.1 Desulfovibrio sp. Dsv1
TAAATCTTCCCTCCTGAGTTGGCTATAACGTATACCAGTACTCAAAGGGACTAAACACCTAGGATAGCCCCTAAAAATTTTAAGGGCGTCCAACCACAACCGGACCGAAGTCAGCGCCGCCCGCTGCCGCCGGTGCCGTTCCGCCGGGACGGATGATCCGCGCCCGCATTGCCCTCCGGTTTGACGGATCCGGCGCCAATTCCCGCCGCCCCGGCATCAAAGCGTTCCTCAGCTCCCGCCGAGGCGTCAACCATGTCGAAATGGTCATCTTCGTCCTCATTTTCCTCCTGTTTGGCTGAAGGCGGCGTCAATAACTCGTCCCTGAGCAGAGGCGAAACCCTGACCGTGGCGCGGGACAGGCTGTCTTCGAGCCATTGTTCGAACGCGGCGCTTTTTTTCTGTTCCTGCAGAATATGCTCGATCAGCGGGTAGACGTCGGCCATTTCCAGACTGTGGGCCTTCATGCGCCCCACCAGCCCCACGCTCTCCCAAACGCCGTTGCGGCGACGGGCCGGAAGGCAGGTTCCGGGCTTGAGAGTCGACACTTCCTTGGTCCAAGGCGGCGGCACTTCGTCGGTCCTGACTTCCAGGCATTGCGCCAGCAGCGTTTCGGGCGGCGTTTTTCTGCCCACAGGAAAAGACGCGCAAAAGGCGTCCAAAGCCTCGCGGTTTTCGCTGGAGGCAAAGCAGACATCCAAAGTTTCAGGCAGCCGGAAATCCGCCTGATGCTCTTGGTAATAGGCGCGCACTTCATCCATCCGCACCCGGATGCCGGGCAACAGCACCCGTTTTTCAAAGGTCAGCATGGTCAGATGGTCGCGCATCAGGGCCTGCCAGCCCGCCTCGTCAAGGGATTCGTCGGTCAGGAATTTGGAAAGGCCGCCGGAGCCGTAGTCATCGCGCACCAAGGCCACGACCTGCTCTATGGCTGTGTCGCCCACGGGAATCTGGCGGCGTTCCAGCTCCTGGCGCACCAGAGCGTGGATGATCAGGGTGCCCAGAGCCTTGCCGTACTGACGTTTCATATTCTCCAACGAAGGACGTTGCAGGGTGCCCAGCGCGGCGGAACGGCTGTCCAGCAGGGTCTGCACCGTACGCAGGTAGATGGGTTCGCCGTTGACTGTGGCCACCACGCCCTCGGGCAGACGGATCTCCAGGCATGCGGCGAGCAGAAGACAACAGCAAAGCAGCGGAACAAGTCCGCAACGGGGCGCAAAGCATATCCCCGCAGCGTGCGGTCTTGCCGCCTTTTCAACTATCCGCCGCATCATGTCTTTCACTGCGTCAACCCGTGACTTTCGCCAATGAGCCTGTACAGTTCGCCATCGGGAAAACCGCCGTCCAGCATAAGCGTAATCCAGTGCTTCTTGTTCATATGATAGGCGGGCAATGCGCCTGACGCGCCGTTCACAAGAATATCCAGCACATGATCGCTTTTCAGGTTGATGACGTCGATGTTGCCCTCTCCTTCCATGCCCAGACGCGTTTTGGGCAGATTCAGGATCAGACCGTACCACTTGCCGTTTCCCTCATGCCGCAGCACGGCATACTCCGGAAACCGTCGCCAGGGGTAGTCCGGCTCGGTCCGGAACGTCTTTTTCACGTAAGCGAGGATATCCTCCCGCGTCGCCATGCTCACTGCTCCTCCGGCTGTCCGCCGTCTTTTTAGGATGCCGACACGCGGATGTTTTCCAGCGCCAGCCGCACTTTTTGCAAGCCCTCGCCAAACGAAAGCTCCCCGGCCAGCGGCAAGGTCAGGCCCGTCGGGGGATGCAGGCGTGCGCCCGGCATCCTGGCCGCCAGTTCCACAATGCGCTCCGGCTGTACGGCGGTCTGGCCGTCAGGCCAGAACATGCGCAAGTGGTCCCGGTGCACGTCGGCCCGCTGCACCTGCAACTCCGTGAGGAATTGCTTGAAATCCAGCACGGCCAGAAAATTGTTCAATTCCGCAGGGAAGGGACCAAAGCGGTCGCGCATGGACAGCGCTGCCTCTTCTCTGGCCGCGCCGCCCACGGCGGAGGTCAGGGCCTTGTAGCAGCGCAGACGCTCGCGGCCGTCGTCAATGTACGATGCGGGGATATGCGCAGGCAAGCCCAGAGTCAGTTCCGTTTCCACCGCCAGGGCCGAAGGCGCGCCCTTGAGGCGACCCACGGCCTCCCCAAGCATTTCTAGATAGAGATCCAGCCCCACCCGGCTCATGTGCCCGGACTGCACCTCGCCCAGAATATTGCCCGCCCCGCGCAGGCGTAGGTCTTCCATGGCCACCTGGAAGCCCGCGCCCAGGTAATCCATATCCATGATGATGCGCAGGCGCTCCTCGGCCACGGCCGTGAGGCGCTCGGCGTCGGGCACCACGAAGAAGGCATAAGCCTGCCGGTCGCTGCGGCCCACGCGGCCCCGCAACTGATAAAGCTGGCCCAGGCCGAACATCTGGGCCTGGTCTACCACCAAGGTGTTGGCGCGCGGGAAATCCAGGCCCGACTCCACAATGGAGGTGCAGACCAGCACGTCCAGCCCGCCGTGCCAGAATTCGCGCATGGTGGTTTCCAGCTCGATCTCGGACATCTGGCCGTGGGCCATGCCCACCCTGGCATCGGGCGCGAGCTTGCGCACGTATTCCGTCACACGCCCCAGACCCTGCACCCTGTTGTAAACCCAGAATACCTGGCCTTCGCGCTCGATTTCGCGCGCAATGACCTTGCGCAGCACATCGTCGTCTTGGCGCAGCACCGCCGTAGCCACGGGCTTGCGGTCCTGCGGCGCGGTTTCGATGATGGACAGCTCGCGGATGCCGGACATGGAAAGCTGCAATGTGCGCGGAATGGGCGTGGCCGTCAGTGTCAGCACGTCCACATTCTTCTTCAGGGCTTTAAGCTTTTCCTTGTGGCGCACGCCGAAGCGTTGCTCCTCATCCAGCACGAGCAGGGCCAGATTGGGCAGTTTCACGTCGCTGGAAAGAATGCGATGGGTGCCGATGAGAATGTCGATCTGTCCGGCGGCGGCGGCCTTGAGCACTTCCTTTTGCCGTGCCCGAGGCACGAAACGGCTCAGCATGCCCACATTGACCGGGAATCCGGCCATCCGCGCCCGGAAAGTCTGGTAATGCTGCTCGGCCAGCACTGTGGTGGGACAGAGCAGGGCCACCTGCCGCCCCTCGGCGGCGGCGCGGAAAGCCGCACGCAAGGCCACTTCGGTCTTGCCGAAACCCACGTCGCCGCAGACCAGACGGTCCATGGGCTCGCCCCTGTCCATGTCGTCCAGCACGTCCTGAATGGCCTTGGCCTGGTCCGGGGTTTCCTCAAAGCCGAAGGTGGCCTCGAATTCGTGGTAGAGCTCGCCAAGCGGATCGTAGCGGAAGCCCTTGGCCACCTTGCGGTAGGCGTACATCTCCACTAGGTCGGCCGCGATTTTTTCAATGGCCTTGCGGGCTTTTTCCTTGCCTGCAGCCCAGGCCGGGCCGCCCAGGCGGTCCAGGGCCGGTTCCACGCCCTCGGTTCCCTTGAAACGCTGGATCAGGCCCAGACGGTCGGCGGGGACATAGAGCTTGTCCCGCCCGGAATATTCGATGAGCAGAAAATCGTTGGCCGCCTCGTTGAGATCCAGATGGTGCAGGCCCGCGAAACGCCCGATGCCGTAGTCGCGGTGGACCAGCAGGTCGCCGTTTTTGAGGTCGTCGAAATTGTCCAGGCCCTTGAAGGCCCGCGAGGCGGCGCGCGGCGTCTTTTCCGCGCGGGGGTAGATGATGTCCTCGCCCAGCACCAGACTGTTGTCCCAAACCAGTTCCACACCGGAACGGAAGGGCGAGACCAGGGCGAATAGGCCATGAGCCTCGGGCGCGTAGCGCAAGGCCGGGGTGATGCCTTCCTGCTCGGCCAGTTTGAGAAACTTGTTCCGACCCCGCTCGGAGGAAAAACTCAGAATGACTTGGCGGCGTCGGCTCTGCCATTCCTTGAGCCCGGTGGCTAGGTGCTGCCAGGGCCTGTCCTGCGCTGCGGGCAAGGGAAACAGGGCGCTGAAGGCGTGCAGGGCGCGTTCCTGAAAATCCGTGCCCCGCTCTTCCACGCCCATGACCAGAGGTTCGTCAAAAGCGCACTGGAAATTCCGCCAGGGCGCGGGCTGGGAATTCTTGCGCAGGGCCAGCCCCGCAGGCTGCTGCATGGGCGCGTCCTCGGCTTCCAGACTCTCCTTGAGCGCCATACGCCCGTCGCGTAGGGCTTCGGCGCTGTCCGCCTCACCGGGCAGCAGCCAGAGGCTGTCGGCGGGCAGCCATTCCTCCAGCAGGCTGGGCGCATCCCAGAGCACGCCGGGCAGAATACCCGCGCCGCCGCCGTCCAGGGCCTTTTTAAAGGAATAGCACTCGTTTTCGCTGATCCGCCCTTCGCTGAGCAACTGGTCGCAGCGCTTGCGGGCCGACATCAGACCCTTGTTGTCCAGAGCCAGCGGACTCACGGGCAACAAGGTCAGTTCGTCAAGATGTTGCAGAGAACGCTGGCTCTCGGCGTCAAAGAGGCGCATTCCCTCAATGGAGTCGCCGAAAAATTCCAAGCGTGCAGGCTTGGCGTAGCCGGGCGGGAAAATGTCCAGAATGTCGCCGCGCCGCGCCATGTCGCCGGGGCGAGTCACCAGGGAGACGCGCTCGTAACCCCACTCCACGGCCTGATCCAGGATGAGTTCCGGCGAATACTCGCCGCCGCGCCGCAGGTCCAGAGTGCGCGCATCAAAAAAGCTCAGCGGCATATAGCGCAACAGCACGCTTTCCACACCGGCTACCACACAACGCGGCCCGCCCTGGCCCAAAGCGTACAGCGCGGCCATGCGGGCGGCCCAACTGTCTCTGTCCCGCCACTGGCTCATAGGCGGCAGACTCAGACAGGGGCTTTCCCACACGGCCTTGCCGACGGGAATGTCACCCAGAGAAAGCTGAGGCAGAAAAAGCGTCAGCAGGGCGCGGGCCGCGTGGAATTCCTCCCGGTTGCGGGCGAGGAGCACCGCGCCGCGCCCTTGGGACAGAGCTTCGCAGGCCAAACGGCAGCGCGTGGCCATGCCGCTGCGTTTCAGATAAAGCTGGCCGTCCCGGCCCGCAAGCAATGCGCTGAGATTTTGCATGGATTACGCCAAGAATGAAAGGGCGGCCTTGCGACCGCCCTCTATTTGAAATCACAGGGGCATACCGGATTCGTCATTCTCAGTCGAGACCTGTGGAAAAAAACTGTTTTTCCCTGGCCTTGCTCACCGGCTTCGCCTTTCGGCGATGCCGGTGCAATGGACATTTTTTGCTGCTTTGTCACCTAGGCTCAGCCCTCATTACAAAGCGGAAATTTGCCCCGCAGTGCGCTATGCCAATACAGCTTCAGCCAATTCCCGCCAATTCTCGCGTTGCGCCTTGCTGTCCGAAAAAAAGCAGCTCTTCGCGGCCAGCGGTTTAATGGGGGCTGAGGCCTAGTGGGAACCGCAGCCGCCGCAGCAACTGCCGCACCCGCCGCCGCTTTCCGGCAGCGGCACTGTGGGTTCCACAGTGAATCCCATATGGCCCAAGTCAATTTTAACGCCGTGCACCTGGGCCAGCAATTCCTTGTTCATGCAGAAGGTAAAACCGGCATGTTCCTCGCTCTGGTCCTCATCGGTGACGGCGTCCAGAGCCAGCGCCAAGCGCGGGCCGCCGCAGCCGCCAGGGGCCAGATAAACACGGATAATGCCTTTTTCCTTGCCCGTAAAATAGCTTTCAAGCTCCTTGCGGGCGTTTTCAGTCAATTCCAGCATGCTTCCTCCATATGGGGCGTGCCGTCAAAGGTTTCCGCGACATACGCGAAAAACGGGTGCCTGAAGACAGGACGCTTTGGCGGCGCTCCGCACGGGGAACGGTTTGCAAACGGGAAAGTGTGAATTCCGCCCATTTTTGTTCTTTGCCGGGAAAGGCTCGTCCGCGCGGGGCAGTCCAGACACGGGCAGAGAGCAAAAAGACCGTTACTCAGCGCTTCCTAATTGCCGCCGCAGCCGCTGGGGCAGGAACCACATGCGCTGCCGCCGTCCGGGGCGGCCAGGGGCATCGTAGGTTCTACCGCAAAACCCATATAGGTCAGATCAATTTTAACCCCCTGCACCTGGGCCAGCAGGTCTTTGTTGATACAGAAGGTAAATCCGCCCTGTTCCTCAGTCTGATCCTGATCATTTGACTCATCCAGAGCCAACGCGAGCCGAAGCCCTCCTCAGCCGCTGACCGAGTAAATCCGGATCGTTTCCTTTTTCTTATCCGCAAAGTACGCGTCCAGCTCTTTGCGGGCGGTATCCGTCAGTTCGAGCATATGTCCTCCCACTTGCAATCTTGAGATATCTAAGGACAAGAACACGGCTTGTCAATCAGCGGCAGGGCTTTTCTTGAACGGCTAAAGCGGCTATATTGCCTCACGCGGCGTTGACGCCGCACCGGAGGAGACATGGGTTCAACCCTGCTGCTGGAAAAAAATGAAATGGCCCGCATTCTGGACCGTCTGGCCTCCCAGGTGCTGGAACGGCACGCCGGTTGCGAAAATGTGATGCTGGTGGGCATCCAGCGGCGCGGCGCGGATCTGGCCCGGCGGCTGGCTGAGCGGATCGAAGCCCGCCTGAACGGTCCGGTGCCGCTGGGCACACTGGACATCAATCTGTACCGCGACGACTGGACCAGCCTTGAGGGCAAGCCGCACATCGGCCAGTCCAAGATTCCCGGCAGCGTGGACGAGCGCGTGATCATCCTGGTGGACGACGTGCTGTTCAGCGGGCGCACCATCCGCGCGGCCCTGGAAGCCCTGCTGGACTACGGCCGCCCTAGGGTTGTGGAGCTGCTGGCGCTCATTGACCGGGGCCACCGCGAACTGCCCATCCGCGCCGACTATGTGGGCCGGGAGATCAATACCAGCCGCCACGAGCATGTGGACGTACTGCTGGACGAGCGCGACGGCGAGGACGCGGTGCGCCTCAGCAGAGAATAAGGCCGGAATGCACCGGTGGCCCGGGCATTGCGCGCCTCTTTTTCACTTTTTTCACCTCTTGTCAGAAGGAGAACGGCCATGTTCCTACGCCAGACCTGACGTAACGCACTGAGCTTCACGGCGTGGAGTGTATGCGGACGGCGGCGCGGGGGATTGCGCTTTTTCCTCACCCGGCAGGCCTGATTTTCCGAAATCCCCGTCCGCGCGCTGCCGGTCAGCCAAACCGGCCGGCGTTCGCAACGGGCGCGTGCGCGCCCATAACCATGGGGAATTTTATGAAATCGGGTTTCAACATTTTTTCCACCACGACCGGCATTGTGGTCACAGGTTTGGTTTTCGGCGCGCTGGCCATGTGGCTTCAATACTCGGGTAATCCGGGCAATATGGGGATCTGCGTGGTCTGCTTCAACCGCGATATCGCGGGCGCTGTGGGCCTGCACCGGGCCGCCGTGGTCCAGTATCTGCGCCCGGAAATCCTGGGCATGGTGCTCGGGGCTTTCATAGCCGCGCTGGCCTTCGGCGAATACAAGCCGCGCGGCGGATCCTCGCCCGTCATCCGTTTTCTGCTCGGGGCCATCGCGGGCATCGGCGCGCTGGTTTTTCTGGGCTGCCCTTGGCGCGTGATCCTGCGCCTGGGCGGGGGCGATGCCCACGCACTCTTCGGCCTGGCCGGTCTTGTGACGGGCGTGAGCATTGGCGTCATCTTCTTCCGCAAAGGCTTTTCCTTGGGCCGCAGCCAAGGCCAGAGCCGAATTTCCGGTCTGGTCCTGCCCGGCATCATGCTCGCCCTAGTGATCCTCTACCTCATGGACCCGCAGATCCAGGGCCAGCCCCAGAGCGGCGTGCTCTTCTATTCGGTCAAGGGACCCGGTTCCCAGCACGCTCCCTTCCTGCTTTCGCTGGGCGCGGGACTGATCGTGGGTTTTCTGGCCCAGCGCAGCCGCTTCTGCACCATGGGCGCGCTGCGCGACGTGATGCTCTTCAGGCAGTGGCATCTGGCCCTGGGTTTTCTGGCCATGCTGGCCGCAGCCCTCGTGCTCAACCTGAGCCTAGGTTCCTTCCACTGGGGCTTTGAAAACCAGCCCATCGCCCAGCCCGACGATTTCTGGAACTTCCTGGGCATGGTCACCGCCGGGCTGGCCTTCGCTCTGGCGGGCGGATGCCCCGGCCGCCAGCTCTTCATGGCCGGAGAAGGTGACAACGACGCCGCCGTGTTCGCCACAGGTCTGATCGTGGGCACGGCCATGGCCCACAACTTCGGCATGGCTTCCAGTGGCGCGGGCATCGGCATGCACGGGGCGGCCGCCACCATCAGCGGCCTAATCATCTGCCTGTTCATCGGCTTTTACAACTGCAAGCGAGGTGCCTGATGTCCACTCTTATTGATACGCGCGGGCTTTCCTGCCCGCAGCCGGTCCTGCTCTTTCTGAACGCCGTCAAGGGAAATGCCGACGGCCCGTTCAGCGTGCTGGTGGACAACGACGCCAGCCGCGAAAATGTAAGCCGTGCGGCCCGCAATCACGGTTTCAGCGTGGAGGCCCGGACTGAGGACCAGGGCGCGGTTCGGCTGAACATCAGCAAAGCCTGATCCCGCTTGTATTCCGGCGTGGGGTGGGGAATCCGTCATCTGCGATCCACACCCCGCGCCAAGGGGGAAATATGCCCGGAAAACAACATTCCTGGTTCGCCCGGCTTTCCGGATGCCTGCGGCGTGCCCTGCGCGCCCGGTCCGCCGGAGAGGCTAAAGCGGGCTTCATTGACCGGGGGCTGCTGATCTTCGCCCACACCGGAGAGGTGATCCAGGCCGAACGCCTGCTGCGCGAGGCCGGTTTCGCGGTGGAGGTCAAGGGACCGCCGCCGCAACTGCGTACCGGCTGCGACATGGCGGTGGTCTTTCCGCTGCTCAGCCAAGCGGCGGTGCTGGAACGGCTCAGGCAGTCCGGCATTACGCCGGAGCAGGTGGTCAGCGCCCATGACGTGCTGCTGGAGCCTGTGTCCCTGTTCCAGACCAAGCGCCTGGACCGCTGGCTGATGGTGCGCGCGGCCAACATGAAAATCACCATCGACACTGCGGACGAGCGCATCGTCAACATTTCCGGCGGCGGCTGTCCGGACGTGCCCTGGCTGGCCCAGAGCCTGTGCGGCCTGCGTCTTTCTGAAGCGCCGGACCCACTGAGTCTGGGCCGGACGCTCTGCTGCTACAGTTTGCAGAAGGCCTTTGAGGAATTACGGAGGCAACGCGCATGTGGCTGATCGTGGGTACCGTGCCGGATGCGGATTTCGCGCTACGCCCGGACGCCGTTTTTGCTGAAAGCCGGGTGGACGGCGACGCGCTGACCCTGCCCGGCGGTCGCTGCGTGCCCGTGCGGCGGGGCACGGCGGCTCTGGCCGCCACGGCCCTGCTGGCCTGCGCCTCCTGCGGCTTTCCCGCGCCCCGCCTGCTCCTGGCCGGAGACACTGGCTCCGGCGCGGGCAGCCGGGCCGCCTATGCCTGGCTGGAAAAGCATCTGCCGAAACTGGCCGCCGCGCCGGGCAGCCAGACAGGATGCCGGCCCGACGGCCTGGCTGGCCTGACCTTCCACTACCTCTTCCCGGACCTGGATTGGCACAACCGCGTGCTTCTGGCCATCCAGGCGCTGGAATCCCGGCCGCTGCTGGCGGCCGACGCGGGTTTCATGTATGCGGCCAAGATGAGCGGCTATGCCGACAGTTATGACCTTTTTACGCCTGACTTGGGGGAACTGGCCTTTCTGGCCGATGAAAAAGCGCCCCACCCTTTCTACACACGGGGCTTTCTGCTGGCCGAGGAAGAGGATATTCCCGGCATGCTGGAACGGGCGCGGCGGCGCGGCAGCTGCCCGCCCAACCTTATCGTCAAGGGCAGGGCCGATCATATTGTCTGCGACGGAGAAATCAGGGCCACAGTGTCGAGTCCCTCGGTGCCGGCCATGGAGTGCATCGGCGGCACGGGCGATCTGGTCACGGGTCTGGTTACGGCATTTCTGGCCGGGGGCCTGCCTCTCTGCCGGGCGGCGCTTGCCGCCGCGCGGGCCGCGCGCCTGCTGGCCCGGCATTGCGCGCCCACGCCGGCCACTCAGGTGGGAGAACTGATCGCACGCCTGCCGGAAGTGCTGCGCGCTGAAAGCATGGTCATTTTCGCGCCGCCGGCCTGAGCCGCGTTGCTGAAGAAAACGCGTTCTTTTTCTTGCGACGCTGCCTGTGCCGCAGGGTCGTCCGCCAGAGCCAGGACACCAGCAGGACAAGAGCAATGCCCGTAAAGGCCCGCAATGTCCGCGAGGCGTTCAAAGGCCGCTCAAAGCTCCAACTCACGGCGCGGTCCCAGGCCGGATGATAGATAACCCAGCCCAAAAAGAAAACCAACGCCAGAGCGCCCAGGGCTCCGGCCAGCCAGTAAAGAGGAATGGGCTCCTCCCAGAAGAAGGACGAGCGGTAAAAACGCCGTCGCGCCAGGCCGACGGCCAGCAGCACTACGCCTGCCATCAGGGCCACTTCCCAGGAAAAATCCTTGAGCAGGGCACCCGCGATGCCCAGAATCAGAAAAAGCACAGCCAGCTTGAAAGCGCGGGACTGACGGCGCTCCAATCCATACGAGGCGAAGAGCAGCGCCGCGCCGGAAAGAGCGCAGACAAAATGCCCCACAGCCGGCACGCCCTTGGGCAGCCAGGCGTCAAGCAGGGCCGCACTGTGCGGCAGGGTGGGCAGCGTGGCCGAAACCAGCAGGACAAGGCCTCCCACAAAGGCCGCGTAGGCCGCGATGGAATGCGAGAGCACCGAGAGCCAGCGCCCGGCCTCGCGCAGCATGTAGCGGCGTTGCCGGGCTTCGTACACGGCCAGCAGCACGGCCGCCGCCAGCAGCGGAATGACGTAGTAAATGAACCGGAAAAGCAGCACTGCGGCAAAGACCATATGCTCGTGGCCGGTGTGGGTAAGATGCAGGATGACCAGCTCGAATACGCCCACGCCGCCGGGAATGTGGGTCAGCACCACAGCCACTTGGGCCATAAGGTAACTGGGCAGAAAGTCCAGAAAGCTGATGCCCATGTTGTCGGGCAGCAGTGCATGCATGCAGGCCGCGGCGGCAATGATGTCCACTCCGGCCACGGCAAACTGGGCCGCCGCGATGTGCGGCGCGGGGAAGACGAATTCCTTGCCGAAAATGCGCACCGGCTTGCGCACCGTGGAACAGAGCGCCAGATAGGAACAGGCGATCATAAAAAGAATCACGCCCAAAATACGCACGTCCGCGATGGGCATATGCTTCAGCAACTCGTCGGGAATCACCGGCGGGGCGATCATAAAAATGATGCCACACAGGCCCAGCGCGCCCACCCAGAAGGTCACGGCCAGCATGAGCACCAGACGCACGATGTCCGTCAGGGAGAAGCCCCAGGCCGAATAAAAACGGTAACGCACGCTGGTGCCGCCCAGCAGCGCGCCGAAGTTGTAGCTGATGGCCTGCCCTACAAAGGAAACCAGAGCCACGCGCGGCAGCGCCAAGTTCTTGCGGATGGCTTTCAGGGCCAGCCAGTCATAGCCCACCAGAATCATGTAATTAATGACCATGAGCATCAGGGAGAAGCCGATGCGCCCATAGGAGATCTGCTGAATGCTCTCCCGGATCTGGGTGATGCTGTACGCTTTGAGCTTGTTGTAAAGCAGGTAGATCGCCAGCAGAAAAATGACGGTGATCAGAATGGGGCCCAAATAACGCAAATATTTTTTCATGGCATGCCGTATGCTATGCTGACGCGCCGGGGCGCGATTCTTACATTCTTTTCAGCATATACGCCACGCGCCGTGCGCGCAAGCCCGGGGAGCGGCCGGTCTTTTCCGTCCGTTTGCGGAAAACCGTTTCAGGGCTTGACCACGGCGCGGGCAACGACTAGGATATGAAAGCAGTCACGCTTATACCCCTCGGCCGGTTTTCGTTGTGCAGGTTTTTTGCCGTGTCTGCCGTGCTCCCAAAAATTTTTTCAGCAAAAAGCCGCGCATATGCTCCGCTGCCCGGGCAGCGGACGCTTTTTTTTGTGCGCTGTGAGGTTGGACATGACAAATATCCCCATTTCCGTGCAAGGCTACAAGAAACTGGAAGAAGAACTGGCCCGCCTGAAGAGCGAACGCCCGGCCATCATCCAAGCCATCAAGGAAGCCAGGGAAGAAGGCGACCTGCGTGAAAACGCGGGCTACGACGCCGCGCGCGAACGCCAGGGCATGGCCGAGGCGCGCATCAAGTACATTGAATCACGCCTGGCACTCTATCATGTGGTTGATCTGGACAAGCTCAGCGGCGACAAGGTCATCTTCGGATCCACTGTGGAAGTGGAGGACGTGGACAGCGGAGAAAGCCGCAGCTTCACCATTCTCGGCCCGGACGAGGCTGATCCCGGCAAGGGTTCCATCTCTTTTCTGTCGCCCGTGGGCCAGGCCCTGCTGGGCAAGGAGGAAGGTGACGAGGTCACGGTGGACATCCCGCGCGGCCGCGTCACCTACGAGGTGATCAGCATCTCCTTCAACGGCAGCAAAGTACTGGCCTGAGCGGGTAACGGCCGCCCCTGAAAAACGAATCCGCTTCACAAACAAGCGCTCATGGACCGGAGCTGTGCTTTAATAGTGCCTCCCCGGTCCATGAGCGTTTTTCGGCAAAGGCTGCCGGGCTCTAAGCTCCGTTCAGGTCCAGCATCCAGCCATAGTCCGGCGCGGCGCGCAACTGAGGATTCCGCAGGCCGTGGCCGCGTACAATGTCGCCCCAGTGCTCAAGAAAACACTCTCGCGCCCGGGGCGTCAGCTTTTCCTCCTCCGTTCCGCCCGGCAGCAGCCACTGCCCCCAGGGCGAAACCAGACTGAACCGTCCCTGCTTTTCCCGCCGCAGGCCGTAGTCCGCACCGGCCAGCGGTCCCAGAGCGGGATCAAAGCCGCCGCTCTCCAGAAAATCCTTTCGCCGGACGGCCATGCAGCACCGGGAGACGGCCAGCACCCGCCGCGCCAGCAATAGCTGCCCCCAGCAGAGCGAGGGTAACAGTCCGGGCGCGGCGCCGCGCTGCAAGGGGAAAGGTATGCCCGTCACATCGGGGTACAAGCCCGCGTGCCGAAGCAGCCCGCCCTGCCAGACGCAACCGCCCACCACTGCCAGGTCGGGCCGCAGGGCCAGCGCCGCCAGCTGTTCCGGGCGGCAGTCCCCCACAGGCAGAAGATCGGCGGACAAAAACAGCAGCACGTCCCCCGTGGCGCCGCAGGCCGCCGCCCGGCAGGCTGTGGACCAGTGCGGCCCGGCGGGCGGCAGAACGCGCCCGTTCAGACGCGGCGGCCAGACCTTTGGCGAATTCGTGGGCAGGGCCGAGGGGGTCAGCGGCTGCCAAAGCATTTCCAGGCGCATCCGCCGGGCGAGTCCGCGCAGGCAGGCAGCCAAGCCCGGCGTCAGCGGTCCGGGCGCATCCGCCAGCAGGATCGCGCTGCAGCGCATATCCGGCGGCACGGCCATTTCCAGCTTGAAAACATTGTTTTTCCCCGCCGGCAGGACGGAGGCGGCCAGACCCCGGCGTTGCGCGCTCTCGGCCAGAGCCCGGCGCGTGGCCTCCAGCACATAGGGTTTGGTGGCCACGCTGGCCGTGGTGCTGTCCGCATGGATGCGCCAGTGGTAGAGAATACGCGGAATGTGGGCGATTTCGCCGGGTCTGAGCCTTTCAGTCACTCGCAGGCTCAAATCAAAATCCTGTGAGCCTTCCATGCCGGGACGCAGGCCGCCCGCCTCACGCAGCGCGGCCACGGCATAGGCTGAGAGGTGACCAGTGTAGTGCAGGTCGAAATCAAAGGCCGCCTTGAATACCGGCGTGCGCCTCACTCCGGCGGCGTCAATCTTGTCCTCGTCGCTGTACATAAAGCGCAGGCCGGGGCGTTCCGCCGCATGCCGGGCCACTTCCAGCAAGGCGTCGGGGGCCAGCAGATCGTCATGATCCAGAAAGGCCGCCCAGGGCGCGTCCGCCATGGCCAGGGCGCTGTTGCTGGCCCGCGAGATATGCCCCTTCCTCTCACGGATGACCAGATGGATGCGTTTGTCCCGCGCGGCATAGGAACGCAACAGTTCCGGCGTTTCCGGCCTGGTGGAGGCGTCGTCGGCCAGACAGAGTTGCCATTGGCCGTAGCTCTGGGCCAGTACGGAATCCAGAGCCGCGCGCAAAAACTCTGGTTCGGGATTCCAGACCGGCATGAGCACGGCGATTTTCGGCCAGGTCCGTTCCACGCGCAGACTTCTCGCCTCCGGATCCGCCGCCGGGAGGCTGTTTCCCCGCAATTCCAGCCAAGCGTCATACATGGAGGGCGCATTGTCCAGAGAGCAGGCATATATGCCTGCGCTGACCAGGGCGCGCAGGCCCGGCCTGAGCATTTCATGGCGGAAACGCCGGGCTTCTGTTCGCCAGGCGCGCGCCTGTTCCGTAAGTCGGGGAAGATTTTCACGCTCGCCGAAATCCTTCAGCCTTGCGGCCAGATCCGTATACCAGGCAAAAACGCGCGGCAGGCTGGACGGCAGTTCGCGGCAGAGGCTCAGAGCCTGGGCGCGCCGTTCCGGCGGCAGCAGATGCAGCAGATGCAGCAGCGTAGCGGGTTCAGGCGCATGCCGCCAGCTCAGCCAGGCCGCGTCCGGGCTGCCTTCCTCCACTGCAAGGCTCAGGCCGCATGGTCCTTCCGCCAACCAGGGCGTCAGGCCGTATTCCAGTCCATCGTCCTGAACCTGAGAATGATAGTCCGCCCGCAGCAGGGTCGGGTTCAGACGGCCGCGCTGCAGAAGACTGTTCCAGAGACCGCATTTTTTCCAGGAATCGAAGTCGTCGCGCAGCACGGCCCGGGCTGCGGGCTCGGTGGAAAAAACGCCGTTGCGCGCCGCTGCGAGACGCAGACAGAAATCCGGAACGGTCAGTCCTTCCAACCCCGGCCTGAAACCGCCCACAGCCAGAAAATCCTCCCGCCGCACCAGCAGAGCCGCTTCATGAGCCAGCTGAAAGGCGCGCCGCCGCGCCGCCAGTAGGTGGCCGTCGGGCAGTCCTTCATATAAATAGTGCAGTTGCCCCCGGCTGTCGGCCACGCAACCCAGATGGCGGATCCGGCGCGGCCCGTTCCCGCCTTCCGGCGCAAGCAATAAAGGATTAAGTCCGGCCAGCTTGGAATCTTCCGCCAGCCTGGCCGACAGGGACGGCAGGCTGTCCGGCTCCAGCAGCGCATCCGGAGAAAGCAGCAGCAGAAAAGAACCACCCGCCTCCCCCGCCGCCCTGTTGGCCGCCGCGTACCGGTCGTCACCCGGCGCAAGAGGCAGACAGCGGAATCCGGCCAGACCTCCCGCCCGTAACAGGGCGTCGCCCAATGCACGTATCGGGACTTCCCGCTCCGGAGGGCAGCAGCAAAGCACTGTCGCATCCCCGGCTCCGGCCCGGGCCAATGCCTCAAGACAGGCGGCGGGCGACTCGCCGCCCTGACAGGTCAGCAGCACCGTCAACGCGGGCGGAACAGAGGCCGAAGAACACAGGGACGGCCTGGAAGGATCAATATCCATGCGAGCATAGTACGGCAGGGCCAGACGCAATGCAACGCACGGCCGGGCAGCAACCGCAGGCCCTCACCATTGGAGCTTGGCAGAGCCCGGCAAGGTCTGTTAGATTGACACGTTCCCCTATGTCGCACAATGCCGTCCGCCGTCGCTAAAATCACGCCGGGACGTAACAAGGGCTTGATATATGACTGTATTTCTGCCGCGCCTGCTTTACTTACTGGCTGCTCTGGCGTGGTATCTGCTGCTCTGGCCCAATCCCGTCACCATTTTCATGGCCGCCTGCTTTTCCTGCCTGACCCTGCCCCTATACCGCCGTCTGCGCCAGAAGGTCGGCATCTGGCGGGGCCGCCTGGAACGCCACGAGCCCGACTCGCGCAAGCGGCGCTGGCTCGTCGGGCTTTCACGCCATGTGCCGCTTTGGGGCTATGTCACGGCCATCATTTCATCCCTGTTCGCGCCCATCGCCGTTCTGGCGCTGCTGGTTTCGCCGCAGGCCGCAGCCGGCCTGGCGCGGCTGCGCGAACTCCAGGCCAAAAATTTCCAGTTGCCGCCGCAATGGGTGGAACACATCCAGCAATGGCGGATGGGCCTAGCCGAATATCCGCGTATCGAAAAACTGGTTGACGACTTCCTGCACAATCTGGACACGCTTTTGGGCGACGCCATGAGCATGCTGGTCAGCCGGGGTTTCGGCGTTCTGGGCGGCACCATGACCGCGCTCTGGACTACTTTTCTCTTTTTCACGCTCACAGTGCTTTTCACGGTTTATTCCCGGCGCATCCGCAAGGTCTTCTGCCGGATATTTCACTTGCCGCAGGCCCTTCTGCGGCGTTTCACCAGCACCATCCACCGCGCCCTGCGGGCCATCATGCTGGGCATCGTGCTGGTGGCCCTGGCCCAGGGCTTTCTCTGCGGCATCGGCTTTGCCGTGGCCGGCCTCAGCCAGCCCGCCTTCTGGGGCATGCTGGCAACCCTGGTGGCCCCCATTCCGGTGGTGGGCGCGGCTCTGATCTGGCTGCCGCTCTGCCTTTCGCTCTGGTTCACCGGCAAAACCATGTCCGCTGTGGGCTTGGGCCTCTGGGGCATGCTTGCCGTGGCTGGCGTGGACAACGTGCTGAGGCCCCTCTTTTTGCGCCAGGGCATCAAAGCTCCCTTCTTTGTCCTGATTCTCGCCATCCTTTGCGGTCTGGCCAGCTTTGGCCCGGTGGGGCTCATCGCCGGGCCCGTTCTGATCTCCTTCGCCATGCAGGCGGTGGAAGAAGCCAACCATTTTTACAAGGCCCATGACTGATTCCGGCACCACACCGACCCGGAAACAACATGGACAGCCCCAGACAGGGTCGCTCTGCGCCTCTGTTGCTGTTTGCCGGCGCCGTCCACGCCGTCCGGGCCGGGTGCTCTTCACTCCGCCTCTCTGCCTGATCCTTTCCCTGATCTTCTGCATTCCATCCCTTCCGGCCCGGGCCGCGCTGCCGGTGCGCGCGGCCATGCTGGTCAATCTGGACACAGGCCGCATCCTTTATGAGCAAAACGCCGACGCGACCGTCCCTCCGGCCTCGCTGACAAAACTTATGAGTATGTTTCTGACCATGGACGCTGTCAAGGCAAAAAGCGTTTCCCTCAATGAAAAGGTCAGGGTCAGCCGCCAGGCCGCCGCCACAGGCGGTTCGTCCATGCATCTATGCGCCGGCGAACGCGTGCCGCTGGCGCGCCTGCTCGCCGGCATGGCTGTGGCTTCGGGCAACGATGCGGCCATGGCCGTGGCCCAACGCGTCAGCGGCGGCAATATCTGCAATTTCGTATGCCGGATGAACAGCAAGGCCCGCGCCCTGGGCATGCGCCGCACGGTATTTAAAAATCCCACCGGCCTGCCCGCCGCCGGGCAGAAAACCACGGCCCGCGACATGATGGCGCTGAGCCGCGCCTATCTCAGGGCGCACCCCGGCGCCATGCGTTTCCACAGCATGCGTTTCTTTCTGCACAAAGGCCGCGCCATGTGCAACACCAACGCACTGCTGGACGGCGTGGCCGGGGTCAACGGCCTGAAAACCGGATGGACCGCAGCCTCAGGCTACAATATCGTGGTTACGGCCCAACGCGGCAAAAACCGTCTGCTGGCCGTGGTTCTGGGCGGCAACACCAAAGACATGCGCGACGCCTCGGCCCGCCGCCTGATTGAAGCCGGCTTCCGCCACCCAGCCTCTCCCAAACAGGTCCGGCACGCGCTGGGGCAGCGGCGCTGAATCCGCCCCGGGAAGCGCCCGCTGCGGCAACCCCGTCTTGACCTCCCGACCGCAGCGGCTTATGCTGTACCGGCAGCTTGACTTTACAGCCCAACATCCAACGGAGGCTTGCCGCATGTTCGGCATTGGCACGCAGGAACTCTTACTCATTCTGGTAGTTGTGCTGCTTCTTTTCGGCGCAAAAAAGCTGCCGGAAATAGGCGGCGGACTCGGCCGGGCTATCCGCAATTTCCGCCACGCTTCATCTGAACCCGATGAAATTGACATCACCCCCAGGGGCAAAAAAGATCCGCCCTCTTCGGGTGCTGATTCCCACAAGGCCTGAGCGTCATAAAACGGCTGATAAAGGATTTCCGTATGAAAGCAGAGCAATTATCCGTTTTTCTGGAAAACCGGGCTGGCCGTCTGGCTGAAGTAACCCATGCCCTGGCTGAGGCGGGCATCAATATCCGTGCGCTTTCCCTGGCCGACACGTCGGACTTCGGCATTTTACGCATGATCGTCTGCGATCATGAAAAAGCCAAAACCGTGCTCAAGGAAAAGGGCTTTACCCTAGGACGCACCAGCGTGGTGGCTGTGGAAGTGGCCGACACGCCGGGCGGCCTTGACGCCGTTTTGCAACTTGTTTCGCGTAACGGCATCAATGTGGAATACATGTACGCCTTTGTGCAGCGCGACCAGGAAAGCGCGGTAATGATTTTCCGTTTCGACAAGGTAGATCAGGCCGTGGACGTGCTTAAAAACAACGGCTTCACCATCATCCCGGCGGATCGGCTCTGCGCCCATTAGAGCGGGTTACGTGTAAAATTGCGCCGTTTCAAAACGTCGTCGCCTGTCGGAGTTTTCGCCATAAGCGGGCGGATTCGCTTCGACGGAAGATGCCGGAAAGCCGATCCCGGCAGCCAGAGAGCCCTTTTGCGGGGCTCTTTTCTATGCGCCCGGCACGGTCGGTCGCAGCGAATCCAAACTTGGCTATCACATAATATGCTGAAATAAAATAATTTTCTATTTTTATAGAAAAAAAATTAAAAAAATTTGCTTCAGCCCCTTTTCAAGCCGCGAGAGTGACTTATCTCTATGCCCGTGCGGGGCAGCAACGGCAATGCCCGCTGCGGCCCGTCACGCGCAAGATTTCCGGCGCGTCCGTCGGTTCGGCCGCCGTCTGTGCCCGCAAGGGCAATAAAAAACTTTCCGGGAGGATTTGACATCATGAAGCTGAAACCCCTTAACGACCGTGTGCTGGTCAAGCGTCTTGAATCCGAAGAAAAGACCGCCGGTGGTCTGTACATCCCTGACACGGCCAAGGAAAAGCCCTCCAAGGGCGAGGTTGTGTCTGTGGGTCCCGGCAAGATCGCGGAAAACGGTTCCCGTGTCGCCATGGCTGTGAAGAAGGGCGATGAAGTGCTCTTCAACAAGTATGCCGGTACGGAAATCAAGCTGGACGGCGTCGATCACCTTGTGATGCGCGAAGAAGACATTCTCGCCATCATCGACTAATCCCGATCTCTGCCGCATCATCACTCAGGAGGAAATTAGAAAATGTCCGCTAAAGAAATTCTGTTCGACGTTAAAGCCCGTGAAAAACTCGCCCGTGGCGTGGACAAACTGGCCAATGCCGTTAAGGTCACTCTCGGTCCCAAAGGCCGCAATGTCGTTCTTGACAAATCCTTCGGCGCACCCGTCATCACCAAGGACGGCGTGACCGTGGCCAAGGAAATCGAACTGGACGACAAGTTCGAGAACATGGGTGCCCAGCTCGTGAAGGAAGTCGCCTCCAAGACTTCCGACGCCGCTGGCGATGGCACCACCACCGCCACCATTCTGGCCCAAGCCGTGTACCATGAGGGCATCAAGCTGGTGGCCGCCGGCCGTAATCCCATGGCCATCAAACGCGGCATCGATAAGGGCGTGGAGTCCCTGATCGCCGAGCTGGCCAGCTTGGCCAAGCCCACCCGCGACCAGAAGGAAATTGCCCAGATCGGCACCATTTCCGCCAACTCCGACGCCACCATCGGCAATATCATCGCCGAAGCCATGTCCAAAGTGGGCAAGGAAGGCGTCATCACCGTTGAAGAAGCCAAGGGTCTGGAAACCACCATGGACGTGGTGGAAGGCATGCGCTTCGATCGCGGTTACCTCTCCCCCTATTTCGTGACCAACGCCGAAAAGATGATCTGCGAGATGGACAACCCCTACATCCTCTGCACGGAAAAGAAGATCTCCAGCATGAAAGACATGCTGCCCGTGCTTGAGCAGGTGGCCAAGGTCAACCGTCCGTTGATGGTCATCGCTGAGGACGTGGAAGGCGAAGCTCTGGCCACCCTGGTGGTCAACAAGCTGCGCGGCGCCCTCCAGGTCGTGGCCGTGAAGGCCCCGGGCTTCGGCGACCGCCGCAAGGCCATGCTTCAGGATATCGCCGTACTCACTGGCGGCCAGGTAGCTTCCGAAGATACCGGCTCCAAGTTGGAAAATATGACCCTGGCTGAACTGGGCACCGCCAAGCGCGTGGTTGTGGACAAGGACAACACTACCATCGTGGACGGCGCCGGCAAGAGCGATGACATCAAAGGCCGCGTGAAGCAGATCCGCGCCCAGATCGAAGACAGCACCTCCGACTACGACCGCGAAAAACTGCAGGAACGCTTGGCCAAACTGGTTGGCGGCGTGGCCGTGGTGCATGTGGGTGCCGCCACTGAAGTGGAGATGAAGGAAAAGAAAGACCGCGTGGAAGACGCTCTCAACGCCACCCGCGCCGCCGTGGAGGAAGGCATCGTGCCTGGCGGCGGCACCGCGCTGATCCGCGTGTCCAAGGTTCTTAACGACATCAAGCCCGCTGATGACGACGAGCTGGCTGGCGTGAACATCATCCGCCGCGCCATTGAAGAGCCTCTGCGCCAGATCGCCCACAACGCCGGATTCGAAGGCTCCATCGTGGTGGAAAAGGTCCGCGCGGGCAAGGACGGCTTCGGCTTCAATGCCGCCACCGGCGAATACGAAGACTTGATCAAGGCTGGCGTCATCGACCCGAAGAAAGTGACCCGCACAGCCCTGCAGAACGCCGCTTCCGTGGCATCCCTGTTGCTGACCACCGAATGCGCCATTGCTGAAAAGCCCGAACCCAAAAAGGACGCCCCGGCCATGCCCGGCGGCATGGGTGGTATGGGCGGCATGGACGGCATGTACTAGAGGCCGTTCCCTGTTAACGACGGCTCCCGCCCTCCTGCGGCGGGAGCCGTCTGCGTCTTGGCTGGCCTCGCGCCAATTGTTCAAAGGGGTTACGGATATCAGCCATCCTACCGAAAAAATATTATATGTTTCCCGTTCGTTGAAGAATGTGCACATGTTCCGCCGCATGCCCTCTCTTTGCGACGGTTCACGGTGTTTCCGGCCTTGCCCGCAAGGGGGGGCATTCGCCGGACCATTTTCTCCCGACCCCCGGCCGTCAGTCCGGTATTCTTGTGGCTGTTCACTTCTCTTCCGGTAGTCGGGTCGTTGTTGCCTAGACGTCATTTCATGATTCCCTGATGACTCTTCCGAGTAAAATCATGGAAAATGCCAAAT
>APFI01000133.1 GCA_000403945.1 Desulfovibrio sp. Dsv1
TGACGGAAGCCGGGGCGTTTCGCGCGCGGCGGAACCAGACCGCTTACTGGCCGAGCCCCCGCCGCATGGCCAGGCGCACGGCCTCCACCTGAACCGGGATATCCCGCGCGCCCACCAGCTCCGAGACCAGAGCGCAGCAGCGCGCGCCGTGACGGGCCACCTCGGCGATATTGTGCGCCTTGATGCCACCGATGGCCACAAAAGGCAGCTCAATGTTATGCGCCACCCAGTCCAGATAATCGAAGCCCACCGGGTCCACCACGTCCTCCTTGGTCTGGGTTGCGAAAATGGGCCCCACGCCGATGTAATTCGCGCCCGCGTTCACGGCGGCCACGGCCTGTTCCGGCGAATGGGTAGACAGGCCGATGAGCATGTCCGGCCCCACAAGGCGGCGCACCTCGGTTACGGGCAGGTCCTCCTGTCCGATGTGCACGCCATCGGCCCCCACCAGCATGGCAATGTCAATGTGGTCGTTGACAATGAAGCATGCCCCGGCCTTTTCGGTCAGGCGGCGCAGCAGACGGCATTCTTCAAGCATCTTGCCGGCTTTGAACTTTTTTTCCCGGTATTGCAGAATGCGTACCCCGGCGTCCAGCAGGGCCCCGGCCACCACGGCCAGAGGGCGGCCCAGGGAAAGACGCGAATCGGTCAGTGCGTAAATATCGGTCTGTCCGGGCAGAATGGCGGGCATGACGCCTCCTTCAGGGTTTGCACGCCGCCCACAGGCGGCGGACGCAGCTTTTTACAAGGCGCGCGGGATGAAACGAGGTGTGGGCCAATTCGCGCGGCAATTCAAAGCCACGCGCATTAAAATCCTCAGGCCGTTGCAGCACGTATGAGGCGCGCCAACCGGCCGCGCCGCAGCCTTCGGCCCTGCGCCGCTCCAGAGCCGCTCCCAGCGGGGTCGCGCCGGGAACCAAGCCCAGCACGGCGCAGAGGGCCTCGTCCAGCGCCACGGCGGACGGGCTCGCCCCGATGAGCCCCAGGGCGAACGGCTTTCCCCGGCTGGGGCCGGTGACGTGCATGGCCCGCACGCCGTCGGCCAGCGCGGCCACCGGCGGCAGCGCCGCCCAGAGCGCGGCCAGGCAATCCGCGAAATAACCGGGGTCGCGGCCTTCGCGGGTGTGGATCAAGGCCTTGCGCAGTCCGCTGACGCAGCCGAAGCAATTCTTTACCGCCAGGGTCAGCAGCATCTGGCTGTGCGCCTTGACCCGAGGCACGGAAAGAATCAGATCGCATTCCAGGGCACGCCGGGAGATCATGAAGCGCGGGCCGTCTTCCGGAGATGCGGAGGATGCCGCGGGCAGGGTCGGGCGCACGGGCACGGGCCGGTCCATGGCGCGCACCCTGAGCTTCAGGGGATGCAGGGCATCCTCCAGGCCGATCTTGCGGGCCACGGCCTCGGCGCGGCCGAAACCCGGCGAATCTGCCACATCCACCTTGGCGCCTTGTTCGAGCAGCCAGGCGCAGACCGCCGCCGTCACTTCGGGATCAGAGCATGCCAGAGGCTGGGCCGTGACCAGATTGGGTTTGACCAGCACACGCCAGCCTGCGCCCACGCGCGGCCCGGCGGTCTCCAGCGCCTGAAACACGGCATGCCGAAGCCGGGGCGCGGCATAATCCGGGCAAGCCAGCAGGGCCACAGGCAGAGCGCGCGGCCCGGCGGCGCGGGATACGGAGGAAGAGGCGTCCGTCATACGGCGACTATGACGTTACAGACCCGGATTGTAAAGACCAGAGGAGGTTGCGCTCTTTTCAAGCCGCCCCTCTTGGAGTAAAAACAGTCAGCCGCATTCACGCGACATACAAGGATTCCACCATGTGCCATTCCCGCTTCATCGTACTTCTGGTGCTCTCGCTCTGCCTGGCGGCCGAGCCGGGCCTGGCGGCTTCCGCCACAGCCCCGGCAGCCGGGGCCAAGGCCGCCAAAACGGACAACGCCGCCCAAACCGGGGATGCGGACAAAGGCAAAACCGCCGACGCCGCACCGGACCAGAAAACTGACGGAGGGACGGCGGAGGCGGAAGCCGAGCCGCCGAAGCACGATCCCTGGGAAATGATCTGGGCCGGGCAACGCGGCATGCTCAACGACATCAAAGAAACCGCCGTCAGGCTGAGCGGCGGTTTCTCCGATCAGGCGGCCAATCTGACAGGCAAGGTCCAACCCTACGAGGAGGAAGCCCGCCGCCTGCTGGTGCTGACCAATACTTTCAAAAACTGGCCCAATCCCATGGAGGCCGTGAGCCGCCGCATCACGGTCACGGTCACCCAACTGAACCATGTGCTGGAGCCGGTCATGCTGGCCCGCTCCGAGGCACAGGGCCTGCTGGAGCGCGTCAACTACATGGCCGACAGCCTGCCCGAAGACCTGCACGATGGCCGGATCAGCCCGGAAATGCAGAGCTATATCCGGGATATCGGTCAGGCCCGGCTGCGTCTGGCCGCCGTGCTGGCCCAGTACGATTCGGCGCTGGCTCCCTCCCTGGCGCTGCTCAAGCGGCTGGAAAAAACCCGCCAGGACATCAGTCAGCAACTGCCGATTCTCTGGAAAGACTATTATCTGCAACGCCCGGTGCCCTATCTCAGCCCCGAGGCCTGGGCCGATTTTGGCCAGCAGATGCGCTACTCCTACCAGGGTATGATACTACGCCTGCCCGTGGAAATGCCGGTCACCCCGGACCAGTGGGGCACGGCGGCCCTGCGTTTTCTGATCTGCCTGCTGTTCACCGGCGTGATCAGCCTGCTGCTTTACCGGCGCTGGATCAATCAGGACTCCAGGCCCGTCGGCCGCCATATTTTCCGGGTCAGCCTGCCCTGGCTCTGCCTGGGGCTATCCCTGCTGGGCAGTTCCCTGTCCGCCACGGGCGAATTTTTCCGGCTCTTTCTGGCACTGGGGAATTTATCCGTCATTCTGGGGCAGGTCTTCCTGGCCTGGGATCTGCGGATGCTGAAATATCCGGATGTGGAGGAGCAGCCCGCGCCTTTCCTGCGACTCATGCCCCTGACCCTCTGCGCCTATGCCCTGCTCTACCTGCCCCTGACCAAACCCCTAGTGCTGGTGATCTGGATGGCCCTGGTCATCGCCTCCCTTGTCTGGTGGCGGCGCTGGCGCAAAGTCAGCTGCGGATCCCTGCAACTGGAATCCAGCGTGCTGGACGGCGACTCCATTGTGCTCTGGCTCTGCCTGCTGCTGACCCTCTCGGGTCTGCACATCTACAGCATGGCCCTCTACCTGATCTTCGTCTCCTGCTCCCTGGCGCTGGAGCTCAGCCTGGGCGGCATGGCCCTGGTCAGCAACATCAACGAACATCTGCCCAAGGAAGGCGCGCGGGCCGCTCTGGCCCGCCTGCTGGTGGCCCTGGCCGCACCCGTTGTCCTGGTGGCGGCCGTGGTGGGCGTGCTGCTCTGGGTCGGCACCCTGCCCGGCGGCATGTACCTGCTGGGCGAATACGTGTTCAAGGGCGTGAATGTGGGCGCCACCCAGTTCAACATCGTCCAGATACTGCTGATCATCAGCGTATTCTATCTCACGCGCACGGCCGTGGCCATGGGTTCGCGCTTTCTGGCCAAACTGCCCAAACAGGGCCTGCAGATCGACGCCACACTGATCCCGCCCATGCAAACGGCTTTCACCTACGCGGTGTGGGCCATATTCGGCCTGTTCGTGCTGCGGGCTCTGGGCATGGAGCTGAGCAATCTGGCCATGGTGGCCGGCGGTCTTTCCGTGGGCATCGGCTTTGGCATGCAGACCATTGTGAACAACTTTCTCTCCGGCCTGATCCTGATCTTCAGCCGCACGCTCCAGGCCGGGGACGTGGTGGAAGTGGGCGGCACCACGGGCCGGGTGCGCAAGATCAGCGTTCGCGCCACCATGGTGGAAACCTACGACAACGCGCTCATCTACGTGCCAAACTCCGAATTCGTGGCCAGCCGCCTGATCAACTGGACCCGCAACAGCCGTACCGTGCGGCGCGAAATCAAGCTGGGCGTGGCCTACGGTTCGAACACGGCCCTGGTGATAAAGTTGCTGCTGGCCGTGGCCAACGGGCACGAAAACGTGCTCAAGTATCCCACGCCCACCGTCACTTTCAACGATTTCGGCGCCAGTACCCTGGATTTCCTGCTGCGTTTCTGGGTCAAGGACTATGACGTGGGTGTGTCCACCGCCTCGGACATCCGCCTGGCCATTGAAAAGCAGTTCCGCGAGCACCACATTGAAGTAGCCTTCCCGCAGCTGGACGTACACATCAAGGCCATGCCGCCGCGCGTCAAAAATCCGCAGGCTCAGTCCCGCGCTCGCGCCGAACGCCCCGCGCGCCGCCGTCTGCGCCGACCGCCACAGGTCCGGTCCGCAAAGCGGGCCGAGACAACAGCGCGGTGAAAAACACGGAGGAGACAGGGGCAAGGGACGTGCCGCAAACCGCGCAGGCGTCCTCATACACACAACAAGGGAGGAAGTATGATCCGTCGCGCCCATGAACGGGAAAAACTGGATAAAAGCATGTTCGGCGGACCGGGGATCGCCCATTTTACCAAGCTTCTGAACGAGGATGAATTCGAGGGCAGGGGGCGCCTGTACAATCACGTGCTGCTCCGTCCCGGCGACGCTGTGGGCAAACACCGCCACAACGGCGACTTTGAAGCTTTTTTCATCCTCAAGGGCGAAGGCCTGTACGACGACAACGGCCACGAAACCACGGTCAAGGCCGGGGACGTGACCGTATGCCGCCACGGCGAGGAGCATGCCCTGTACAACAACGGCCCGGACGATCTGGAAATGGTCGCCCTGATCCTCTATTCCGGCAACTGATGCATTGGGGCGGTCGCCTCAGGCGGCCGCCCTCTTCTTTTTGCTCCTGACCACCCATCCGATCGGACCGCCCACCAGCGCGGCCAGCGGAACCTTCTTATCCGCCATAAAAACATGGCCAGTTTCACAAAATTTCCGCAATGCCTGTTCCTCACACTTTCCGGCTACGCCAAATGAGGTCGGCGTTTTGATAAGGGCTGAGCCTAAGAATTTAAAATGCGCCCGTCCTGAGAGGCCGGGGCTTTTGTATTGCGCAGCGGGACAAGTATGCGTATAGTGCGCTGATATGGGCGGGGTTGGAGTTTCGCCGCGCCGCTGAAAAATACTCCAAGGAGTACGGGATGAAATTTGCCATGCGATTGTCCTTTACGGTCTGCCTGCTGACACTCGTTCTGGGGCTGACCCAGATCGCGTCGGCCGCGCCGAAAAGTTTTGTACTGCTGCCCCTTACGGTCAATGCGCCGCAGAGCTACGCCTATCTGTCCAAAGCCGTGCCAGCCACCATGCATGCCCGGCTCAACCGGCCCGGCGTGCTGGAGGGACGCAGCGCGCAGAGCAGGGCAACCTCCGCCGCCGAAGCCCGCAAGGCCATGAATGGCGCGGATTACGCGGTGTGGGGCTCGGTGAGCGTCATGGGCAATGAGTGCACCATTGAAGTCCATAGCGTGGACAAGGCCGGCAAGACCTGGAGCAAAACCGCCCAGGGGCCTTTGAGCGGTCTGACCTCCACAGTGCAGCAATTGAGTTCCGCGCTGAGCAGCGAGGCTTTCGGCGTGACTGTGGCGGCACGGCCCAATTTTATGGCTCCGGGCAAGGGCCAGCCGGTCAATCAGATGAATTCGGACATCGTGGTCAATGAGACGGGCCAGCAGCAGGTTTACCTGAATCCGCAGTTCCGTTATCAGGGGGCCGGGGCTGGCGACGGCTCGCGTCTGCGCAGCCAGCGCCTCAAGGAAAATATGGTGGATATGGCTGTGGGCGATTTCAACGGTGACGGTAAAAACGAAATCGCGGTGCTCGGCGACCACAAGCTGACCATCTATATCTGGCAGCCCGACGGAAAGCTCAAGGAACTGGATTCCACCGTGGTTTCCCAGTCCAACATCAATTTTTCCATGCGGGGCATTGATCTGAACCGCGACGGCGCCATGGAACTGGTCGTGGCCTCCTTTGAGGAGGACGGCAACCGCCCCTACTCCTCTTTCTATTCCTTCAAGGGCGGCAAGCTGACCCAGTACGCCGACCGCATTCCCTACTTCGCCAGCGTTATCAAAACACCGCCCGCCTTCACGCCCACCCTGGTGGGCCAGGGCTGGGATTCGCTCAAGCTCTTCGCTCCCGGCGTGCATGTGATGGTCAAGAGCGGCAACAAGTTTTCCCTGGGCTCCCGTCTGGATCTGCCCTCCGGCGCCACGGTGTTCAACGTGGCATGGCTGCCCGGCGGCAAGGACAGCAAGGGCGACCAGCTGGTCATGCTCACGGATGACGAGCGCATCAAGGTTTTCCAGGGCAACGGCAACACACTGATCCACACCACCATGGAGCGTTTTTCCGGTTCCGCCACAGGCATGGATCACTACAAGGGGATGCCCGGCCTGGGCATCGACCGCAACTACCAGCTGCCCAGCAAGTATTACGCGCCCATGCGCATGATCGCGGCGGACCTGGGCCGCACCGGCGAATACGCGCTGCTGCTCAACAAGCCTATTTCCACGGCTTCGCAGATCTTTGACCGTTACCGCTTCTTCCCCCAGGGCGAAATTCACGCCCTGTACTGGGACGGCGTGGGCCTGGGCCTGAAGTGGAAGACACGGCGCATCCGGGGCTCTGTGGCTGAAATCGACTTGGCAGACGTGAACAATGACGGCATCCTGGATCTGGTGGTGGGCCTGAACACCTCGCCGGACCTAGGTATCGGCAGCCGCCAGAGCATGATCACCGCCTATCCGCTGGACGTGTCCCAGGCCGACCCGAACATGCCCGCAGACCTCAACGACTTTGAAGTGAATCCCAATTAGAGCGGTGCACGCATGAACTTCTCTGGAAGTTCATTCCATAAATGACTTCCGATTGTTCAGGTCAAAGCCTGACGCGGCGGCAACTCCGCCGTGAATAAGCCGGAAAACGCGTTTCCGTGTTAGTGAATCCCAGTTCTGGATCGCATGGCAATCCGGCCCTCCTTCCGTCGGGCGGGGGCCTTTTTTTCATCCGTCATCGGCGCAAAAGGAGGGCAAGGTGCGCATCCTTGTGATCGGTTCCGGTGGGCGCGAGCACGCCCTGGTCTGGAAATTTCGCCAGAGCCCGCGGGTCAGTGAAATTTTCGTGGCGCCCGGCAACGGCGGCACGTGCGGTGAGGGGGCGACCAACATACCGGTGGCCGTTGACGACCTGAACGCTCTTGTGGCCCTGGCCCGTCGGGAAAAGATCGATCTGGTGGTGCCCGGCCCCGAACTGCCGCTGACGCTGGGCATCGTGGACCGTATGCGCGAAGCGGGCATCGCCTGCTTCGGCCCGGACGCCTATTGCGCGCGCCTGGAAGGCAGCAAGGCCTTCGCCAAGAAAATCATGGACCGGGCCGAAGTGTCCACAGCCCGTTACGCGGTTTTCAGCGATCCGGAAATGGCCAAAAACCATGTTGTCAGGATGGGCGCGCCCCTAGTGGTCAAGGCCGACGGCCTGGCCTCGGGCAAGGGCGTGATGGTTGCCGGGAATTCACAGGAAGCCCTGCAGTTCGTAAGTGACATCATGAACGCCAGAGCCTTCGGCGCGGCGGGCGACTGCGTGGTGCTGGAGGAATGCCTGGTGGGAGAGGAGGCATCCTTCCTCTGTTTCTGCGACGGCGAGCGGGCCGTGCCCCTGCCCTCGGCCCAGGACCACAAGGCCGCCTGGGACGGCGACAAGGGTCCCAATACGGGCGGCATGGGGGCTTACAGTCCCGCGCCGGTGCTGTCCGACGACCAGCTGGAGGAAATGGCCGATCTGACCATTCGGCCCATTCTCAGGGAAATGGCCAGGAACGGCCACCCTTTTGTGGGCGTGCTTTACGCGGGCCTGATGCTCACCGCCGACGGCCCCAGGGTGCTGGAGTACAACGTCCGTTTCGGCGATCCGGAGTGCCAGCCCCTGCTGGCTCGTCTGGAGGGGGATCTGGCCCAGGTCATGCTGGATTGCGTCAACGGCAAACTGGACCCGGCCAGCCTCGGCTACAGCGCGCATACCGCGCTGGGCGTGGTGCTTACGGCCAAGGGCTATCCGCGCGCGTACCCCAAGGGCATGGTCATCAAGGGCATTGAAGAGGCTGAGGCTCTGCCCGGCGTCAAGGTTTTCCACAGCGGCACGGTTGTCAAGGATCGGGTGCTGGTCTCCAGCGGCGGGCGCGTGCTCTGCGTCACGGCTCTGGGTGATGATCTGCCCGCAGCCAGGAAAATCGCCTACGCGGCTCTGGGAAAAATCCAAATGCCGGATGGCTTTTATCGTACGGATATCGGCGGCAAGGGCATCCGCCGTCTGGCGGGGCAGTCCGGGGCGTCCGACAACTCCGGCAAGTAGGCCCCGCAGGGGAACCAGAGCAATCGCTGAAGCAAACAAGGGATAATCATGGCGCATGTTGTTATTTTGATGGGGTCCAAATCCGATGAGGAAAAAGTCAGCCCCTGTGTGGATGTTTTGAAAAGCCTGGGTATTGACTATGTGTTTACCGTGAGTTCGGCCCACCGCACGCCGGAACGCACCGAAGCCCTGGTGCGCGACGAGGAAGCCAGGGGCGCGCGGGTTTTCATCTGCGCCGCCGGTATGGCCGCGCATCTGGCCGGGGCCGTGGCCGCGCGCACCAGCAGGCCGGTGATTGGCATCCCGGTGTCCGGCGGCGGGCTGGCCGGTATGGACGCGCTTTTCTCCACCGTGCAGATGCCCCCCGGCTTCCCGGTGGCCACGGTGGCTCTGGACAAAGCCGGAGCGCGCAACGCGGCATGGCTGGCCGCCCAGATTCTGGCTGTGGCCGATCCCGCCTTGCAGAAAAAAATTGAGGCGGTCCGCGCCAAAATGCGCACCGACGTGGAAAAGGCCGGAGAAGAGATCAGCAAAAAATACACCTGAGCGCGAAACGCGGATGTATGTATGAAAAGGCTCTCCGGAGAACGTGCTCGCCGGAGGCCTTTCTGTCGTCATGGCAGGGGTGGGTTCAGGCCGTGCCGTAACACGGGGGACGGCACGTTTCCGTCCCGGCGCTGACCCGGAAAATCTGGACCGTGTACTGGCCCTTGCCGCCGCACATGGGACAGCCGTCCGTGACCAGCAGGCAGGATGCATCCAGTTCCAGCGGGTCGATGCCCGCCTGTTCCAGAATGCGGGTGGCCCGGCCCTGTCCCCACATAACGGGGGAACCGCAGCGGCCGCATTCCACATAGAGCATCTCGGGGTCATAGCCCTTGGGCGCGAAGGGCCCCGGCTCGGCGTGCGTGATGATGGTGCTTGTATTGCGCATGATATTCTCCCGGCAGGCGGCGTGCGCAAGAAACCGTATGGCGTGGCGCAATTTCCGCCTTCCTCTTTCAAAATAAGCACGCCGCGCAGCAAGGCAAGTGCGCGGAACCGGCCGCTGTGACGGCTTGCGTTGCGGAGATGAGCCGACTACACTGGCTTTATGTCTGAAACTGTGCGTCATATCCGTTTATTACCGCCTGAGTTGCGCAATCAGATCGCGGCTGGCGAAGTGGTGGAGCGCCCGGCCAGCGTGCTCAAGGAGCTGGTGGAAAACAGCCTGGACGCCGAGGCCGTCCGCGTGGACGTGCGCCTGGACAATGGCGGCCAGAGCCTGATCCGCGTGCAGGACGACGGCTGCGGCATCGCCGCCGGAGAATTGGAGCTTTCCGTCACGCGCCATGCCACCAGCAAGATCACCAGCATGGATGATCTGGAGCGTATCCGTTCTTACGGCTTCCGGGGCGAGGCTTTGCCGAGCATTGCCTCGGTTTCCCGCTTCCGCATTGTTTCGGCATGCGGAAACGCGGCCCACTGTGTGGAAGTGGAACACGGCCGTCTGCTGTCGTCAAGCCCGGCGGCGCTGCACAAGGGCACTATTGTGGAGGTGCGCGATCTTTTTTCCAATATACCCGCCCGTCTCAAATTTTTAAAGACCCCGGCCACGGAATTCAAGCGCGCCCAGGACTGGTTGGCGCGTCTGGCCCTGGCCCGCGCGGATGTGGGGTTCAGCCTGCATTCCGGCGAGCGGAAGGTTCTGCATTTTCTACCGGGCCAGACCCTGCGCGACCGCCTGATCCTGCTCTGGCCCCGCCTGATTGTGGATGCCCTGCGCCCCTTTGAGGGCGAGCGCCACGGCATCCGCGCGCACGGTCTGGCGGCGCTGCCCACAGTGAGCCAGCCGCGCGGGGACCGCATCCTGCTGTTCGTCAACAGCCGCCCGGTGACGGACAAGCGCCTGCTGGCCGCGGTGCGCGAAGCCTACAAGGGGCGTCTGACCAGCCGCGATTATCCGCAGGTGGCGCTTTTTGTGGACATGGACCCGCGCGAGGTGGATATCAACGTGCATCCGGCCAAATCCGAGGTGCGTTTCCGGGATGAATCGGCGGTCTTTTCCGCCTGTCTGCACGCCGTGCAAAGCGCGCTGACCACATCTTTCACGGCGGCTCTGAAAGGCTCTGATGCTGATCCCGCCAGATTTGCGGACGGACCGCTGTTTCTCGCGCCGGAGGCCGCCGGAGAACGCTTCGTCCCGAAACCGGCCGCTCCCCGGCCACAGGGCTTCTGGGGCCGTCTGGACAATCCTCCGCTGCTGGCCCGTCCGGAAACTCCGGTCAGCACGTATGCCCCGGCCGAGGGCTGGCGGGTGAGTGCGCCCGCCGGTCAGGATGCGGCCCCGCACATCTTCGCGCCCATCGAGGAAGACGTTGCGCCTTATGGTCCGCGCGCAGCGCAATCTTTTCCACCCGAGGGCGGGGCTGCTCCCGCTTCCATGCCGGAACCGGCGGACGCGCCCGGGGCCGCCCTTGAAAACGCGCCGGGGCTGCGGGAGCGCGCCCTCTTGCGGATCGGCCCCTTCGCTTATCTGGGCCAGACGGCTGACACCTATCTGATTCTGCGCGACAACGAGGGCGCGCTGCTTCTGCTGGACCAGCACGCCGCGCATGAGCGAGTCTTGTACGCGCGCATGCGCCGGGGCGGATTTGCGGGCACGGGCCAGTGTCTGGCTCTGCCTCTGGAACTCAACCTACATCCGGCGGAGCGGGAGCGTTTTCAGGAATTGCGCGACCGCCTGGAAAGCCTGGGGTTCATTTTGGAATGCACGGGCGACGCGCTGCTGGTGCGGGCCATGCCGCCCATGCTCTCGCGCGCCGAGGCCCGCGATTTTCTGCGCGAGGCTCTGGCCGGGCGCAAGGACGATCTGGCGGGCATGTTCATTTCCATGTCCTGCAAAGGGGCCATCAAGGCCGGACAACGCCTCACGGACGATGAGGCCGCCGGGCTGCTGCGTCAGTGGCTGGCCGTTCCGGAACGCGAATATTGCCCCCACGGCCGCCCCTGCGTGTTGCGCTGGGACGCGGCGGCACTGGAAAAGCTCTTCAAGCGCCGGCAGTGAGTCCGGCGGGAGCCTTTTGCTCCGATAGCTCAATGCCCGGAATAATCCAGCACGTTATTCAGCGGCGCCGATCTGCTACGGATGCGGCCCTGCTCGAAGACATGGCGAATGAGCCGCCAGTTTTCCAGGTCCAGCACGTCCAGCTTGCCCTGATGTTCCGGCCGCAGACGCCGTTTCAGGGCTTCCAGCGTTTCATCCACGGGAAAATAGACGCCCTCAAAGGAAAAACGGGCCATATCCCCCGCGCGGCAGAGCACGGGCTCGTCCGCGTCGTCGGGCATGGCCCAGGCGCAGGCCACTTCCAGATCGGCGTAGAATGCGTCTGAAACAGGATAGATATGGCCGTAGACCTTGAGCAGAGGGTCGCCATTCACGGCGTGGATTCCCCGGAGGCGCCGGTTTCGCGCGAACCGGCGCCTTTGGCTGTGACGGAAGATTCACCGGCGGGCGTGGCGAAAAAGGACGGCGGCAGAGTGGCGGGCGCGGGCCGCGCTGGGGCCGCCGCTGCGCCGGTCCGGCAGTAGTTCTGCGTACGGGCCACGGCCAAGCCTTCACAGTCACCCAGGCCGCAGGCATCCGCGAAGTCGGCGCACATGCCCGGATAGTCGCGGCGCAGCATACGCACCGCGCCGCGCGCCCGCAGCCGCCGGGCCAATTCCGCGCCCTGGGGGGCCGGACCGGACCGGACGTTGAGGGCCGCGTTAAGATCGTCCTCGGCCAGAGCCAGTTGTTGCAACCGCCAATGGGCTAGGGCGCGAATATAGCGGGCTCTGCTCAGACCGGGAGAAAGGCGCAGGGCTTCCGTGCAGGATTCCAGGCTTTGCTGGGGCAGGTTGCGCTGCAACTGGGCCTCGGCCAGAAGCAACCGGACCGTGGCGCTGCGTGGAGCCCGCGCGGCTGCCCGTTCCAGTGTGGCCAGGGCGTCGGCGTCGGTCAGCCAACCTTCGGGACTGAGATCAAGGGCGGCTTGGGCCCGCCAGAGTCCATCCAGGCGCGCGCCCATACGTTCCCAGTCTCCGGCGCGCCAGAAATCCCGTTCCGTGGAGGGAGATGCGCATGCTTCCGTTTTCGTCGCGGCATCCTCTTCAAGGTCGCCAGGCCAGTGGCGGTCCATGATTTCCAGAACGTCTCGGGTTTCGCTGATAAGCGCATGGCGCAAAAACAGTAGTTCGGGGTTGCGCAGAGCCCGGATCAGCTCTTCTCCAGCTTGGGGCCGGGGAGTCAGGCTGAGGGTCGCATGCAGCGGAGTGCCCGCGCCGGTCTCTCCGGCCTGTGGGGCGTCGGCAAGCGACGGCGCGACGGCGCGGTAGAGTTGCGCGGCCAAGGCCAGATGTTCCGCAGGAGACACGCCCATGCGGATCGCCCGCCGCCGGGGAAAGGCGGCGGCGGCGCGGCGCAGTGCGTTAAGCCAGGCTGTGGCCCTGGCGTGCGCCCAAGCCGCGCCGCAGGGTACCGGCGGGGTCACGCGGCGCATCTCCACTTCGATGACAGTGGTCAGCTCCAGCACCGGCGCGGGCGTGGAATCAACGGCGACGTCCGCAGGTCCGGCCCACGCACAGAGCGACGTCCAGAAACACAGGATCAGCGCGAGACCCGCAAACCCGAAACGCGGGGCCATCATGACAGCCTATTTTTTGGCATGGATGGTCTGCGCGATCTTCTGGGCCATGGGCTTCACCAGATCCCGCAGGGTTTCCAGCATGAGGTTTTCCGCAGCAGCGCCCGAGGGCAGGCCGGTGCGGCTCTGGCTGGCGTTGAGCGACTCGCGCAGCATGCGTCCTTGGCGGTTGGCCAGCACATAATTGACCCGCAGGTTGGTGGAGAGGTCCGTGGTCGAGGTTTCACGCAACCATGCCTCGTCCACCTGACCGGTGACCAGATAGTCGGGGTTGCCGCTGCGCGCCTGGTTCACGTTGAGAGCGAAGGTGACTTGCATGCCGTTGCGGGCCAGCTCGTCGGCCAGCGCCCGGCTGATCCACTGAGCCACGTCGTCACCGGTCACAAAGGCGCTCTTGTCGCGGCGCACGCCCAGGGCGGACTGATCCTGACGCTTGTCGGCAAAGGTCACCACGCTGACGCGCGGGGCGTTGGGAGCCGGCAGCACGGAGACGTCCAGCGGTGGCGGGGGCAGCAGGCGCACATTGTTGCTGGGCCCGCAGGCCGAAAACAGCAGGGCTGCCAGCAGACCGGACAGCAGAACGACAGTGACGTTACGGCGGGAATGTTTCATGGCGGCCTCGCGGGGTTCGGAAAAGTTCCAAAATTTTTATGATATTCTTTATATATATCCGGAAAACGGGTGTCTTGCAAGGCGATGCTCCCCATGCTACACGCTTTGCCGGATTTCCCGATTTGACGCGTCACGAGGGCGCGGCGCAGGAGAGGTTATGATTGATCTCAAACTGGTGCAGAAACAGCCGGAAGTGCTGGCCAAGGCCTTGGCCGACCGGCATTCGGAACTGGACGTCAATGAATTTCTAAGTCTGGACGCCCGCCGCCGGGCCCTGCTTGCGGAAGTGGAAAGCCTCAGGAACCGGCGCAACACCGCCTCCGGCCAGGTGGCAACCCTGAGGCGCGAGGGCAAGGACGCCGCTCCTCTGCGGGCCGAACTGGGCGGTCTTTCGGACCGCATCAAGGAACTGGATGGCCAGACCGCCCAGGCCAGGGCCGATGTGGAAGCGTGGCTCATGCGCGTACCCAACATTCCGGACGCCTCCGTGCCTGTGGGCCGGGACGAGACGGAAAACGTGGAAGTGGCCCGCTGGGGAAGGCCGCGCGCCTTCGACTTTCCGGCGCGGGAACATGGCGATCTGGGCACGGCCCTGGGGGGGCTGGATTTCGAGCGCGCCGCGCGCCTCACGGGCAGCCGTTTTGTGGTTTCCCTGGGCTGGGCCGCGCGCCTGGAACGGGCTCTGGTCAACTTTTTCCTCGACCGGCACACCCGGCATGAGGACTACATTGAAGTCAGCCCGCCCTATATGGTCAACCGGGCCACCATGACCGGCACGGGCCAGTTGCCCAAGTTCGAGGAAGACCTCTTCAAGCTGCGCGAGTGGGAATATTACTTGATCCCCACCGCCGAGGTGCCGTTGACCAATCTGCACGCGGGCGAGGCGCTCGACGAAGCCGACCTGCCGCGCGCCTACTGCGCGGCCACGCCCTGCTTCCGCTCCGAAGCGGGCAGCGCGGGCAAGGACACGCGCGGCATCATCCGCATGCACCAGTTTACCAAGGTGGAGATGGTCCGCTTCGCCCATCCGGACGACAGTTTCAACCAGCTGGAGCTGATGTGCGGCCATGCCCGACAGCTGCTGGAACTGCTGGAACTGCCCTACCGGGTCATCACGCTCTGCACCGGCGACATGGGCTTCGGATCGGCCAAGACCTACGACGTGGAAGTATGGCTGCCCGCGCAGAACACCTACCGCGAGATTTCCTCCTGCTCCAACTGCATTGATTTCCAGGCCCGGCGCGCGGACATCCGCTTCAAGCCCAAGGGGGGCAAGACGGCGTTCGTCCACACCCTCAACGGCTCGGGTCTGCCCACGGGCCGCACCATCGCCGCCATTCTGGAGAACGGCCAGCAAAAGGACGGCAGCGTGGTCCTGCCGAAAGCGCTGGTGCCCTATATGGATGGGGCGGAGGTTATTGAACCGCGCTGAACGCCGCGACAGCCAGATGCGGCGGCAAGGGCGGAAACTGCGTTTTTGACTGGATGAGCCTTTGACTGCTTGAGCTTTCCGCATTTTTTTCAAGAGCATTCCGTTTCGGGTTCTGTGTATAAAAACGATTTTTTCTTCCCTGGACCATGTGCGCCATCAGGCGCTTGCTGTCCAGTGCGTGAACTGTCCATTGTGCTCCGTCAGGCGGGCGCGCGACATGGCACTCTGCCGCCGCGTGGAAAAATTCCTGTGACGATGGAGGCTGAGGAATTCTGCCACAATTTCTCCTTCAAGGCATCCCCATGCCGTTGTCATGCGAACAAAAAAATCGGCAATTGCTGGACATTTCACCGTTTTTGGGGAAAAATAAGAGAATGCGATCCTGTTGCCGCAAAGTCCCGCAAAACGCGCGGGCGCGCGGCGCTGACAGGAAGAGTGCGCGGATGAGCCGTCTGGAACATGACTTTCTCGGCGAGATGTCCATTGCGGACGATGTCTATTACGGCATCCAGACCCGCCGGGCCATGGAGAATTTCACCATTTCCGGGATCACTCTGGCGGAGTTTCCGGCCATGATCATGGCCCTTGCCCTGGTCAAGAAAGCGGCGGCCGCGGCAAATATGGAGCTCGGCTGCCTGCCCCATGACGTGGGCGAGGCCATCTGCGCGGCCTGCGACGAGCTGGCGGACGGAAAGCTGCACGACCAGTTCCCGGTGGACTGCATTCAGGGCGGCGCGGGCACCTCCACCAACATGAACGCCAACGAGGTCATCGCCAACCGCGCCCTGGAGCTGCTGGGCCATGCCAAGGGCGAGTATGCCTACTGCCACCCCAATAATCATGTGAACTGTTCCCAGTCCACCAATGATGTCTACCCCACGGCCCTGCGCCTGGCCCTGTACGACAAGCTGGGCGGCCTGCTGGCTGACATGGCGCATTTGCGGCTGGGTTTTGAGATCAAGGCCGAAGAGTTCGCCGAGGTGCTCAAAATGGGGCGGACCCAGTTGCAGGACGCCGTGCCCATGACCCTGGGACAGGAGTTCGGGGCCTATGCCACGACTCTCGGCGAGGACATGCTGCGCATGCGGGAGGCGCGGAAACTGTTGCTGGAGATCAATCTGGGGGCCACGGCCATCGGCACGGGCATCAACGCGCCCGAGGGCTACGCCGCGCTGGCCACGGAAAAACTGGCCCGCTTCAGCGGCCTTCCGGTGGCGCTTTCCGCCAATCTCATCGAAGCCACCTAGGATACCGGCGGCTATGTGCAGATTTCCGGCGTGCTCAAACGCATAGCGGTCAAGCTTTCCAAAATCTGCAACGACCTGCGCCTGCTGTCCTCCGGGCCGCGCGCGGGCATCTATGAAATCAACCTGCCGCGCCTCCAGCCTGGCTCGTCCATCATGCCGGGCAAGGTCAACCCGGTCATCCCCGAAGTGGTCAATCAGGTGGCGTTCGACATCATCGGCAAGGACGTGACCATTACCCTGGCCGCCGAAGCCGGTCAGCTTGAGCTCAATGTCATGGAGCCGATCATCGCCTTCAACCTGTTTACCGGCATCCGCCGCCTGGGCAACGCCTTTCGCGCGCTCCAGGACCGCTGCGTGGCCGGGATCACGGCCAACAGCGAGCATTGCCGGGAACTGGTGGAAAGGAGTATCGGCATCATCACCGCGCTCAATCCCTATATCGGCTATGAGAATTCGGCGTCCGTGGCCAAAGAGGCGCTGGAGAGCGGCGGATCGGTGGTGGATATCGTGCTGGCCCGGAAGCTGTTGAGCCGGGAACAGCTCGACGCCCTGCTTCAGTCGGAGAAACTGGCCCGTCCGTCTTCAACCGCGCCCCAAAAGCCGTAGGAGCCCGGCCCGCGCCGCCGCAAGGCTCAACATGCCCGGAGGACAATCCCATGCGACAACACAAAACGCCTTCCTTCGCCTTTGCCATCACGACGCTGCTTATCATTGTGGCGCTGATCGCGGGCGGCCTTATCTTTTTCAAACTCCAGCTGCATCTGCTGATGCTCACGGGCTGGATCGTCAGCGCGGCTTTCGGCAAATGTCTGGGCTTCAGCTACTCGGACCTGGAAGCCGGAGCCTATGAACTGATCATGAAGGCCATGGGGGCCTGCCTGATCCTGATGTGTGTGGGCGCGCTGATCGGCTCCTGGATCGCGGCGGGCACCGTGCCGGTGATGATCTACGTGGGCCTGAACATCATCACGCCCAGCCTTTTTCTGGTCACCAGCCTGATCGTCTGCTCCCTGACCTCGCTGGCCACCGGCACCTCCTGGGGAACCATCGGCACTGTGGGCGTGGCCCTGATGGGCATCGGCGCGGGCCTGGGCTTCACGCCCGGTCTCACCGCCGCCAGCATCATCTGCGGATCCTTTTTCGGGGACAAGATGTCCCCGCTCTCGGACACCACCAACATGGCGGCGGCCGTGAACGGCGTGCCCCTGCTCCGGCACGTCAAGCACATGTTTTTCACCATCACACCGGCCTACGTGATTACCTTCATCCTGTACGCCATCCTGGGCTTTCAGCATTCCGGCGACATCTCCTCCGGCCAGCTGGCCGCCATCCTGAACGGCCTGGACAGCCATTTCCGCATCGGCGTGATCCCGGCCCTGCCCATGCTGCTGGTGCTGATACTGCTTCTGCGCCGGAGCAATCCGGTGGTCGCCATTGCCAGCGGCGCCCTGTTCGGCGTGGCCATCGCCGTGCTGCACGGCGGCATGGACCTTTCCACGGCCTTCAACACCATGTGGGGCGGCTACAAGGGGCAGTTCGAGGATCCCTTTCTGGCCAAGCTGCTCAACCGGGGCGGCGTGACCAGCATGCTGAACATTCTCTGCCTGGTGATCCTGGCCTGCGGTCTGGGTGGCATGCTCAAGCGCATGGGCGTCATCGACGCGGCCCTTGACCCGCTGGCCCGGCGCGCTGACACGGGCTTCAAGCTGGTGGGCGCGACACTGATCATCGGCTACGGAACCCTGATGCTCACGGCGGCCATCTACTTCAGCATTGTCATGACCGGCACGCTGATGGCCCCGATCTTCCGCAAAAACGGCTTCCGACCCGAAAACTGCTCGCGCGTGGTGGAAGACGCCAGCACCCTGGGCGGACCGCTGGTGCCCTGGGCCAACAACGCCCTTTTCCCCATGGCCACCCTGAGTGTGACCTATGCGGAATACGTTCCCTGGGTTTTCCTGCTTTATCTTACTCCGGTGGTTTCCCTGCTCTACGCCTTTTTCAACATCACCATGACCCGCCTCACGCCCGAGGAAATGGCCGAGGAAAAGGAAGCGGACATGCAGCAAAACAGCCTGTCAGCCGCTGAGGAGAAACGATGAACGCCGTTCTGGTCAAAAACGCGCATGTGTATGCGCCCGAAAATCTGGGCCGCAACGACATCCTTCTGGTCAACGATAAAATCGCGGCTCTGGCTCCGAACATCACCCTGCCCGCCTGCCTTGAGCCCGCGCTGATGCTGGACGCCGAAGGCCGTGCGGCCGTGCCGGGCTTCATTGACGCCCACGTGCATATCACGGGTGGCGGCGGCGAGGCCGGTTTTCACACCCAGGTGCCGCCCCTGCCGCTCTCCGTGCCCCTTTCCGGGGGAGTGACCACGCTGGGCGGCCTGCTCGGCACCGACGGCGTGACCCGGCATGTGGACAACGTGCTGGCCAAGGCCTGTTCCCTGGAGGAAGAGGGCCTTTCCACCTTTATCATGACCGGCGGCTATCCCCTGCCGTCGCCGACCATCACCGGTTCGGTGACGCGCGATTTCGCCTGTGTCTCCAAGGTGCGCGGCGGCAAGATCGCCATTGCCGACCACCGCGTCGCACCTGTCAGCGCCGCGCAACTGGCGGCCCTTGCCACGGACGTGCGGGTGGGCGGCATGCTGCGCGGCATTGTGGGCATGCTGATCATTCACATCGGGGCCGCGCCCGAGGGGCTGGCCCGAATTTTCGAGGTCATTGAGCAATGTCCCTATCTGGCCAGGCATCTGATCGCCACCCATATCAACCGCAGCCCGCAGGCCTTTGATCAGGCCATGCTGCTGGCCCGGCGCGGCGGCTTCATGGATGTTTCCTCCGGCCTGAATAACGCGACCTTGGGGCCGGACACGCTCAAGCCGTCCACGGCCATCGCCGTCGCCCTGCGTTCCGGCGTGCCGCCGGAACAGATTCTGATGAGTTCGGACGGCAACGGCAGCGCGGCGCGCTATGACGACCAGGGGCATGTGGAAAGTCTGGTGGCTTCGGATCCGCGCACGCTCTGCGCGGAATTCCGGGATTGCGTCCTTGCCGAGGGCTTGTCCATGACGCAGGCTCTGGCCCCGATCACCAGCAACGTGGCCAAGGCCTTTTCCCTCTTTCCGGCCAAAGGGGCGCTGACTGTGGGCAGCGACGCGGACGTGCTCGTGCTGGCCGCAGACCTGCGGCCCTGGAGCCTTTTCGCCAAAGGGCGGCATATGCTCCACGAAGGGCGGGTGCTTTGCAAGGGCACGTTTGAAGAATAGAATATCTGCTTTTGTAATTGTCCCGTTCAAAATCGACGCTGCCCGCCGGTTGGGGAAATAGGGTGTTTTTATTCGCTACGGGCGCGGACGTCTGTCTTTCTGCCGTTCCCGTAAGCGCCATGGGCTTCCGAACATCCTTGCGGGCTTTCGTTTCAAAATCCTGATAAGGCGATTGACGTACGCCATATCCCTTGGAGCGTGGCGGTTCCGGCCTGACGAGCAGCCGGACGAAAACAGCATTTTACTCTGAGTGGATTAAAAGCCTAAAAAAGGAGGGGAAGCTAATCCTCCTTTTTCAGTTACATATTTGTCAATAAAATTACAAAGGGTCATGACTTCTACACTGCCTAGGGCAGCCCCAAAACAAATACGCATTCGTTCAAGAATTTCAGAGGCAAAAATTCGGTGACTTGTGAAACTTTTTTCCGTTGATTTGACTGCTTCCCAGATTGCGGAATTGTCCGGTTCCAACCGGAATACCGTCAGGGAAAGAATTGCCCGTTACCGTGAAACCGAATCTCCCGTCAAAGGTGAGGTTGAAGTCGATGAAAGCTGCTTCGGGGATCGTCGTGCCAGAGGTATCAGGGGCTGTGGAGCACGTGGAAAAAACATTGTTTTCGGTCTGTTCGAGCGCAAGGACAAGGTCTGTACGGAAATCGTTCCTGATTGCTCCAGGGTAACTCTCCGGAGAATCATCCGGGGACGTGTGGACCTTGAAAGCGTCATTCACTTGGATGGCTTAGCGTGGTTATGACGGGCTTCTCGATTCGGGATACCAGAAACATTTACGCGTTCAACATTCGCATAACGAATTTTCAATAACGGATACACAAGCCTTGACTGCCGCATTTTATGTTGGCTTTTGCATCGAAGAGAGATGCGATGGAGGCGTTGACTTCGGAACCGTGCGAGCGTATGGGACGGCAGCCTTCTCTTCCATCCGGATGGCTTGGATGCGACACAATTTTTGAGACAACGGAAAGCCCCGTTGAGAAACAGTCCTTGGAGCCGCCGGACCCACACGAGAAAAAACTGTTGAGCTGAGCGTGAAAAACACGTATCCAGAGGCAACAATGTTTTGAGAGGAGTGCTCATTACCATGCGAATCCGTCTTTTTATGTCGCTGGTTTTCGTGTTGACTTTCATGCTGCTGGCCTGTCAGCAGACGGAAACCAAGGATGCTCAACCCAAACTAGCGGTCGTGGACATGGCGCACATCATGCGCGACAGCGAGCCGGGCAAGGCTGGCGTAAAATTCCTGGAAAGCCTTCAGAGCGGCATGCAGGACAAACTCAACGCCATTCAGGCCCGTCTGGAAAAAGATCCCCAGGACAAAGCCGCGCAGAAAGAACTGCAGGGCGTGTACATGGCTTCGCAGCAACGCATGCAGGCCGAACAGCAGAATGTGGTCAACCTGCTTTATGACACCATTCAGCGCGTTCTCAACACCTACCGCGCACAGCAGGGCTACGACATCATCCTCAGCGCCGAAGTGGCTGCCGCTTTCAACTCCAAGGTGGACGTGACTGCGGATGTTATCGCTGAAGTGAACAAGCAGAAAATCGATTTTAAGCCGCTACCCGAACCAGCCCCGGCTCCCGCCGCCCAGTCTCAGGACAAGGAACAGGCCAAAGATCAACCCAAGAACGACGTGCCCAAGAACGGCAAAAAGTAGTTTTTAACGCCATTCAGAAGTTAACGCCCCTTTTCCCTAGAGAAAAGGGGCGTTTTACGTTAGGGTATGTTTGCAAACTATCTGATCCAAATCATTGAGGCTGCCAGGTAAACGAAAGAAAG
>APFI01000134.1 GCA_000403945.1 Desulfovibrio sp. Dsv1
GCTCCAAGTGCCCCGAATGGGGCGGAGGTGAACAGCAATGAGCCAGCAAATCAGCGCCACCAAGGGCAAAGCGTAGCATGGCAAAAATCATCAAAATTTGATTATTTTTGAAAAAAATATTGACAATAAATCAAGATTACCCTATTGTGTCTTTAACGAGAGCGCAAAAAGGAGATCTTGCCATGACCACCACCCCTCAGACCAACGCCGCCGGATTTGTCAGATTTAACAACCGCAGCCAGTCCTACCACGGCGACCGCTACACCTGGGCGCGGTATGACTCCGAGACCCGCCAGCTCACCGTCAATCTGGCCCGCAGCGGGCGCATCAGCGACGCATACTGGACCGAGTTTGCGGCCTTTTGCTCCTCCTACGGGATCGACCACAACAGCCTGCGCCACGGCGAGCCGGTGACCATCACTTTGCCTGCCCCCGCCGAAAGCGAGGCCGCCGAAGCCGCCGAAAATACCGAGACCGCCGCCGAGCAGACCACCGAAGCCGCCGACCCGCGCCTGGACGCGGAAAACCTGCGCATCAGCCGGGCGGAATTCGCCGCGTTTTCCGGAGGCGCGGACCAGGAAATCCGGAACGCCCACAGAATGGCAATGCGCCGGGCGCTGGACCTGCAACGCGCGGGAGACATGGCGGCTTCGGAAGCCGCTGTCCTGGAGAGCGCGCGGATCGTGCGCAGATGGACCATCAACAACACTGACCCGTATCAACAAAACGGACCTGCAATATGAGGATGGCGAGCATCTCAGCTTTTGCGCCCATTGCGAGAGCATCAACGAGGCCGCAAGGATCGCATCCGAGACTGCGCATAACCTGCTTGCCAAGGCTCGTGGCCCCCGCTGCAGGCTTTGCGACGCCCCCCTGACGGCAGAGGATGTGGCGGACGGGGTGCACGTCTGCCCCAAGTGCGCCCGTGACCTGCCCTAACCATCAACTCTCAAGGAGGATATCATGCAAATCACCATCCAGAACGATTTCCACGGCACCTGCGCAAAAGTTAACCCCCTGGAGACATACACGCTTGAGAGTGGGCAGCGCTGTGCGGTCATACCGTATAGCGAGTACCTACGCGCCAGCAAGCAGCTTTGCGGGATGCACGATTGCAATTGCCTCAAGGTGTCGGATACGGGGATCGGGGATGACGGCGTGCGATACGCCCTTAGATTTGACGGACAACCAAGGACTAACAATGAGTAAGCCGCATGGATGGGGAGGCCGCCGCCCAGGGGCCGGACGCAAGCCGGGCGTGCGGTCTCCCCGGAGCAAAGAGGCCCGGCAGGTGACGCTTAGGCCGGAGCTGTGGGAGCGGATCGACGCCGCTCAGGCGGATTTGGGGCTGACGCGCACAGCGGCTTTTGAGGTCATGGCTGAGGCATGGCTTGCAAAGAGCGCTGACAAGGATACTTGACATCCTCCCCCGACTTTAGGCGGGGGAGGATGTCAAATGGAGGTTACAACATGGACGAAAAAAGCATTATAGAAAACCGCCTTGTTCGAGCACCCGAATTTATGGCGCGGCTGGGCATCAAAAAAACAAAATTCTACGACGCCAAAAAAGCCGGGATTATACCTCCTCCCGTGCGCGTCACCAAAACTGTCACCGCATGGCCCGCGTCAGTCGTCGAACAAACGATAGACGATATCAGCCACGGGCGGCTCTCTCTTTGAGGGTATCAATATGGTCTGCCCACGCCTGCAACATGCGCCGTCTGTCGTCAAGGTAGGCGGCGCGGTTGTATGCAGCCCGGACGCCGCCCTGTGAAGCATGCGCAAGCTGAGCTTCAATAACGTCTGGCGTCCAGCCCAGTTCGTTCAGCAGCGTGGACGCTGTAGAGCGAAAACCATGCCCAACCACCTCCCCAGCCTCATACCCCATACTTCTCAAGGCCGCATTAATCGTGTTCTCGCTCATCTGGCGCGACCTGCTCCGCACCGATGGAAATACCAGATCGTATCGGCCGGTCAGCGCCCGGATGTTAGAAAAGATTGTGACAGCTTGCCGCGAGAGCGGTATCAGGTGCTCCCGCCTCATTTTCATCCTTTCTGCCGGAATGCGCCACATAGCGCTCTCCAGGTCTAGCTCTTCCCAGCGCGCTCCCCTCACTTCTTTTGTCCGACACATGCACAACAGCAATATCTGCATGGCACAACGAGTGGTAAATTGTCCCTCATATCCGTCAATGCGCAATGCCAGCCGGCCGACCTGGACCGGATCAATAATCGCTGGCATGTGCTTTTTTTTGAACGGTGTCAGTGCCCCCCGCAGATCACGGCAGGGGTCAGACTGCAAATATCCACAGGCCACGCCAAACCGCATCACGCGGCTGATAAGCCCATGTATAACATGGCTCATATAAGCCGATGCGGAATTTTCGACGATGCGGCATAGGGATAAAATCTCTGGCGCCGTAATTTCGGATACAGGACGCCTGCCCAGCGCAGAGTAAACCTTTCCTTCAAGGCGTGCCCGCACCTTGTCAGCATGCTCCGGAGTCCATAGCGGGGCTTGGCGCTCAAACCACTCCTTTGCCACCGCTTCAAAAAGTTTTCCCTCCTGTTGTCCTTCTCGTCTCCTTTCTGCCGCAGGGTCCAAACCTTTCCGCAGTCCAGCCTTCATCTCCCGCGCGGCTTCTCGCGCATCTTTCAGCGATACCGCCGGGTATACCCCCAGACTGATACGCTTATCTTTCCCGCCAAATCGGTATTTGAGCCGCCACCATTTGCCGCCCTTGGGTGATACCTCTAGATATAGCCCCGCGCCGTCGAAGTACTTCTTGGCCTTTTCTTCTGGCTGTAACGCCTTGATTTGCTTATCTGTCAACGGCATGGGGGCAACTCCTGCGGTAAAACGTTCTGTTGCCCCTGTAATTGCCCCTATGTTGTCCCGGATGTCAACGGAGCAAGGCGGAATGCTACGGAACGCATGAAAAAGCAGAAGCCCGCGCTGCTCTTGGCTTCGCGGGCTTCTACGGAATAGGACGGAAAGCTTGGTGGGGCGAAAGATGGGACTTGAACCCACGGCCACCTGGGCCACAACCAGGTGCTCTACCAACTGAGCTACTTCCGCCACGGGCAAGACCTTTTACGCAAAATGCGGTTTTTTGGCAAGCGATTTTTCCGGAAAAGAATTCTGGCTTTTCTCTAGAAAAAAATCTACGCTGATGGCGTGTTCCCGGCACGGACGGCCCGGTCCGTCCCAACACAGCCCTCCGGAGACATATGGACAAGCTGATCATTGAAGGCGGCGTGCCGCTCACCGGCAGCATCGACGTCAGCGGTTCCAAAAACGCGGCCCTGCCCATTCTGTTCGCGTCCATCCTGCTGGACGAGCCGGTCGTTTTCACCAACGTGCCGGATCTGCGCGACATCCATACCACACTCAAGCTGCTGGATATGCTAGGCCGCCCCTGCGCCTATCAGGGACGGCGGGTCCAGGTGACGCCGGGCGCGCTGCTGCCCGAAGCCCCCTATGATCTGGTGCGCACCATGCGAGCCTCGGTGCTCTGTCTGGGGCCGCTGCTGGCGCGCATCGGCCAAACCCGCGTGGCCCTGCCCGGCGGTTGCGCCATCGGCGCGCGGCCTGTGGACCAGCACCTCAAGGGGCTGGAGCAGATGGGTGCGCGCTTCGAGCTGGAAGAGGGCTATATCATCGGCCGCTGCCGCAAGCTCAAGGGCGCGCACGTCACCTTTGACCTGCCCACAGTGGGCGGCACGGAAAACCTGCTCATGGCCGCCGCCCTGGCCGAAGGCGAAACCATTCTGGAAAACGCGGCCCGCGAGCCGGAAGTGGTGGATCTTGCCAACTTCCTGCTGGCCTGCGGCGCGCGCATCGAGGGGCAGGGCACAAGCTGCATCCGCGTGCGGGGCGTGAACAGCCTGCACGGCGCGGAATACGCCATCATGCCCGACCGCATCGAAGCCGGAACGTTTCTGGTGGCCGCCGGCATCACCGGCGGTGAACTGCTGCTGCGCCACTGCCCCTTCACAGAGCTGGAGGCCGTGATTCTCAAACTGCAGGGCATGGGCATGGACATCACGACCACGCACGACGGCGTGCTGGCCAAATGCGGCCGCCCGCTGCGCGGCACGGACATCAGCACCCGGCCCTACCCGGGCTTCCCCACAGACATGCAGGCCCAGATCATGGCCCTGATGTGCCTGGCTGACGGAGCCAGCGTGGTGGAGGAAAGCATTTTTGAAAACCGCTTCATGCACGTTCTGGAACTGACGCGGATGGGCGCGCAGGTCAGGGTTTCCGGGCACACGGCCATGGTGCGCGGAGTAAGCCGCCTCACCGGCGCGCCGGTCATGGCCTCGGACCTGCGGGCCAGCGCCTCGCTGGTGCTGGCCGGTCTGGCCGCGCGCGGCGTCACCGAGGTGCGCCGCATCTATCATCTGGACCGCGGCTACGAGCGCATTGAAAACAAGCTCAACGCCGTGGGCGCGCGCATCCGCCGCGAAGCCGAGTAGCCGCGCCCGGAGGAGGAATTATGCGACGTCCGGCCCTTGTTTTGCTGCTGGCCGCCCTGGCGGCCCTCAACGGCTGCGCCTACAGCGCCTATGGTCTCTATGATGACCAGCGCCTCATGGACACCATCACGGACGACAAAACCCTGGCCACCAGCATCAAAACCGCGCTGCTGGACGAGAGTTTCAGCGGCGGCTGGTCCATTGCCGTCTATTCCTACTACGGCAACGTCTTTCTGGTGGGCGAAGTGCCCCAGGACATGCGGGGCAAGGCCCTGGCCATCGCCCACCGTTACAGGCCGCGTTCCGTGACGCCGCACTGGTTCTCTCCGGCCAAGAGCGACACCGGCAACCTGTACCTGGCCACCTCGCTGCGCACAGCCCTGATCGGGGCCAAGGGCCTGTCCTCCACCCGCATTGATACGGAAATCAATGCCGGACGCGTGGTTCTGCTGGGCGTGGTCAGGGACGACGCCGAAAGGCGGATCGCCATCCGCACCGCGCGCAACACCAAGGGCGTGACTTCGGTGACCAGCTACCTGATTCTGCCCCAGCGCCCGGGCAGGCCCCCGGCGGACGCCGCCAGACAGGACGGCGCGAGCACGCGGGATCTGCCCCCGGATCCGGCGCGGCCGCCCGCGCGAAACGCGCCGCAAAACCAAACAGGGCCCACGGCCGCGCCTGACAGGCCGCTGCATGCATAATCCGGCACAGCCACACACGCAGAGGGGACGCGATGCCATCGCATCCCCTTTTTGCGGCGTCATTTCATGCGGCACTCGCGACAGTCCGGCTTCAAGGGGCCATTCGGTCCCGCGCCGTAAAAGGCTTTTCAGCCATCAACTCCGGCCGCGTGCCGGCGGCGCACGGCCCCGTCCGCTTCGGCGTCCAGCGCGGTCCAGCCCGTTCCGGCGTGGGCCAGCACCTGTTCGACCAGAGCCAGAGCCTCTTCGGCGTCGTCAACCCGGAGGCATGCCGCGCCGTGCAGCATGAGGCCCGGCGGGGGCGCGGCTTTTTCCGTCCAGTCCGGCATGCGGCAGCCCGGGGCGCGCAGTTCGCGGCCCGGCAGACGCACGCCATGCTTGTGCCTGAAGGAACCGGCCACGTAAATGGTCAGGGCGGGCCGTGAAAACATGGCACACGGCGGCATGCGCGCCTCAGAATTCAATGCCGGGCGCGGCCCTGACGCCCGCCCGCCAAGGATGTTTGATCTCGCCCATTTCCGTGACCAGATCCGCCTCTCGTACCAACCAGTCCGGCGCGTTGCGTCCGGAGAGCACCAGATGCCGGTTGGCGGCGCGGGCTTCGGCCATGAGCTCCTCCACTTCCTCCCTGTTCAGGATGCCCGCGTCCAGAGCGTAGAGCGTTTCATCCAGAATAAGCATCTCGGCTTCCGGCAGCTGGGCGCGCGCCCATTCCAGCACGCGCAGGGCGGCGGCCCGGTGGGCCGGGCGGTCCTCCTCACGGCGCAGAAAGCCCCTGCCCCCGACCAGGAAACGCGGCCCCAGCCATTGCGCCAGCATGCGCTGCTCCCCGGCCTGGCCGTCCCGCTTCATGAACTGGCCGAAGGCCACGGCCATGCCCCGCCCCAGGGCGCGCGCCGCCTGCCCCACGCAGGCGCTGGTCTTGCCCTTGCCGTTGCCGGTGTATACCAGAATCACTTCCAGACTCCGGGCAAGGCGGCCTTGCAGGAGGGACACCGCCCCAACGCTCCCAGGCGCCGCGTTTGCCAGCCCCGGCGCTCAATGGCCGGAGCTCCGCAGGCCGGGCAAAAGGTCGTGCCGCCCACAGCGCTTGAGACATTGCCGATATACACGAAATGGAGTCCCGCTTTCCGGCCGATGCTCCAGGCATCTTCCAACCGGGACAGCGGCGTGGAGGGATGGTCGGCCATAAGGTGGGCCCCATGAAACGCCGAGAGATGCCAGGGTGTGTCCGGCCCCAGTTCGTCGTGCACGAAGGCGGCCATGTCGCGCAGTTCGGCCTTGCTGTCGTTGCAACCCGGAATGATCAGCGTGGTCACTTCCAGCCACCAGCCCATGCCCCTGATGGCCTTCAGGTTGTCCAGCACGGGCTGGAGACGGCCGCCGCAGTAGTCGCGGTAAAAATCATCGCTGAAGGATTTCAGGTCCACATTGGCGGCGTTGACCCGGCAGCGCAGGGACTGCAAAAAATCCCCGCCCATAAAGCCGTTACTGACCAGAATGACCCGCAGGCCCATGGTCTGGGCCAGTCCGGCGGATTCGTAGACCTGCTCGAAAAAGACCGTGGGCTCGTTGTAGGTAAAGGCCATGCTGCGCGCGCGCTGATTTTCGGCCAGACGCACCAGGGCGTCCGGCGTGACGCGCATGCCGGGCACCACGCCGCTGGACGGCACGCGGGAGATCTGGTGATTCTGGCAGAAACGGCACCGGAAATTGCAGCCCGCGCTGCCCACGGAAAAGGTTTTGCTGCCGGGTAAAAAATGGTAGAGAGGCTTTTTTTCCACCGGGTCCATCTGGGCGCTGGAGACCACGTCCGCCACCAGGGAAACCAGCTCCCCGCCCATGTTGACCCGCACTCCGCACAACCCCCTGCCGCCTTTTTTCAGGCGGCAGGCGTGCGCGCACAGCCGGCAGCGCACATCGCCGCCGGACAGCGGATCCCAGAGCATGGCTCTCATCTCAACGCCCTCCCGTGCCGCGAGCGGCGGAACCGGCGTTGCCCATGCTCCCCATACCCCCAATCCCCGCGGACGGCGCAACGCTGTTGCGCGGCGCGTACGGATAGCCCGGCGCATGCGGCCGCGGCCGAAGGACGGACGGCGGCCGCCCCCCCGGCGTCAGATGCCCCTGCGGCGGCCCTGCGCCCTGCCATCCCGGATGAAAGCCGGGCCGGGGCGCTGGATACGGCAGCGGCGGCGGGCCGGGCGGATACGGCGGTCGCACGCCGCAACCGG
>APFI01000135.1 GCA_000403945.1 Desulfovibrio sp. Dsv1
TTTGGCATTTTCCATGATTTTACTCGGAAGAGTCATCAGGGAATCATGAAATGACTTCTAGCAATTACGTCCGCCCCTGTCCACGCGCTCTTGACGGCACGCGGTCCAACGCATACTCTGCGCGACATGTTTTCATTGTGTAGCTACATAGCTCTGATTGTGGGCGTCAATTACGCTTTCGCGGTAACGCCGCTCGTCGAACTGCCCAACGGTGATCTCTGGCCGCCGGTTTCGCTCATCGTGGGCTTTGTCTTTGTGGTCCGTGACTTCGCCCAGCGCCGCGTGGGTCATCATATTCTCTGGGCCATGCTGGCGGGTTGTGTGGTGAGCTGGTATATGGCCTCGCCTCAACTGGCTGTGGCCAGCGCGGCGGCCTTCGCCGTAGGTGAACTGGGTGACTGGGCACTGTTCACCTTTACGCGCAAGTCCTTTTCCCAGCGTATCCTGCTCTCCAGCCTGCTGGGTGCGCCCTTGGACAGCTTGGTCTTTCTGCTGTTCATTCGCTTGGCAACACCTTGGTCCATCGGGACCATGAGCCTTTCCAAGCTGGCCGGTTCCTTCTTGGTCTTTTTTTTGGTGCGCCGCCGCGAGGGCCACAGGGCCACTTGCATGACTGCCCAGAACGTCTGACCGCGCCGAAATTTCGGCCATTTTTTGAAGAATGGTTGACCCTCCCCCGCCAGGGATGTCATGTTTAGGCTAGCAATTTCTGCTGGGTAAAAGGGTCGATTCTTTTCACGGTATTCTTCCGGGGCCATCCGGTTCAGTGAGTCATGCGGACGTTCCCGGTTGTAATCCAGCCTCCAATGTTCAAGACTGTCCCTGGCGTCAGCCAGGGACAAAAAAGCGTTCTGGTTCAAATATTCAGCGGACTTTGCCGGTAAAGCTCTCAATGCATCCATTGTCCGTTGGCTTGCCAGGACGGATAAACTCAAGTCGCGCGCCATGTTCATGCACCCATGTGTCCAAGGCTTTACCGGTAAATTCAGACCCATAGACTGGAAGAAAATTTGAGAGCAGCTAACTTAACAGCGGAAAAATTAATGGACATCAATGAAGTTCTATCTAAAATTGGTGTATATAAAACATATTTTTAAGTCTTAATCTCAGCAATAAAGCAGAACTATAAACACCACCCAGGCTGCTGCGCACAGCGAAGCATTAACGTCAGCATGGCGTATGCATCTGATGTCGTTTGTGCACAGTGCCTAGGGTATGTTTGCAAACTATCTGATCCAAATCATTGAGGCTGCCAGGTAAACGAAAG